>NZ_JBFEFG010000281.1:742342-1113514 GCF_040718835.1 Bremerella sp. JC817 | reverse complement strand
GGCTTCACCATTTTCCACTGCTCGTCGGTGAGCAGAACCTCACGCTTTCCAGCCATCGAAGGACTCCTTTCGATGGTAGGTGTAACGCAAATCGTTGCCTGGCGCAAGCTTATAACGTCAGGGTTTTGAAACAGCTTCTAGGCAACGGCCGTCAGAATTATAACTCCGACTATGCGGCGGCTCGCTGTTTGGCCCGGAGTTCCTTCGGGATTAATCGCGACTTCTACGCAATTGGCTCGTCTCAAAATCAAGGAAAGGGTGTATCCAGCTTGCACCCTGGCGGTGTTCAGGTCTGTATGGGAGATGGATCGGTCAACTTTATGGCCGAGACGGTCAACATTTCGACCGTTTTCGATCCCCTCTGCCGTCGAGCTGACGGAGTCGTCGTCGGCGATTATTAATTCTCTATCGTGCGAATGCGAATTGCTTAATCCATGGGTCGAGCAATTCGCGACGCTACGAGCACTTTGCTTCTGCGCTACCACCATACTCATTTGATTATCTTATTCGATCAGTCGGAAACGTTTGCAATGAAAACCGTGATACCTTCCTGGATTGTTCCCGCATTGTTACTGCTAGGTTTGACTGGATGCGGGAGCGGCAACGCTGGCACCGTAAGCGGCACCGTAACCGTTGACGGAGAACCAAGCGGTGGCTTCTTCGTCTATTTCGATCCTACTGACGGCAGTGCCGAAGCAATTGGTGGCGCCGTCGAAGACGGAAGTTACCAATTGACTTACGGCCGAGGAAGCGATCAGATTCCCGTTGGCGAGTATCGCGTCTACGTCACACCAACGGATTTAATCGACGATGTTCCGATGCCGAAAGTGAAGCTAGAAACTCAGTACATGAATCGCGAAAGCACAACGCTTGTCAAGAAGGTTGAGCCGGGGACGAATGTTATCGACCTGGACATTCCAAGTCGCAAAGGAAGATAGGGAAACTCGTGCAATCCAGGCAGCTGGATCTTATCGCTGGTGAGTAAAAGATATCCACAGCAGCGATGCTTGTACCATGGATGTTTCCTAAGATAGTGCGTAAGGAGGGCGGGACATTGTTCTGAAGCCAAAGGACGATTCGTCCTGTGCAAGCAAGACCTGGTGCTTGAGGGCTCCGCTCATTGCAAGGCGGGCTACGACATCCGCACGGTTCAGGAACTCCTTGGTCACCGTGGCGTTTGGACACCAATGATTTATACTTATGTTTTGAACCAGGGAGACCGTGGCGTCCGCAGCCCGGCTGACGGTCTGACTCGTGGTGACGGTGAGTGATAAGCTGAAACATCCAATCACGCAGCGAAAGTCTTGAAAAAGATGCAACCACCGAGAATCAAGAGCCTTGCAACGATAGGCGTCCCGCGCGATAGGCTGACAAGGTTGCAGCCTACAAGGTGATACGCTGATCATCCAATAAACAAGTTATTCAGCTTTGAGAACTCCAGTGGCGGACCCCATTAAATTCCGATCATCGTTCAAGGCTTTCGCTGGAGAGGAAGCCTACCTGAAGTTTGTCAGAGCGATGCATCGTAATCTCAGCCGCGCGCGTCGACTTCGTTACTGGCAACAAGACTTGCTCGCTTCGTTCAATTCATCGTATCCAGAATTAACAATGAGTACGGATGAAATCGTCCAGGCGTTAAGAATATGTGAACTGCACGAAAGCGAACTGGAACCGGTAGCGGTTCCGGCGTTTCGAGGGTGTCTCGATTATGCACCGGAATACGTAAATGAGATGACGGCGAATTTTCCCCACTCTACGCTCGACCAAGTAATGGTTCCCGATTCGTTTACTGAACACACCGTTACAATTTGGGTGTGCTCGAGCTGCGACGAGGCATTGAATTCGTCCAGATGGCGAAAACGCTGAATAACAACAAAATGCACCCGAGCCGCGAAGTCGGGCGTTTTGACAATGGAGAATTGCTCGTCGCGACCGGCTGATTTTAGTCGTTATTTGGACTAAGGGCATGTGAGAACGCTTCGACTTTATCCAGTTCACGCTTGCGAGCGTTTCAATTATAAACGCCAATGGAAATACCGTCTTCAGGTACTCGGCTCTGTACTTTTCTGGGCGCATCTAGCGAAAGCGACCCAGGTCATTCACGACCCAGGCTTGGACGAACCGTTCGTTTACCTTGCTGCAGACGGAACACCGGTCGAGAGCGAGTTCCCGCAACCAACAGAGAAAGTGCGCGACGACCTGCGGACGACTTTGTTTCTCGATGCGTACGACGGCCATCCTGTGGTCCGGCCGGTTCGCCGCTTCCTGCGATGGCGATCAAAGACCGAGCCGCAACTTAAGCTTGAGGTATGCGATTTCCAAAACAAAGTTACCTCGGTTTGGCAAATGACGATCGGTCGAGATGTTACTACAATAATCCTCACTGGAACGGAGCCGGATTCTCCGCCGCCAGCAACCAAATAACCACGACATGCACGTGAGGACGGCGTGGGGCGTTTGCACATGGACAATCAAACTGTCGTCCTACGTTATGTGCCACATCGCGATCCAAGAAGCCAATGAGATTCCGATGTACTTGCGATTGATTTGGGATCAAATGCCCGATGATGCACGGGACGAACGACTCGCGATCGAAACGGCTTTTCTTAACTCCCCGTTTCGGTTAGAAGCATCTCCCGAAAAACACCCGCGTGGTGGTTTTAGCATCCACGTCGATTGCAGTGCTGCTGATTTCGACGAAATTGCAAAGCTACTTCAAGACAATAACCTTCTTGCGATCATTTGACGTAAAGTCCATCAAAACATGACTGTCTCTACTGTCTCGACTTCGTTTACATGGCAACGTGGATGGTTCCGCCCATGCTTGTGGCGATTGTTGTGTCTCGCATAGCCGGAATTCCGGGCATCGTCGCGTTTACTTCTTTTTTCGGTATACTGATCGTTACAACTTTCGTTTGGTTCATTGTGATCGCGTGTTGCACACAGCAACGCAGATCGGAAACGAAATCCAACGTCAACAACGGCACATAACCAGACGTTCCACGCGATCGGGCGGCGACGCGGGTTTTTGAAAGCGACCTCGCATACGCCCGCCGCGTTAACTTAATCGTTCTGTTGCTCAGGGAGCCGTTTCGTACACGCATGCCACATCTACCACGTGACGCAACCGCCGAAACATTGATCGCGTTTGCCGATAGATGGGCGGAACTGATGGAGCTCGAAGATTACGACGCGGCGTTCGCGTTTACTGAGCACATTCCGGAAATGAAATGGACCCCGACCCTCATTCGCGATGTCGTAAAGGCGTACGGGGATGCCGAACCGACTCAACGTGTCACGGTAATCGGAAAACCGACCGATGTCACACAACGCAAGAACGTGGATCGTTGGCCAAAGAATGCGCACGGAGCTGTCGGCGAAATCTGGTATGATTTGAACATTGATGGCTTTGTATCGGACCTGACCGCGACATTCGTGATTCTGGACGTCGATGATGGGCTGGATATCGCACTGAACGACATCCACGTCATGTGATGGGGCTTGTCGTTACGCGCGAAGTCAATTGAGAAACGCAACAGAACCAGACGATGCACGCGAGTGGCCGATCGCCCCGAATTCGAATGGAAAATCACTCGGCGGCCACCGCGTGATCGATGACGTTATGTAGCAAAGCCGAGCTAATGGACGTTACATTCTCCAAAATTGAGCGTTGGGCTAACTCTCATAACGGTGGGCCAGGTGTTGGGGGCATTTCACCCGCAGCTACGCGTGTAGGACTGACATTCAGCACGCACGTTGAGGATCGAACATGAGCTGGGTATTTTAACAATTGTTATTTAGCATTGGCCCAACCTCGATTGCCTCAAATCGATTCGTTGCAGCGTTGAAAAAGCACATGACACCGTCTTCTGTGCGATAAAATAATGGGCTAACCAGTAAGTCATGTTTTCGCGTGTCACACATGCGGAGTAAATTGCCGGTGACTTCGAGCAGCCTATGTTTAGCAAGTTGATCCAGTTGTTGCTTCCTAAGTAGTCTTGAGGTAATCGTGTTTGTCGCGGTGATGTCTGAGAATTGGACATCGGCTTCCGACAACTGATGACGCGACTGGAAGTACGAGTGGCCGAGGACGATAACCTCCGAAATTTGGGAAGTCTTTGCCGTGTCTACGACTTTCGCCGCGAGGGTTTGTGGATCATCGAAGGTGTCACTGGGTAGCCTTACCACAGGATCGCCGAACATCTTATTGATCTTGTTGATCATGGGGTCCACGAATTCTTGCTGGTCTGAGAGCCAGAGTAATTTGTGAGGCCTCAAAGAAGAATGCATCCACGGATGGGTACCCCGGTTGTCCATCCAGTCGAAAGCTCTGCCTGATGAAACCATTAGTGCTTGCTCCTAATCGGACACTTTGCAACGGTAAAATATATTGAGGAAAACAAATTAATCCCGAGCCATGGCTTCGACAGCAGTAACGAGCACGTCGACAGCGTCATTGATTCGAGAGCCCGAATTAACGACTCCGGTGACAGGATCAGGTTCATTTTTCAATGGCTGATCGATTGAAAAGTTCTTGCTAACATCTGTCATGGCAGATTCGTTATTCACGTCTAGTATGAGAGTTCGATTACTACCTAGTATGCAGAGCGGCTCTGAATCTACTTGGGATGCGAAAACATCAAGGGCTACGATACTGGCGATTCCGAGATCGCTTAAGAGCCTCGATATCTGTAGCTTTTTGAGCTGTCTCTGGTAACTTTCGGAGCTCGATTCGGTAGGAGTCTGGTCGGCGACGCCGTCGATGAATTGATCGTCGATTACGATGACGTGAATTGCGGCGTCGAAAAGCTTGGACTCCAGTTGACGTGTTATCGCCGCATTCCGAACCTGGTCTGTTCCCCAAACAAGCAGCGACGCGGGAGCATGTCGCATTCGATCTCGCCGGCGAGCGATTAGCGCTGCGTGCTGGGGGCTCACGCGCGGAGTGATGTCAGTTTTCGATAAATCGAGACCAGGAGTTGAAGACGTGCAATGCTGAATGATTCCTGCTGCAACCGTTTCATGGGATAGTCTGTCGATCAGAATGAAGGCGCCGGTGTCTCGGGATTCTACAAACAGATCATGAACAATCGTTTCATGAAGTGAGATATGGCATAATCCGATTTCGTTCAGGGCAAGGGAGCTTCCCGGAGCTACGCTTCCTTTCTCAATGTCAATCACGGATTTTACAGACGTCACTTCTGCTGTGATCGTCTTCGTCGAACATCGTAGAATGTAGCAGTGTCCCGGCTGAAGTAATTCCTGGGACATCCATACGAGCGTCGCTTCGAACTCGCGACTTACTTGAAAACTCTTCTCATCCGAGACGATCCAATCTCCTCGTGAAAGGTCGATCTCATCCTCGAGTGTTACCGTTACAGGTTGCCCAGCGGACGCCGATTTCAGTTCTCCGTCCATCGTCACAAGCGACCGGACCTTCGTTCGCTGACGCTGAGGCAGCACGACGATGGGATCGCCTGATCGTATCGTTCCCGAAACAATCGTTCCGCTGACGCCGCGAAAATCGGAATCGGGACGCACGACGCGCTGAATTGGGAATCGTAGTTCATCCTTCAGGCGGCAGGTGGTATCGGGGGTCGCTTCCAAAGCTTCCAGAAGTGTGGTTCCGCCATACCACGGCATATGGGTGCTGCGGTGACAGACGTTGTCGCCACACAGACCCGACAGCGGAATTGCGTGGGTGCTAAGGTCGCCTAACGTACGGGCAAAATTCACAAACTCATGGGACAGCTCATCAAATACACTCTGCTTGTACCCGACCAAGTCCATCTTGTTCACTGCCAGGATGAATTGTCTGATTCCTAGCAGCGACGCGATAATCGTATGTCTTTTCGTCTGCGGAAGAATCCCTTTTCTCGCATCCACCAGTATCAAAGCGACATCGGAACGGGATGCCGCCGTGACCATATTTCTCGTGTACTGCTCGTGCCCGGGACTGTCAGCGATAATGATCTTCCGGCGTGGCGATCGAAGATATCGGTAGGCAATATCGATCGTGATGCCCTGGGCTCGTTCATCCTCAAGGCCGTCGACAAGCAACGCGGGATCTATTTGCAGTTGCGTTGTTCCGTGTCGTTTGGTTTCCAGTTGCAGAGACTGCAGATGATCTTCATACACAGCGCCCGTTTCCAGCAATAGTCGTCCAATCAACGTACTCTTGCCATCGTCAACGCTTCCACACGTCAGCAATCGAAGAATTCCGACGGTCGAATCGTTGGGAAGGGAGGCGTTTTGATTCGTCTTTTGTAGTTGAGTGATCATTAGAAATATCCTTGTCGCTTCTTACGTTCCATGGCTGCTTCTTCATCCTTATCGCTCGCCCGGCCGGCTCTCTCAGAGATACGAGTCGACTGCAATTCCTGGATAATGTGCTCGACGGTGCGAGACTTAGACTCAATAGCACCGGTGACCGGATAGCAGCCTAGGGTCCGAAATCTTACTTCCATCAATTCGGGGTTTTCTCCTGCCAGCAGAGGCATTCGCTCGTCGTCGACCATGATTAAGTTGCCATCACGACGGACGATAGGACGATGCTGGGAAAAGTAGAGTGGAACAAGCGGAATGTTTTCCAACCAGATGTACTGCCAGACTTCTTCCTCGGTCCAATCGGAAAGGGGGAAAACACGCATGCTTTCGCCACGATGGACATGCGTGTTGTACAGACGCCAAAGCTCTGGTCGTTGATTGCGTGGATCCCATCGATGATGTTTGTCCCGAAAAGAGAACACGCGTTCCTTCGCCCGAGACTTTTCTTCTTCGCGACGTCCTCCACCGATGGCCGCATCGAAGCGGTAGCGCGTCAGAGCATTTTTCAGTGGCTGTGTCCGCATCACGTCGGTGTAAACCGTGCTGGGGAAGTCGAAAGGATTGACGCCTCGTTGGGCCCCTTCTTGATTAATCTCCACGAGGACATCCAATCCAAGTTCGCGACGGACATAGTTCTCTCGGAACTCGATCATCTCGCGGAATTCCCAGGTCGAATCAATATGAAGTAGCGGAAAGGGTGGTTTCTCGGGATAAAACGCCTTTCGAGCCAGGTGTAGCAGAACGCTAGAGTCCTTCCCAATGGAATAGAGGAGAACTGGATTCTCAAACGATTCGGCCACCTCGCGCAGGACATAGATGCTTTCTTCCTCCAGCATTCTTAGATGCGCGAAGCTCGGACTTTCAATTTCGTTCTGCTGTTCGGACACGTGTGATTCTTGAATAGTCATTGGATGTTCCCTCATTCCTATTGCGAAACGCCTTGATAGACCGGCATGCTGGAGCCCTCTGCTTCGTATAAGTCCCAGCTATCACATCCCCAGCGGAAGAATTGGTTATGCTCAAGCACCACCAACGAAATCCAACCGTGTGAGACAAGATCATGGACATTCGGATGCTTCTCGATAATTGTCTCGATCCGATCCCGTGGAGATTCGATGACAACAAGAAGCTTCAACGGCTGATGCTGCCAGCTTTCTCCGTTATGAATGGACTGCATGGGTAGTCCCGTTCGCAGGTCACCACCGTTGCCTTCCAGCACGCCAAACTTGCCCACCGCATTGTGAAGCAGCTTATCGCCACTGCCGTATTTCCGGTTATCTATGGTGGAAGCAAAGTACTGCAAATTGATCCAACTGGTAACGATCATGGGTGCGGTCATGATCGACTCCAGAATCTTTCCCGAAACATCCTTGGTCGGATCATAGCTGTGAAGGAACACTCGTCCTCCCAGGTCCAAGTCGCGCGTCCGGGATCGCGGCGCGACGACAAAAGCCGCATTGCCTACTAGCCCCCAGTCCGGTCTGACGTCCCCCCAATTTCGACTCTTGCGCGACAAGTCTCGATTGACCTCGGCTGGAAATCGAGAAGATCGGCTCGCCGCACAATTGAGACTTGCAGCGTGACAAGCTGAGGTCAGTTCGTGAAACTCTTTTTGGAAGATAATTGGTATCGCGCCTATTTCAGGCAAAACAATGCTTTCTGTCGTGGTGTTATGCACCGCAGGCACGAACCAAGTTGACTCCGGTACCGAGATCCCCCGTTCTGAAAGACCATTTCGCACCTCTTGGTTATTCAGCATCGCACAAGCAACTCGAGCGTTCGGTTCGCCCGAATGTCCGCCACAAGCTCCGCAGTCGAGTCCTGCTTGAAAGAGGCTATTCTGAACATCCGAGGCATGACCGCAGACGACCACGAATCGTGCAAAGCGTTCCGTCAGCCCAAGGTTTGACAGAAACCCTTGGCAAAAGTCGACCTGTTGCTCGACGGTCAAACAAGTCCGGTATCCTCCAGATTTGCCTGGGCTTGAAAGAAGTTGTGGATCGGCGGGTTCAAGGAAAGCACCAAACCGCGAACGAACCCATCCCAGCGAGTCGAACAGCAGTTTCCCCGCTGACAACCATCCGAGCGTTTCGACAAACGTGAGGCTCGATACCGGATTGGATCGGAAAGAATGAAAGACTTTCTGCCACGTCTCTTCTTTGACTTGCGAATCCCGATCCTGATCATGGGGGGCGCCTTTCGATGACTTCTCCCATTCAACCTGGAAAGCTGGTTCCAGGAGCACTGGGCAATGAGAACTTCCCTCAGTGCCGGGCGAGGGGATGTTCTTCAGCGGCATCCCAAAAAAGCCTGCAAAGCCGAGTGTTTCCATTCGTTCGCTGACGAGTTCCAGTTGGCGTCGGATAGGCTCAGATCGAACGTCGATACAAAAGACAAGCTGTGCTAATGGTTCCACCGTTGTCGGTGACTTCTTCTGCGGTCGCGAAAGCTGAGACGTAAGCCCATGGCGAAAACTCGTCTCGCAAGCAATCTGAAGCACATAGCGAATGACATCCATTGGATCCGGTATCGCCAGAGCTTCGAGAGTTCGTTTGCCGCTCCACAAATCTTGGTGAAAACAGATTGTCGATACGCGGTCGGAACTCTGGATGAGAAACGCATCGTATGCCAATCGAATCGCCAGAAGTTCCGGCAAGCAACTTTCTCCTGACTTTGAATTATTCTTAACATAAGACGCCCATCCAGCGACCGAGCTAAGCTGTGCCAGGCAGAAAGCAAACCACAAATGCTTGGGGAGGGATATTATCGAAAGCATTTGCAGAAGGGCTTTTTCTGCGTCGTCCGGGAGGCGTTGCACAAATTCCCGAAAGCCTCGCATGCCGAGAAAGTCCATCCGGTGGCTGATCGAGTTCATTTGCTTCCAGGCCGGGAATGGCGATTGGTTTCGCCAGGGCATCGGCCAGAATGCTTCGCCATCATCGAAATACCCCGACAAACAGCGTGTGATATCGTTAAGGATTTGGTTCTTCCGTTCTCCGCCATCGGTTTGGTCCAGTGCTTCGGCCATGGTCCAAACAGTCCTCCGCTCAACTGGCTGCGGCTGATCATTCTGATGTAGCCAAGCTACCACCTCATCTAATGGCGTCCCTTTTAAAAGATCAGGATGGTCTCGACTGATTTCGTCGTATCCTTGACTGATTTGATCGATCGACAGTCGACTCTCCCGATGGAGTGTGCGGAAATAACTCAGCGGAGGAAGTAGATCAACATCGCAGACTTGCTTCAGAAGTGCGTCTGTTTCCAGGAATGTCTTTCCGGTGAAACCTAGAAAGGGGTTGACTGCGACAAAGTCCTTTAGAGGCCAGGAAGGGGGAACCGTTTCCTGGAGTCGCTTCATGACACGATTGAATTCGGATGACAAAAGATCATCAGACATAGATCTTTCCTTGCCGACTACGTTTGATGAATCGAGGGCGACGACCATCTGGGAAACCTCCAAGAGTCTTGGTTTGCGAATTAAGTGGGAACCTATGGCGTGGGAGCAGACCGAGCCCAAAGTAGGGCCGTAAGTCGCCGCGCTGCGATATCGAAGTAAAAACCATTCACGGCATGCACATAGAGAAGCTGTAGAATCCGCGAGTTTGCCAAGTGATCCTTCGCGATTTCAATAATGCCAAGAGACACAAAGCCGATAGCGACGATTCCGATGACAATCTGACTACTGAGGCTTGTCCCGACTGAGTCGTGGGCTAAGACGTCTCTCGTTAACCCATCAAGTGCTGCATGACTAAGAAAATAGATGGCCACGATGAGCGTGGATGCGGTCATTCCTATCAGAGCTAGCCTGGGTGAACCGCTGCTGATCGCCTCGGAAATCAAGTGGGTCAGGGCAACAAGCGTGACCAGGCCGAGCAGCATTTCAGCCATCGAAGGAGTTCCATCCACTCCCATTAGGAATGCCACCATCACGATGATGATCGATGCCGAGACTAGACCAACACCGGTGGTTAACAGGCGTTTCTGCCAGCTAATTGGAGAATGGCTTAATCCAGGGGCCGTCACGGCACTGCCCGATCGAAGGAAAGCGTGAGACTTGTAGAGCGAGTGAGAAATGATGTGGATTAAGGCAATCGAAAATGCGCCGAGCCCACACTGCATCATCATGAAGCCCATTTGCGACATCGTGCTGTAGGCTAGTTTTCTCTTGATGCTGGACTGCGTGGACATGATTATGCCGCCGAGTAAGCAAGTCACGCCGCCAATAATCGTGCAGAGTGCAAGTGCAGCGCTCGATTGCGAAACCAGAGGACTGAGTCGAATTAGGAGAAACCCACCTCCATTGATAATGCCAGCGTGCATCAAGGCGGACACAGGCGTTGGCGTTTCTAGGGTGTCTGGCAACCAGCTATGGAAGGGAAATTGAGCCGATTTGGTTAGGGCACTCAAAACCAACAATATGCAGATGACTCCGACACGCGAGTCGTCGAACAATGCTGGGGCACCTTCTTTGAACTTGGCGAGGAGTTCACTGAGTTCGCCGGTCCCCCAAACCTGGTACACCAGATAAATTGCGATTCCGAGAAACACATCCCCCAGTCGGCTAATGAGAAACTTCTTCCGTGCCGTCCAAACCGCCCAGGGGCGATCCGCGTTATGCATCAGGAGTTGATGCAGAGCAAAGGTCGTCAGTATCCAGAAGACAAACAATTGAATTAGGTTGCCACTAACTACTAATCCCAGAATTGCCCCAAGGCAGACCATCAGCCACTTGTCGAATTGCCCCGCCCGCGAATCTCTATCGAGATAGCTGCCTGAAAACCGCGAGATGATCCAGCCGATGTAACCGATCAAAAGTGCCATCAGTGCCGAAATAACATCGTAATAGACGCTAATTCTCAACGGCCCGTGGCTGCCCGTCAGAGACCAACTACCAGTAATGTTGCTTTGGAAGAGGAGCCCGAGCGAAGCCAGCATCAGAAAAGCACCGACGCCTGCGACCGAGGCTTGACACAAACGACGCATTAAATCGGCGTGATGGTTTGCCCATGCAGAAGGGATGACGAGTGCAAACGCCAGACAAAACGGAGCGACACATATGAGCATGGCTAAAAGCGACATCGAGACACTCTCTCCCTTATTCAGGAACTACCAGTGATAGCAATGTGCGAAGTTTAAAGCACGACAAATATGTCGTCAATTGCATGTCGCTAGAATTCGGCAGATTCGTCCAGAACGCTTGAAGGAATCCAGAGGCAAACGAGATACGACCGGCAATTCATGATTGTCAAAGCACGAATCGGCTTGTAAGATAAGTCGTTGAATCGTCAGGCTTTAGGCAGTGGATGCCTCGGTCTGGATCTTCTCTTGTGAAAGTAGTCGGATGGCGGCCCCTTCCAGAAAAAAAAATCCCTCGAAACCACCCGCAGCAGGCAAAACGCCTCGCCCGCGTCGTGGTACACCAATCGAGACAGCCCCGGACAAAGGTGTTTTCTCGCGATGGACGTTCCTGACGAATCACTCGCACGTCTTGATTCTTTTATCGCGGAATTCAAGTATGGTGCTTCGTGAAGTCGCCCTGCAGGTTGGAATCACCGAACGTGCCGTCCAGAGAATCATTGCGGACCTGGAAGAAGGTGGCGTAATTCGTCGGGAGAAAGTCGGGCGACAGAATCACTATGCAATCATTGGTGACCGACCTCTGCGACACCCTATTGAGGCACATCGGTCCATCAACGATCTTTTGGAACTGCTGGCCGAAACGACGGACGAAGAAGCCTGAAGCTGTGAGACAATCGAGGCTTCGTGGATCCTAAGTCGCGAGATTCAAATTGGCATCTTGAGAGTGGGATTTGTGGATTGTTCCCATTTGCCTGACCTTGCTTTTTCTCACCAATCGAAGATCGTAGGGTCGTCAGAGAACTGACTTCCTTGTTTATCTTTGATGGAGCCATTTCAATTGGCAGAGTGGTGGAGGAATCCCTGCAGCCAATTTGATAATAGACGATGTGTTCGTGCCGGAAGCACCTAACAACGCAGGCGTTCTAGGCCTCGACGGCGGTCACACTCTAAATGTCACGCCAGTAGTAGCGACTCATGATCGGACTAGATGCCATGCGCCCCCGATACCGTGATACACTTCTAGCTCAAGCCGAAATCGCTGACCACAGCCATTACATCGCAGGCCGCAGTCGAGGTAGTCGGACCACTGTAGATCACCGTATTCGATATCCATGTGGCCTTGGGCAACTGCCAAGCACAGTTGCTCATGGAACGCTTTGCATTTCTCCGCATCTTTAGGGGAGAAAGTTATTGGCGACATGAACGGCGTACAGTTTGAACATTGAGAATTTGTCATCGGTTCGGTGTCCGCAATCATTCACGATCTCGAGGCTGATTCAAGACCCCGACGTTATAAGCTTGCGGAGGTCACGATTTGAGTCATACCTACCATCGAAAGGAGTCCTTTGATGGCGGGCAAACGTGAATTGCTGCTCACCGATGAGTAGTGGCAAATGATGAAACCGTTCGTTTCTAAGGTCACAGACGCAACAACTAATTTACCGAATGGACGCGATCGAACGGGGCGGGTCGCGGCCAGTGTCTCTGGCAGCCTAAATGATAATCCAGTTCAGTTCTCAATGACTAAATGACACTTATGATATCAGTTGAGCGAGCACTCAGCTCGCACACGTTTCTGTTGGAAACGCAAAACCATCCCTTCACAATTCAGAAAAGGGATCAGTTCTCTCAGGCCTCGCCTGAATGCGATACGGATTCGCTCGACCGTTTCCCTTGCATCCGATACCAATAATTCCCGATCAGAGAACTCTTACTCTTAGGGTTCTGACCGGGGCGGGTCACGTGTTGTCGCTTCGATCGCGTGTTGAGTCGACGATGGTCTTATCAATCTAATCGACTTGCTTGGAAGCATTAAGTGTGTAGTCCGCCCGATTGGGATCACGTTCGCGGAATAGAGCTAACCGTGGCGAAAGTTCAGGCTACGACTTTTTCTCCCGGCTGTACGATTGCACTTCCGCCCATGTTAGTTCATGGGGCATGACTCCCTTCTGAAGCGACACGGCACTCGTCAATCCCGCGGCTTCTCCCATGGGTACGGCGTTGCCGGTCACACGGTAGCTTGAGTGGGCAAAAAAGTCTCCGCTGATGCAGCGGCCTGCCATCATCAGGCCATCGACATCTGCGGCCATCAGAGCGGGAAGTGGGATATCGTACGACTTCACGCCGGCTGCCCGGTAATGCTTCACGTCCGCTGGGTTAGAGCCATCGGGAAAGACATTGTGCACATCGAAACCAAAATCTGTTCGACACACGGCAGATTCGTGACGAAGTCCTGAAACGAGATCGTCCCCGGTGATGTAATACCGTCCTCGGATCCGCCGACCTTCACGAACGCCAATCTGTTCAGCGGTTGCAACGACTGCCAGGTCTTGCCAAGGCTTTCCCAGCTTTCGTAGTCCTTGAACAATTTCATGGACTTCTTTCCTTGATCGAATCGTTGCTTCGGTAATGGCACCGGCATCGGTAGCCGGTACTCCGTACTCATGATTGGTCATGAGCGAATAGATTCCGCTGTGAAGATGTCGAAGGGTAGGAGCTCGATACGAAGGGTTGATGCCAGCGTCTTGCATGAGCTTGTAGAATCGAGTCTTGGCATCGGCCCCGTTTTCGCGGATGTATTCTCTAACTTCCGAGGTGTTAATCCCTGTCAGGAGGGCCATCATCGACATGGGTTGGCATTCACAGTTGCGGTCGTATCCTACTTCGAAGTTACAACCAGCTTGAGCAGCCAAGTCGCCGTCTCCGCTACAATCAATGTAGCGATTGGCGACCCACGCCTGTCGTCCTGATTTCGATTCGGTAATGATGGCCACGATTCTCTTCTGACCGTCGGTAACTGTCCCCACCAGACGCGTGTGGAGTTGAATGCGCACTCCGGCTTCGACGCATAGTTCTTCCAACAATAGCTTGAGGATCTCGGGATCGTAGACTTCTCCCGCGGTTGACTTGGCAACGCTGCTTCCCCGCTCGGAGAGGGCGGTGAGAATTTCCTCCATGATTCCCGATTTGTCGCCGCCTCCGATGATTTTCGTAAGCAGGCCAGCTGTCCATACACCTCCGAGGCAGCCTGCAACCTCAATCAGTTGCACACTTGCCCCGGCACGTGCGGCCGCTAAAGCGGCACCAATTCCCGCTGGCCCAGCGCCACATACGAGGACGTCGCTCTTTCCAGCTACGGGGATAGTGCGTTCGGCCTCTCTGAGAACAGTCTGCTTCTCAGAGAGTTCCCCTTGGGTGCGCAAGACTTCGCCTTTACGCAAGTCTGGTTGGGTTAGTACTTGGTTGGAAGTCACCTGTTCCGCACCCCAAGCACCACCTAGCAAGATTGACTTGGCGCCGAGTACGGCACCGATTGCCGATGATTGAACAAATGCACGACGGCTTGGATTGATTTGGGAACGATTCTCTTTCATCTGCATTCTTCTTTCATATCGGCGAGGGTGAGAAGTTTGACAATGGTGTGTTTCGACCGCGGTTGCCGGTTGATTACTTAGATTTCAGCTCAAAATCAATGACGTTCGCCTTGTCCTCGACCACTGCGTTTAAATCGGTTTGATCGTGATAGTTTTTCGGAAGCATTTCCTTGCGAAGGATCTTGCCGTACTTGTCTTCAACCACGGTCCGAATGATGACTTTGTGCTTTCCTAGTGCTACCCCTTGCCGTTCCAGGCTGTAGCCCATGTTGTATTTCCCGTTGTCATCAGTCTTGCCATACGAAGGTCTCCCAGACGATGGCTGAAAATGTAAGGTCGCGTCTTTGAGCGGTTCGCCATCGAGAGTTACGGTGCCGGTAACGGTTGCAAGTTCCGGACCACTATGTTTTTGGCAGCCGGCAATCAATGCGAAGCCACACGCGAAAAGCACCGAAAAACGGTAGGCGGCAAATGTCTTTATTCGGGTTGGCATGGGGTGTTCCGATGAAATGGTGTTGATAGAGAAGGGGAGAATGAGAAGCGCGATCGACCGTCAGGAAAAGCTCACTCGCTTAGTAGTTGCCGACGACCTGGTTGTCATTGCGCGACAGTAGTCGCTCGTATGAACTGTCGACGGCACTTTCGTTGCTGGAACCATCGGTTACGTAGTCGATATTCTCTGTCAGGAAATGAACCGATCCATCCGCGAACACGAATTGCGCTCCGCCGGGGTGCATGCTGCTGAAGCTTTCGCACAACTCATTGGAAACGTTATTCGAGTGGTTGATCGCGGCGCGCCCACCAGCATAGACGTCTTTGCAAACGTTTCCCCCTTTTCCACGTGTCGCTCCGGCCCAGACAGCTGCTTCGTGAAATAGTTCCCCGCGTTTCCAGGCCACCTCTCCAATGGCAATCGTATTGGACGTACCGTCGGTGACATCACGCAAACGCAACGATCCCTGGGCAGACCCCGGTTTTCCAATCGGTAGGAAGCATCCCGTTTGAGCGGCCGCGACGGGAGCAATTTGAACTGCTCGATGCCGGTGTCCGTAACTTGCTTTGTAGTTAGAGATTGCCCAATCGGAAAACAAGCGACCTACGCCAATCGTCGGGGCCGTGTCAGAGGGACAACGGTATGACGCGACAGGAGTCAACGCAACCGGATCGATGACGGTCTCGAGCAGGGTACCACGACCGAGTCCACTCTGTTCGTAAAGTGCGGCTTGTTCGATATATGGGAGGAGTATTGCGCCCCATCCCCAACTCTCAACGTCGGTGTCGGCCGTGGCACCTCCCCAGTCAGGATCGTTTGCTTGAATCACATGGCCCGGTGGAAGGGCAAGATGAACATCGTGATAGTTGTGAATGGCAATGCCGATCTGCTTCAAGGTATTCGAGCATTGAATGCGACGTGCGGCCTCACGGGCCTGTTGGACTGCCGGCAAGAGTAGCGCGATCAGAACTCCGATAATGGCGATAACCACCAATAGTTCCACAAGGGTAAACCCGTAACGGTGTCTTACATTTGTCATGGTCACTAAGAATTCCTTATTAGGGAATGGAGATGAGAATAAGACGGGATTTAGTCCGACGTGCGATCCTTCGGTAGGATGACGATGCCGTACATGGAACCAGCACCTTGGATCGCATTATCAAACTGATGAGATTTCTCGCCGTTGGGTCCTAAGTGCACCTGCTGGCCAGAGCTGTGTTTAAGCTTCCAAACATTGACCGGTACATCGACTGAGTTACCTGGCCCTCTACCGAGAAAACGTTCGACATCCGATTCCACGGGAGGTGCTTTCACCTCACCTGCTCGATGCGATAGACCGAGGTCAATTCCGAGTTTCCAGCCGGTATCGACAAAGTTTTCGGACAGCCAATCCGGAATCAGGTAACGCTGATCAACTAGGATGTAGACGTCTGCTTCCCGAGATAACGTCAGCGTGATGTCGATGTCTTTGCAATGTTTGTCGTCGTTGAAAGTCCGAATATAGTCCGCTCCAATCAATTCCTTGGGAATTCCCGTCTTGTCGAGGCCGTTCCATTCGTACTTGCGATCGACGTAGACCAACGCATCTTCACAAAATCCGCCGCTGACGACCATGTAAAATTTGGCGTTGGAACTGCCGAGGACATTGTCGGTAATGGAGGCTACAGAAGAATTGCGGCCATCCGGAGCCGTCGACCATTCGGACGACAAAGAGGAACTCCATACGGTGGGAATGCGTTCGCCGGTGCCTGACTTGTCGTATCTTTCCGCCTGGCCCGAAACGAGAACCTTGCGTGGCAGCTTTTTCTGGCTGTTGGTCGCAACATCAACGACACCATCAAAGACCAGCACTTCGGTTTCATCAGGTGAATTGGCGCCCACACCAAATACCGTTCCCAGGTCGACGATATTTGCCGCATCGGTCAGGACGGTAAACCCTTTTCCTTGCTCTCCGACATCGACGTAGACCTGGCCTTTATGGAGTCGAACTTTCTTATCACCGAGGATTTCCAGGTCAGCCCCTTGAGATAGCGAGACTTTGACACCATTGCGGAACGTGATCTTATTGGAGTGGTTGGCGGAGGCAACGACGCGGTCTCCGGCACGTAGTTCTAAAGCCGAGTCGACTTCTGAACCGGTCCAGGCAATCGGCGACTCTTTCATCGGGAGGAAGAAAAAACATGCGACCGCGATGCTCAGTGCACAAGAGGCGAGCAGCAGTGGGACAAAAACCCGGCGCTGAGTGACTACCTGGGGCCACGCTTGTCTGTCTGAGGCGATCGAGACGACAGGCTCTGACAGTGTCTCGTGAAGCGCCAGATGAAGTTCGACGAGATTCCGGTAGGCGTCTCGTGCGGAGGCGCTCTGTTGAAGCTTGGTTTGCAAGCGTTCGAAGTCTTGGTCCGAAATACTTTCATCGAGGAGACTACTAACCAGCAGTTGAAATTCTGGATGTGGCAGTTCAGGCTCGTGAGGGTCGAAATCATTGGGGAGGCGATTGCTAATCATTCTCGTTCTCCCATCTTCAAGCACTGTAAAAGAGCAGTTCTGGCGCGGTTTAGCAGCATCCCGATCGCAGCCTGAGTTCGACCGAGTTTCTCGGTAATGAGTCCAATTGAGCACGATTGCTGGTAGCGAAGTTCGATCACTTCTCGTTGACGCGGTGTTAGCCGGCTCAAACAAACCCTAAGGCGATCGGAAGTGTCCTGCGTCAAAATGCTTGTCGAATTCTCCGCATCATGGGTAAAACGATCGACGAGGGCTTGGCTAAACATCAACCGGCTGCTCTGTGCCGATTTGAGAGCTGCGAGAGATTGAAAGTAAGCGATCCGAAGTGACCAGGACCGAAAGTTGGTACCCGGCGTAAACGAGTCTCTTTTCTTCCAGATAACCAAATTGGTCTCCTGTACCACATCGTTTACCAGGTGGGGGTCCCGAACCAACGAGGCGACAAAACTGATTAAAATACGCTGAATGGAGTCGATTTCCCCACGAAACCATTCATCGGTGGCTTCCTGTGAGGAGCGTTCGCCTGGGGATTCACTCCTCACGCTAACCTCAGAGGTAATAATG
Source organism: Bremerella sp. JC817 (assembly GCF_040718835.1). NCBI lineage: Bacteria > Pseudomonadati > Planctomycetota > Planctomycetia > Pirellulales > Pirellulaceae > Bremerella > Bremerella sp. JC817. Next base: position 1,095,169 of record NZ_JBFEFG010000281.1, on the reverse strand, counting down.
TCGGTTCTGCTACCACGCATAGGATCTTTTGTCCGTTATCGGGTCCTGCAAAGAGAGTTCAAATTCGCCTAATCTCGCTTGCAGAGGATTCTCTCCTGCTCAGCTATTGACGAAGCTTCTGTCTAATAACGAAAAAAACTGACGAAATGCAAAAATGTTTGCGAATTGGCTTCAAAGCAAGATCGGTCAGAGATGGCGAAGATGGAACTTAGCCCAGCTTGGGTCTGTTTCGGCAGCTTGGTATTGGCGAGCGGTTGACCTTACCGGATGTCACTGGCGTCTGGCCTGTGCGAATTGGGTACAGATAGACAAACCGACTCGGAAACGCTAAGTCCTTTTCTCACTGTCGGATAGGTCGACTTTGTAAACAAAGAAGATTCACGAAGATGGCTCAGCCCGGGGCCTTTCTTGGAAGCGGATTTTCCACTGACAAACCCGTTGACGACAAACGCCGAGAGCGAATGCTCTGAGCGTTTTTTCGTTTCTTGATCCCATATGTTTGAATGCGGTTTGGTCTGGGATAGGATCTCGGGTAGCTCCATTTCGATCTCTGTTGGCGTGACCGAGTCTTCAACCATTGGTTTCCCTATATGGAATCCTGGATCGCACGGGGGCTCGGACGCGAAGGATCCTGCGACCTGATTCTCAATGGGCAGAGGCCATCGCCACCCAGCCGATTAAGTGAAACGTAGTCACTACTATGCGCTGGCCGTGAAATGGACAGGACCCTATCCCATGTGGTCCGCTTGCGTTGGTGAGTAGGACGGAAGCTTTTAAAGCGGTAACGGACGGGAGGAAGTCAATGAGCCCAATCCATCAGTGTCGAAGTTCATTCTATTCTAAAAGCCGAATACTTCGTGTTGATGTATTCCTCTTATTCTTAGTCATATGCGTTGCTCCTCCATTTATGGTTCGATCGGCCTGGGCGCAGGAGGAGGGCTATCAGCCAATCATTGACAACCGCTTCATAATGATTGAGGCGGGCAAAAAGGTGCCAGTCGAATGGATCAAAGAAGCAACTCGAATTCATGTCGACGCAATACCCGTTTTCATAAAAGACAATGACACGCTTACTGAGCGGTGGATATGGATATCAGACGACGACATAGCTCCGATCCGTCATGCCAAAGAACTTGAAGAGTTATGGATATTGGGTTCGCAAGTCAGCGGACCAGAAATCGAGATAATCCTTAAGTTGCCACATCTGAAGAGGATTGATTACAAGGGGGTTTCCCATGTCGATGACGTAATGAAGGTCATTGGACGTGTGAAGGGTCTGGAGCACCTGTCAGTGGCAGGCAGTAAGATGACAAATCAAGCCATTTTTGCGATCGGCAAATTGGAGCATCTAAAGTATTTGGATTTGGAAGAGACAGGAATTGATTCACGTTTTTTTGAACAAGGCATTGACTTGCCTAGTACCTTGACGCATTTGCGTTTGGATGAAGTCCAATTAGATAATTCTGTGATCGAGAAGCTTCCAAAGGGATTGACGCATCTTTCGTTGAATGGGACAGGCCTCAAGCCAGACGTCATTCCAATGTTGAAACGATTTGAACAACTAAAACGACTTGAAATATTCGCAAACGATTGGTCTGGCAAAGATTACGAACGTTTGGAAACTCAGCTTCCCAACGTTGCGGTCAATTCGACAGGATTTTCTACTTTTTGACAATATCGAGCGCTACCTACCCGACGAAGCTCCAGCGGCAGTCGATGCCACCGGCTACAGGTCTGACTGTGACCGTATTCGCAGGCAGGTGGTTGTTAAAACGCGAAGGCAGATCGAATCGTTCTCGTCGTGCGATCCGTAAGCCGTACATCATTGCGGACTGGGCGGCATACGTTCGATGAGAAGCCGGCTTCAGGCGAGGGAGTGCCATTCTGCAGAGGAGGTCGATGCCTGAAGAGTCGTGTGAACAAACTACGTTATTCAGAACGAGCCAAGCATGGCCTGGAAGGAAATTGGCAATCGTCAAGATGCAATTAAATTTTGGCAAGCTGGTGCCGTTGGGTTATTCGATAGGAAAAATTCGATCTGCCCATTGTGCGAAAAGCAATCGGTCAGGTTCTACGCCCATCATTTCAGCAGCGATAGTTCAGCAATTTGGTCGTGGTGTCAACATTGCAAGCTATGGACTGTCGCTTCCAACATGAAACTTTGGGGCGAATTCGACGATCCATTCAGCAATGCTGAAATAAGCCAATATGAGTGTCTTCAGCAGCCTTCATGGATTGATCGCCTGGACGAGCTTTGGGAAGCAGGTACTTTGCCGCAGTATGGGAGGCGAATACACAAACCGGTCTAATGGGCGAATCGGAAGCATTGCCGTTTGGCTTCAACTTCCCAGAGAAGACCGCTCGAAGTTGAACGCGTCCGCCTGGCCCAGGGGCAGCTTAGACGGTTCCGCCTGCTAGTCGTGAGGCTTGGGGCTGACACGAGACTCAGGCCAATGGATTGACCCCGCGACTCTCCCATTGTTTATTACGATCTTCGTCTCGGCGGCACTGCTAGTGGCCGAAGGCCTCTGCTCAGTACTCGACGTGGCTGCAGTTAGGCTGTGCGGTTTGTAATTTCTTGACGCCTTCGGAAGTGACCTGGGTGTTTTTGAGATGGAGGACCTTCAGGCCGGTCAGGCCGTTGAGATGCTCGAGCCCGGCATCACTCAGTTTTGTGTTGTTGAGGTAGAGGGTTTCAATGCTGGTCAGTTCTTTAAGATGCGTTAGCCCGGCGTCGCCGATTCGCGTATTGCTGAGGGACAGGACCTTGAGATTCGGCAGTTCTTCCAGGTAGGCGGCCTCGTCATCGCCGAAGTTGCGCCAGCCTGAGTCAACTACTTCCCCGTCCGCGTTGACAAGCTGTTCGTTGACAAGCACCGAAGTCAGGACTCGGTGAGCGATGCGTTCTCCGAGAAACGCTCGGATCTTCTGCGGGAACGTAAGCTCGACATCCTCGTAAGCGACGATGCTCCCGGCACCTTCCAGGATACGTCCGATCTCTTCCTGTCGCTTCGACTGCTCAATGTTCCAGATGCACCACGACAATAGCAGGCTGACAACTAAGATCGCAGCAAGGAGCATACTTATTCGGAATTGAAACCGTGGGTGGCGTTGGGGAGCCTCATCGCTCATCGACGCACCTCTTTAAGCTTAGCGGTAATACGGACGGGCACGTCGCAGGTCGAGTCCAACCCACGAAGATGTGATCGATAACGTGTATCATAGATGACCGCCATATAAAAAAGAGAAGCCAGGCACACGTTGTCAGAGACTCCATGTGCCTAGCGTTGTTATCTCACGTTATTAACGATGCCGCCAGCAAAACGTGATTCAGTAGCCATTTCGGCGCTCGAATAAGAATGGCTTAGTAAGTTGGCCGGGGGGCTAGTTGACTGGCCAGCACGTGGCAGATTCGAGTGAAATAGACGGGAATGAATTGAAGAGTTGAGGCCTATGAAGGGCACTGGCAATTACTGCGGAGCAATGATGACCTGGGTGACTAAACTGAATTGCCTGGTCGGCGTGGTCGCGGTATGGCAAGTGTTCCTTGCGTTGCTGATCGTTCTGGAACAATTGTATTGGACTACCTTTGATCCAGTCGTCGTTTTTACCTCGGAAAATGCCATGTATCAGAGATGCGCCGTCTATGATTATGAGCAGACAATGCTATTGCTCGTGTCTTCGGGTTTCGCAATGGGAGCACTTCTCAGTAATGCTGAAACGCAATTGCAAACACGATTCGCAACAACATCTCTCGTGTTTGCTGGGCTATTTTGGTTGTGTTTTATCGCCACGGTCTTTCATCCTTACTCTCCCCATCGATTCAGTGGGAGATTGCCTGAAATGGACATCGCCGGATACAGTCTGTATCCGGACGAAACGACAGAGCTTGAGATTCGGTTTCGAGCAGATCCCTTGGCGCACGCCTCGCTTTGGGCCGGGTTGGGGCAACTGTTCCTTTCTGTAGCCTTGTTCATTCCAAGCCTTCGGCAGCGAAAACTCCGCTTGCTCGACCTCTTCGTATGCGTGGCAATGCTCGCGATCGCATTCTCGCTATGGGGGGCGCTCTATAAGCCTCCAAGCATTCCTCCATAGCCTTTTGAAAATCGTTCGGACCGGCGCGTGCATCTCGCATCGAGTATTACGTTGCCTGCCATGGTTGTTTACGGCCTCTTCGACTTCAACCCATTCGCTTTGGTTGCCAAGGAAGCCTCTTGTAACCGCCAGCAGGAGGCGGATGGGTGACTCGGTGCCTGAGACCGAGGGATGTTATCGCAGCGATTTGCCCCGAAGGCTTGCCACGTTTCGGCAAGCCTTGATGGACCTGGTTTCGGCTTAGCTGGACGAAACCACTTCACCACCTTGCGGCGAGCCCATCGCTCCCCAGACACCGAAGGGACTCGCGCCTGAGCCGACGGCGGCGGCGTTCGTGTCTCCGCAGTCGATCGTATCGGGAATGAAGGTCACCGAACCATCCAGCATGCCAAGCATGACGCCGCCGGGGTGATTGCTGGCAGGCGGAAGCACGGCCCAGTCGTTGTTGGCGTTGCTGCCGTAATGGCACATGGGCGAGTTGGGGGGCGTCATCGTGGTGAAACCATTCACGGCGGTCCATCCGCTGGTGAACAAGGCACCTCGCCAGGTGGGCGACCGGTGAGCATCGGCAAAGTTACGAACGCTGCCTGGGGCCATCGGCAGGCCGTTGGTGCAATTGAAAGGTCGGCCGTGCGCCGTTCCGTCCCAGATCCCATCGTAGCGGGCGACGTTCGAGCGGACGTCGGTCCCGTCGCGGGTCGCAGGCGAAAGGCATTCGCTCACTGCCGCAGTGTTACTGGTGCCGTCGGTGCAGTCACGAAAGCTCTTTCGTTCACGATAAAACATGCCGCGCGAGACCGTGCGACGATGCTGATCGGCCCCGGGCAAATGTCCTTGCGTCCAAAGGCCGTCGCCCAGCGAGAACACATAGCTATTCAGCGGAGCTGTGTTTCCATTGAACGTTGGATCGGTATGGCGGACGTTGCCGTCGTTCGAAGGGCATTTCAGATTGCTGAGGTCGGATGCATACACTTCGTCCACGTTCCAGGGGGCCCCCAACGAAAGCGGGGCAACACTCGAGATCGCTTCGTACAGCGGCGATTGTTCCAGGTAAGGCAGCAAGTAAACAATCGTTCCGCAGCGGCCGCCACTTCCTCCGTCCGGGTTATCGAATCGGCCAGCGAAGCCATCGCCACCGGCGGGGAACTCTCCATAGGAATCGTGATGGTTGTGAAGGGCGAGCGAGATTTGTTTGATCTGGTTGCTGCACTGCATTCGGCGAGCCGCCTCGCGAGCTTGCTGGACGGCTGGAAGGAGCAAGGCGATCAATACGCCGATGATCGCGATCACGACCAGCAGTTCAACCAGCGTAAAACCTCGGGAGCTTAAAGAACGCATCGGGACACCTCAGAATGAAAGAAGAGAAATAAGAGCGACAGAATGTTGACGATTCGGTTCAGGACCAATGCATTGGCTTAGCGAGGGGGGCCTTTCCGTTTGACGCGAACAGGTACCCCCAGATCGAACTCTTTTGTGTTGCTACCAGCGACTACTTCCAGTCGCAATGGCGTCTTGGCAGGGTTCGAATACTGCGGATCGACCAGGTCATAGGTCGCATCCTGTGCGGACGTCTGATTCATCTCAGCCAGCGAACCGGATCCAGCTTGAGGCATTTCAATCTTCGTCACGGTCACGCGATAGGTCCCCGCAGGCACCCCGTTGAATTTGCCATGCGTTCTAATTTTGGAGACGCCACTGGCATTGGTACTGCCGCCGGAGTACCACGGAGAAGGGGCCGCATCGGGAATCAACCGAATCGACGCCAGTTCCAGCGGAGTTCCCTCTTGGACGATCGTTAGCGTGACGGGATGCAATTCGGGCATGTTCTCAGGCGGGGGCAACTCGCTACTGCAACCCAAGCCCGAAATAAGACCGATCGATAGAAACGCGAACATGGTGTTCTGCGAAACCGACATAGCAACTCCTTCGGGCAAAACGAGCCGATTCGGATCTTGCCGCAGGGACCGTTAGAGCACCCCAAAAAACGATAAGCCAGAAGTAGGGGTGGAACGTAAATATTTGTAAAAGATGGGCTTATTGCTGTCAAATTATAAAAACGATCCACGTTCGTTATAAAAATGTAACAGGGCCATAGCGAAACACGTCTAAATCTTCGGTAATGCTCGCGTTTAGCCCGGTCGCGGCAAGCGTTGGCGATGTTTCGCCTGATTTGGAAATCTCGTTCAAACCTTCACGTGGTGTTTTGCAAATCGGGCCTCTGGGTGTAATATCGGTGTGCGAAGTCGTTATTCCGAACCCGTTCAGAATAAGTGAGAGCAGTTAATGCGACCTGTTTGGAAAGCTCTTTCCCTGATGGCAGTGTTGGGGGGAATTCACCTTCTAGCTCGGCCCGGCCTGACCGAGGACGCTGTCGATTTCAATCGCGACATTCGCCCGATCTTCGCCTCCAAGTGCTTTGCGTGTCACGGTCCGGACGAAGAACATCGCGAAGCCAATTTGCGATTGGACGATCGGGAGGCGGCCATCGATTACGGAGCCCTGGTGCCGGGCTCGGCGACCGAGAGCCTGCTGATGGAACGCATCCTGACAGACGATCACGATCTGCAGATGCCACCACCCCATACCAACGACACGTTGACGGCCGAACAGAAAAAGCTGTTTCAAAAGTGGATTGAAGAGGGAGCACCCTACGCCAGGCATTGGGCTTTTGTTCCGGTGACCAGGCCGGAACTGCCAGCGGTCGCCAACGAGGGGTGGCCTAAGCGACCGATCGACCGTTTTGTGCTCGCGAGGCTTGAGAAAGAAGGTCTCGCTCCTTCTCTCGAAGCAGATCGATATGCCTTGGTGCGACGCGTTTATCTCGACTTGATCGGCCTGCCTCCGACCCCTGCCGAGGCCGATGCGTTCGTAAACGATCAAGAGCTGCAAGCTTACGAGAAGTTAGTCGATCGCTTGTTGGCCTCGCCTCGCTATGGCGAACGCTGGGCTCGTGAATGGTTAGACCTCGCACGCTATTCCGATACGAACGGCTACGAGAAAGATCGCGAACGTTCGATCTGGCCCTATCGCGACTGGGTCATTCAAGCGATCAACGATGACATGCCGTTCGATCAGTTTACGATCGAGCAACTTGCCGGTGACATGCTTCCGGATGCGACGCAAAGCCAGATGATCGCGACCGGCTTTCACCGTAACACGATGTTGAACGAAGAGGGGGGTATCGATCCGCTCGAGTATCGTTACTACGCGATGGTCGACCGACTCGCAACGACCGGCACCGTGTGGCTTGGCCTGACGATCGGCTGTGCCCAGTGCCATACGCACAAGTACGACCCGATTACGCATACGGACTACTTTGCGTTCATGGCTTTGTTGAACAACGCCGACGAACCTTCGTTGCTGCTAAAAACGCCCGAGGATATCAAGCGTCGGGAAGCGACGCTCGCCAAGATCGCAGAACTCGAATCGCAGTTGCCCGGTCAATTCCCGCCTGCCGATGGGGAAGGGGAGTTGCCTCAGCGACGCGAAGCACACTTCCAAACGAAGAAGGCGGAATGGCTTGCCGAGGCTCGGCAGCGAGCCGTGAACTGGCAGACGCTCCGTCCCTCGGCCTTGGAGAGCAACTTACCGAAGCTAGAAACGCTGGAAGATGGCTCGATCTTCTCGAGTGGCGATATCACCAAGCGAGATGTTTTCACACTGACCTACACGATCGATCCGGCCCAGCTTCCGTTGACGGCGTTGCGATTGGAAGTGATGCCGGACGAACGCTTGCCAGCGGGTGGCCCAGGCCGAGCGTATTACGAAGGGCGACAAGGTGACTTCTTCCTCAGCGAGTTCACCTCGAAGTTTAACGGTCAGCCGGTCAAGCTCCATGAAGCGTCGCACAGTTACGGCAAGATTGGGATTGGCAGTGGCAATGCCGACGCAGCCAACGTGCTGGACGGCAACGGCTCGACCGGCTGGTCCACGGCCGAACGGGAAGGGAAATCGAACCAACTGGTGTTGAACCTCGAACAGACGATCACCTCGGCAGGCGAGCTAACGATCGAATTGCTCTTCGAACGCCACTTCGCTGCCAGCCTCGGTCGTTTTCGGATCTCGGCCGCTTCCGCAGATGGCAAAGTCAAAGCAAAGCAGTTGCCGGTTGAGGTAGAGGCTCTGCTGACACAAACTCCGGACGAGCTTTCTCCCCAAGAGCAAACACAGATCGAACGCTACTACCTGGAAGTTGCTCCAGAACTAGCCGAGGCTCGCAAGCCGATCGATGCGCTTCGAAAGTCGATGCCTCGCTATTCGACTACCTTGGTCATGCAGGAGCGTCCTGAAGACAACCCTCGTCCGACGCATCGCCATCATCGTGGCGAGTACCTCAGTCCGAAGGAATTGGTGCAACCGAATGTGCCGCAGTTTCTGGCGGACGAGTCGAGTCCAGGGCCTACGAATCGATTGGAACTCGCCCGGTGGCTGGTCAGTCGCAACAATCCTTTGACGTCACGGGTCGTGGCGAATCGTGCCTGGCAGGCATTCTTCGGACGTGGCCTGGTCGAGAGTGCTGGCGACTTCGGCACTCAGTCGGAACCTCCATCGCATCCGCAGCTTCTCGATCATCTTGCTTCGTCGCTGGTTGAAAATGGCTGGTCGATGAAATCGCTGCATCGCGAAATTGTCTTGAGTGCGACCTATCGACAAGACTCGGTGGCGACGTCAGAACTGCAATCACTGGACCCGCAAAATCGGCTTTTGGCTCGTGGCCCTCGTTTTCGTGTCGATGCCGAAATGGTTCGGGATTCGATGCTGAAGGCGAGTGGGCAGTTATCGGACAAAATGTTCGGACACGGCGTCTTTCCACCTCAGCCCAGCAGTGTGACCGCCCTAGCTTACGACAGCATGAAGTGGAATCCTTCAACGGGCGAAGATCGCTTTCGCCGGTCGATCTACACCTTCAGCAAGCGGACGGCACCTTTCGCGGCATTCACGGTGTTCGACGCACCGAGCGGTGAAGTTTGTATTGCGAAGCGAGATCGTAGCAACACGCCACTTCAAGCTTTGACGTTGTTAAACGATGCAATGTACCTGGAACTTGCCCAGGCCCTGGCCTTTGCGGCGAAGACCGATGGTGCGACGAAAGAAACGATCGCCGAGAACATCTTCCGACGTCTTTTGACTCGGCCGCCAGAATCGGGCGAAGTCAAAGCGGTGCTGCAATATCGGAACGAGCAATTACAGCGACTGCAAAGTGGCGAACTCGATCCAGCAGCAATCGCTGGTAAGCAGAACAGTTCGGCGGACGACGCGGCCTGGGTGATGGTGGCTCGTGCCTTGATGAACCTCGACGAATTCATCACCAAACCATAAACGGAAGTGAGCGAACCAATGCATTGGCTTCAAGAACAAACTCGACGACACTTCTTTCGCAATTGTGGTGTGGGAATTGGCAAGATCGCCCTGGCTTCGCTCTTGGCCGAATCAGGCATGGCGAACGAAGTCGTCCACGCCGACAACGCCAATCCATTCGCGCCGAAGTCGACGCACTTTCCGGGCAAGGCGAAGCGGGTCATCTACCTGTTCATGGCAGGTGCCCCTAGTCAGCTCGAGTTGTTCGACTACAAGCCGAAGCTTGCCGAAATGGAAGGCAAGCCGATTCCTCCGTCGGTGATCGCTGGGCAACGCTACGCGTTCATTCAGCCTGACGCGGCAGTCCTTGGTCCACGATTCAAGTTCGCGAAGCATGGCCAATGTGGTGCCGAGATTTCCGAAATGCTGCCAGGCTTGTCGAAGGTGGTCGACGATATCACAATCCTGCGTTCGGTCCACACCGATCACTTCAACCATTCGCCAGCCCAGCTCTTTTGCAACACTGGCAATGGTGTGCCAGGTCGACCTAGCATGGGCTCTTGGCTGAGTTACGGCCTGGGAAGCGAAGCCCACGACTTGCCGTCGTTCGTCGTGCTGAAGAGTGGTGGCAGCTTGAGCGGGGGGGCGGCGATGTGGAACGCTGGTTTCCTGCCATCGGTGCATCAAGGTGTCCCATTCCGCGGGCAAGGCGATCCGATTCTGCACGTATCGAATCCGCCTGGCTTCGATACGAAAGCTCAGCGCGAGTCGCTCGATTTGATTCGCCAGTTGAATCAACAACGCTTCGACGCGGTTGGCGATCCTGAAATCCGTACGCGAATGGAAGCGTACGAAATGGCCTTCCGCATGCAGTCGCGGGCCCCAGAGCTCATGGAGTTCTCGCAAGAGACCCAGGAAACGATGGATCTTTACGGAGCGAACCCGAGTGATCCGAAACAAGCGTTCGCCAACAATTGTCTTCTCGCACGAAGGCTCGCTGAGCGAGGCGTCCGTTTCGTTCAGGTTTATCACGCTGGCTGGGATCATCATAGTAACGTCGAAGGCGGGATTCGAGCTCAGGCCAAAGAAACCGATCAAGCGTGTGCTGCCCTGGTTGAAGATCTGCGTCGGCGGGGCATGCTCGACGATACGCTGATCGTTTGGGGGGGTGAGTTTGGTCGAACGCCGATGGTCGAATCGAGTGCCGCCCTGGGACGAAGTCAGGGACGTGATCATCATCCGCAAGCGTTCACCATGTGGTTCTCCGGTGGTGGGATGAAGCCCGGGCTGACCTATGGCAAGACGGACGAAGTTGGTTTCAACGTCGTCGAAAACAAAGTCCACGTGCATGACGTTCAAGCGACGATCTTGCACGCTCTGGGGATCGATCATACGAAGCTAACCTTCCGCCATCGTGGTTTGAACTTCAAGCTAACCGGCGTTGAAGAGCATCACCCGATCTTGGACCTCTTAAGCTAGACCAAGATCAAGGCACGCCAGAAACTCGCTGCCCGTTAGCGAACCTCTTTCGGTGAAGGTGTGTCTTCGGCGGGATGAGAATCACATCCCTCAGCGACGAACCGGTTCGGGAAATTCGATTCCTGAACGCTGGCAAGCGGCCCGGCGACTTCTATTCCGATTCGCTGCCGGTGCTGCATGGCGTTGTTGACGCACTGCCTGAGGGGATTTCGGCGCTGGTGGTAACCGCAGACTTGCAAGGTCGCGAAACCTTCGAGTCGGCGCGTGGTCAGCCGTTACGCCTGCTGGGCGAAGTTCTTCCAGCAATGCTACTTGACGACATCCTGCCTTCGTTGAACGTGGGCAATCAACGCATCGGCGTCCTGCTGGCAGGCGATTTCTATACGGTTCCGACACTGGATCGTCGCGGAGGGAGTGGCGATGTGCGCTCGGTTTGGCGGGCGTTCGCCGACCAAATGGATTGGGTGGTCGGAGTCGCCGGCAACCACGACCTCTTCGGCGACAAAGCAGGGCCACCGAGATTCTCGGACCCGATGCACTTTCTCGACGGCGACGTGGTGACGGTCGATGGCCTGAGAATCGCGGGACTCAGCGGCATCCCTGGCGATCCGAGGCGTCTTTGGCGAAGGCATATCGATGACTTCGTCGACGGTGTCGGCTCTCTTCTATGTGAATCGCCTGAGATCGTGATCATGCACGACGGCCCCGATGCCCCAGTGCCCGGCTGCCGTGGTTTGGCTCTCGTACGTGAGATGTTTGAGCAGTTTAACCCGACGCTCGTTGTCCGTGGCCATGCTCACTGGGACACGCCACTGGCCGAGCTGGCCAACGGAACCCAGGTACTGAATGTCGATGCCCGGGCCGTGGTGCTGACAGCAAACTAGCTGGCGGCGACCGCTTCTGCTTCGACGATCGTCGAACTCTTCACTGGCTGAAAGGCGGTGGCGGCGGGGCGGGCCAGGTAGAAGCCCTGAAACAAATCGACACCAAGCGACTTCATCAACTCGAACTGCTCGGCCGTCTCGATCCCTTCGGCCAGGCAGAGTCGGTTGCACTGCTTGGCAATCGAAGCGAGTGCACCGCAGATCGCTGTATGGATCGGCGAACTGACTGCCGTGCGGACGAGGCTCATATCGATCTTGATCACATCAGGGTTCAAGTCGGCAAGCATGTTCAGGCCTGCGAAGCCTTCACCGACGTCATCCAATGCGATCCGGAAACCTTTTTCGCGGTAGTACATCAACACATCGGTCAGGTGTTCACGCTGATCGACCGCTTCGGTCTCGACCACCTCGAACACGATCCGATCTGGCTCGATCCCGGCAGATTTCGCCGCGGCGATGGTCGACTTCAAGCAGTACGATGGTTCATAAATTGCCGTTGGCAGGAAGTTAATCAAGATCGAAACGTTGTCTGGCAGGGTCTTCTTCGCGTTGCGAATGTGGGTCTCGCGGCAAATGCGATCCAGCATGAAGGTCAAACGTTCTTGCGAGGCCCAAGCCAGGAGTTCCCCTGGATAGATGATCTTGCCTTCGTCCGTCACGCCCCGCATTAAGCATTCGTAGCCCCACACGGTTTGACCATCGGCGCGAAAGACCGGTTGGAAGTGGCTAGTGATGCGGCCACTTCGTAGCAGTTCGACCAGCGGCGTCGCGTTGAGTGGGGCAAATTGTTCAAGCTTCATAAAGGCGTCGGCCACGTGGGTTGTCATGGCGGATTGACGCATGCAGCAGCCTGGTTCCGGCGAAGCGGCTTCCCAGCGGGCTTCGATGGCAGCCAGCTGCGACGGCTCGAGAATCGCGCGCAGGAAGTTGACCACGTCGTTCACAATCAAATAACGCGAGCGGCCTCCGACCAGCACGACAAAGTCGGTGGCCTCGCTACCGAGTTCCCAGTCGCGTAGTTCCGCAAACTGCACCAGGTGAGTCCCCCAGTTCACACTCGGATTAAATCGCAAGCAGAAACGACGTTCTTCAGTTCGGCACGAACAAGTCACCAGCAATCCCCAAACTTCAAGTCAGCCTTCGGAATTCGATGCACGCAGGCTGATTGAAAATCGGCCTGTTTACTGGCTGAAGTCTGGCACATGGTTTGAGGCCGCGCAGCGGAAAGCCGCCAAATTGCATGGACCCGTGACTTTGGTTCGGTAATTGGGGCTTTCAGGTAGCTGACGCTCGCTACAACTGATACGACTCACACGAACCACCACGGGCGAGGTTGTTACCGGCTGTGACGTCTCCACAGATTGTCGCAGTACTTGGGGCCACCGAGCTTTGATCACGCGTTCTTTCCGACTTGGAGAGACCGTATGGGAAGGCAAAGATCCACAAGCGGAGCCACCGCCAGGCGAAAACATCACCCGTAAAGGCACTAACCTGGGTAATGTGTCTTTCGAGGACGAAGAACGCAAGGCGGTCGGTGACAGTCACGGGCCGTTCCCGCTATGGATGGGCGTGCTCTTCCACGGTGTGCGTGTTCGACTTGCCTTGGATGCCGGCGTAGAAGACCAGGATCTCGGCGTCGGTTTTGGTGTCGTTCTGACCCCAGTGTGGTTTGTTGACCAGTTCGATCAGCGAGTCCCCTTCCTTCAGCGTCTTGGTGCCGCCACCTTCCATATGGACCACCAGTTCGCCGCGAAGCATGACGCCGGCGTTGATCACGCTATGGGTGTGCAGTGGCGTTCGTTCACCGGCTGGAATAACGATCCGCAGGATCGTGATCTCTGGCTGACCTTCCGGGTACGGAGGCAGCGGCTTGCCGTCCCATGAGTCAATCGACTTTGCAACGACGGTCACCTTCAAGACGCCATCTTCATGCGCCCAAGCGAGGCCGATTCCACCCACTACTAGCAAGGCGAGCGAGCAAAGCAGGTACGTTGTCAGGCGATTCATGAGCGAGCTTTCCACCACGAAAGGTTGCCAGAACGGAGGCCAAAAGCTTGTGCGTTCCGGTAAGTACCGATGCTCGGTCAAACGCCCGTCGCGCCCGACTCCCAGCGACCAAATTTACGTCAGATTTGGGGGTATGCGAAGAAAGTTCTAGGACGCCGCCATGAATCGGGGCAACTTTTGCAGGGAAGTGTGCCCCCGAGGTGCTGGCCAATCGAAGCGTTACGCCTGCTGGAAGCGATCGAAGAAACGCCGGATGTTCGAGCCGAACGAACGATCTTCTTCGTGCGTGCGACGCTGATCCTGGAACGATTCGATCTGAGCCAGATCGCTCATTCGCACGCTCGGATCTTGCAGTGAAACGGGGCGACCGATCTGCATCGAGACGACCTGTTCCAGCGACTGCGGATCGAGCTGATCACGAGGGACTTCCATTCGGCGGAGGCCAAGTTCCGGGCTCCAAGTGGTCGAAACCGAATTCCCAGCCGATTGCAGCGATGGGCCGTTAGCCGGAGCGACGGAGGCCGGAGTCGGTGCGGCAGTGGTCTGCTGCGTCGTGACGGGCACGCTCGGAGGTGGCCCCCAGGTCGGCTGCGGAGTGCTGGCCGAGCCAGGTGCCGGATAGGGCCCGTGGTATTCTTCGTAAGGAATGTAGATCGCCCCGGTATAGAAGTCGACCGCGAATGCGATCACGCCGGGAACGAAGAAGAGCAGCATGCCCAAACCATCGAGGGCCACGATCTTCCAATCGATCTGGTGCGTGTGAGGTTGACCGACACGCTCGGTATGAATCAGCGTTCCGCATCCACTTAAAAGGCACGCTGCCGGGCCGATGCAAAGCGATCCGGTCAGGTAAGAAAGAAATAGACGACGCTGCATTCTGGTCTCCACCGCAGATAGCCAACTCCGCAACCCTTGCGTGCCGCTAATCTGTGTTGTCTGTTGCCCCCGAATGACTATCGACATTGCGGATTGTCAGCATTAAGCCGATTTCGAGGAGGCGATCTTGCCAGCCTCCGGCAACGTTTTCAAGGCTTATTTTGGGCAAGCCTATCGGTAGATAAGGTCGCTAGCTGCGTGCCATGCGACCCTGGTTGCTAGTGCCATCAACGATAGCAAAACGAAGGCGGAAGTTAGATGCCTTCGATCACGCCGGTGCTGTCGGCGAACGACTCGGCCGAGACGCCCAATCGCTGGAGCATGGTGACATACAAGTTCGACAGCGGCAGGTCATTCCCCTTCGCTTGATCTTGCCATGGCTCGCGTTTGCCCAGCCAAGGACCACCCTGGAAGTTCATGCCGGCGTTGTTGATGTACTGACCATGCTTCAGGCCCATCTGCTTACCGCCGGCCAGGATGATCGGATAGTTCCGCGACAAGTGGAAGGCACTCGAAGCCGACCCCATCAGCAGCAGCGTGTTGTCGAGCATGCAGCCGGTGCCGGCTGGCTCTGGGGTCTCTTTCAACTTGCCGACGAATCGCCCGAACTCTTCATTGAGGAACTGGCAATAAAGGCCGAAGTTCTTCCAGCCATCGGGGTTCTTCGTTTCGTGCGAAAGCTGATGGGCCAGATTGAAACCGATGGCCCGGGCCAGATGATCGCTGCGACCGACGCCATTTTCGCGACCGATTTGATAGGTTGCCACGCGCGTGGTGTCAGTCTTATAAGCGAGGTAAATCAGCTCGAACATCGTTTGCAGGTATTCCCGTGGATGCTCCGTCGTAAGTTCCAGATTGAGTTGATCGCGATCGACCGTTGGCAGTGGAACACTCAGCCACTGCTTCGCCTTGTCGACTTTCAGTTCGGCCTGACGGACTGAGTCGAGGTACTCGTCGAGGCTGTGCTGGTCTTCTTTGCTGAGTGTCTTTCGCAGCGACTGGGCATCGGCCAGCATTTCGTCGAGGGCACTGTCGCTCAAGGCAAGCCGCCGAGCCGAGTCGTTGTTCTTCTTCACGAAAAGCATGTCGAAGATTTGCTTCGGGCGATGCTCTGCCGGAATCGGGCGACCGTTGCGATCGAAGGAAATCGTGTGTGTACCACGGGCCGTGCCGGTCCCGCCGTCGGTCGACATCACCAGCGAAGCGACACGGGTCTTATCGCCGACATACTTAACGTATTCCTGATCGAGCGAGATCGTGTTTTTGTATTCCTTGTCGCCACCACCAATGTAAGCGCCCGTCAGGAACTGGTCCGCATTGTTGTGCCCATGCACGGTTCTCGACTGCGGGTGCGAAAAGCCTGAGAAGATGGTCAGGTCCCTCTTCAGCGATTCGAGCGGCGTCATGCAGTTGGTGAACGTGAATTCAGTACCGCCACCATGCGGAAACCAAGCCCACTCTTGGTAGGAAGGATCTTCCGGCAACGGCATTGGAACGCCATCGGGAAAGTAGAAGCATCCCAGGCGTTTCGGATTATTAACCGCCGGATCGGCCAGCAGGTTCTGTGGAAGCAGCGAGCCAAACAGCGGCAAAGCCAAGGCGAAACCACTACCCCGCAGGAAACGTCGTCGATCAAGCTTGTTCAAATTCAATCCCATGATTTGCTTCTCTTGCTTCGCGATGGCTGCACGCTAGTGCATGCTTCGGGGATAAGTTATTCCGACAAAAACAGGTCGCTGTGAACGATCGTCTGGACAACGGTCCGCAGGCCATCACCTTGCTGGCGTACCTGGGCAGTGATGGTATCGATCTCGGCCCGATCCTCGAAACCAAGTGGACGCCCGAGACCAAACGTCGCCATTTTGCGGACGGTTGCTTCGACGAACTGATCTTGGCGATTGTCCAGCAGAAAGCGTTTCAGTCCTTCCATGCCCTCCAGCGTCTCGCCGTTGAACAGTTCGCTCGATGCATCGACTGGTTTGCCACGGATGTTGTCTCGCCATTTGCCAAGGGCATCGAAGTTCTCGAAGGCGAGTCCCCAAGGATCGATCTTCACATGGCACGATTTGCAAGCGGCCTGACTGCGGTGATCTTCCATTCGTTCCCGCAGCGTCATCTTCGCGATCTCCGGATTTGCCAGGTCGATCTGCGGAACCGCGGGTGGAGGCGGGGGAGGGGGATCGGCCAGGATACATTCCAACAACCAGATCGCGCGTTTCAGCGGATGCGAATCGGGGAAGTCGGAGTTCATCGCCAGCACGCCTGACTGGGTGAGCAGACCGCCACGGGGAACACTCGCTTCGAGATCGACTCGGCGAAATTCGTTTCCGTAGACATTCTTCAAGCCGTAGTGCCGGGCGAGTCTTTCGTTGACGACCGCATAGTCAGCATGCAAGAAGTCGAGAATGCTCGCGTCGTTGGCCATCACTTCCTCAAACAACGCGACCGGTTCGTGCTGCATCGCTTCTTTCAGCAGCGGATCGAGCCCTTTGAAATTGACGAACCCGAGCAGTTCCAAATTGAGCCATTGATTGACGAAGTGCTCCGAAAATCGCTTGCTGCGAGGGTCGGCCAACATGCGATCGACCTGAGCGGTAAGAATGTCCGGGTCGGTCAGCTTGCCAGTCGAGGCGACTTCTATCAGTTCATCGTCGGGCAAACTGCACCACAAAAACAGGGCCAGCCGAGTTGCCAGACTGGCGTTTTGCTGCGCAGTGGCTTCATCGATTGGGGCAGCCTCGTGCTGACTGGCCTGAGCAACATACAGGAACTGGGGCGAAGACAAAACGGTCGCCAGCACTTCCAGAACTGCGTCCTCGAAGCGTTCGCACTGTGGTCGCATCACGGCAAACAGCTTGAGCTTCCGATCGACTTCCGCCGGGCTCGGAGGACGACGCCATGCCCGAGTCATGAATCGCGTGATGATCTCGCGGGCATAAGCCGTTTCGTCACCAGAGTTCTCGCTCTCGAAAAAGATCTGCTGATGCGATTTGGGTGGCCACTGCTCGTAGACGGGGGCTTCGACGCAAACATAGTCGATTTGAATATCACTGGCCGACGCCGCACTGTTGGCGATGCGAATGTACTCAGATGGACTCGGCGTGTGCCCCATCGGCGAAGTCTTACGAACCGAGTTTCGCGGATAGATCTCGCTGAGGGGGAACTCCCACTGCACGATCTGTGGTGTGTCGGGCGTAGCAGTGATTGGAACGTCGGCTTCGCTGACCCTTTGCAGGGCACGGCCTTCGTTGCTTGCCTGCCAGCCGAACAATAGTTGCAGGCTGGGGAAGTTTTTGTCGTCTTTCCCGGCACGCGACGCTCTCACGGTGACACGCATCGTCCCTTCGTCCGGAATCTGATTGCCTAGTTCGACCACGATGTTGCGGCGTTGGCCTCCAGGCAAGATCGCGACATGGTCGTAGTCTTCCGGGAACTCTGCTTTCGTTTTGATCGGAGCGAACGCGTACCTGGCACCGTAATAAGCCCATTCGGCCTCGGCGGTGCGTCCCGTCGACAACTGCTGATAGTAAGGCGTGCGGAAGGTTTGCTTGGCGTTCTTTTCCAGCTTCGCGAGCTCTTCCGCTAGCTTCTCCGGATTGTCTTTGTGTTCTTTCTTGGCCTTGGCAACTTGCTGATCTTGCTGCTTGAACTCGCGTTCAGCCGCTTGCTTCATCGAGATGCCCCAATAAATCGGCTCAGGGCGTGGACCCGAGACGGTCGCTTTGTCGAGCGCTTCGCGGGCCAGGCGATGATAGGTTTCAAACTGCGAGACCGAGACATGCAGCAGAACCGAACTGTTCTCGAAACCTTCTTCGGAATGAGGTTCCGGCGGCAGGTCTTTGGCGAAGTCCCACGGCAGCCCCAGCAAGTCTTGCAGGGCGTAGTTGTATTCGTATCGCGTTAGTCGCCGAAACGCCGAGTGGGAACCTGATTGCCGACGAACGATCGAGGCCGCTTCGAGCTCCCGCGACAGCCAGTGGACCACCACGCGTCGGTCGGCTTCGTCCATGTCCATATCGTCTGGCGGAGGCATCTCCCCTTTGGTCACCACCGAGAAGACTTCGGCCCACCACTCAGTGTCTTTGCCCTTCAAGATGTTGGGGTCGAGGCTTGAAACCTGGAAGTTGCCTTCCATGACTTCGGCGCTGTGACAGTCGTAGCAGTATTGGGTCAGCAGCGGTTTAATTTTGTCCTGAAAGGTTTTCAGGTCGGCTCCCGGAGGCTTGCCATCGCTCGGCAAGGCCTTCGGGCCATTCGCGGTGGCGTGAAATCTGGACCGCGTCAGGCCTGTTTGCTTCAACTGTTCGAGGCTCGGAAGCTCGGCGGGGGCGGCTGGCTCCACTTCCGCCGCGGACGCGACATTGAGGCCAGCGCACAGCAAGACCATGCAAAGGATTGGGCAAGTTGTCTTCGAGTAGATCGACATATGGCAACAGACCACGAAAGGCAGGCAGGTTCACGAGGTATCTGCAGGGAAGAGCAGACGAACCGAAGGGGGGCTTTGGGGCAGGTACCGTCCAGTCTAAAGCAATCGAATCGGCCCGCCAATATAAATTTGCGATTCGGGCAGGCTCGATTTTGGGCGATGCCCACTCCGATAGGCCAGTTGCCCACTGGATTCAGCACAAGAATTTGCCCCAAAGCGGCTGCCCAGCGGGGGTGGTTGGCCCAAAAAGGAGGGCTCACTACCGGCGAGCTCGTCCAGGCCTGCAACCGCTATAACCCTAACCCAAGTCGAGATGTCCGTGAGGAAACTTGCCTGCCCGATTGCCTGGGCTAGTCTTGCGCGTTGACTAATGTCTTCGCTAATCATCCGGAACCGATCATGGACAGCGCCAGCCAGTTTGCCGTTTTGAACGATCCTCTCAGCAATCAGGGGACCGCCTTTACTGAAGAACAACGTTACTCGTTTGGACTGGAAGGGTTATTGCCATCGGGTGTCGACACGCTCGAGCGGCAAATCGAACGCGTACTGGGTCAACTGGAAGCCAAGCCGAACGACCTGGAACGCTATGTCTATCTGCAAGACCTGGTCGAGCGGAATCAGACGTTGTTCTATGCCACGCTGATGAGCGATCCGGCCCGCTTCATTCCGATTGTCTATGATCCGACGATCGCGGATGCCTGTCTGGGCTATGGCCATTTGTTCCGTCGCCCGCAAGGGATGTACTTGAACAAGCGAATGAAAAATCACTTCGCCACCGTGCTGAAGAACTGGCCGAACAAAGAGGTCCGCTTCATTTGCGTGACCAGTGGCGGGCGAATTCTGGGTTTGGGCGATATCGGGGTGAACGGTGCCCCGATTCCAATTGGCAAACTGCAGCTTTACACCGCCTGTGCTGGCGTTCCTCCAGAGGTTTTACTGCCAATTCACCTCGACATCGGTACCTCGAACGCCGCCTTGCGAGCCGATCCGCTGTACTTGGGACTCCGCGAAGCACCACCGACGCCAGATGAAGTTGACTCGATCGTCGATGCCTTCATGGAAGCGGCTAACGAAGTCTTCCCTGGCGTGTGCGTTCACTTCGAGGACTGGAAAGGTTCCGACGCGATCCGCCTGCTGCATCGCTATCAAGACAAGTATCTCGTCTATAACGACGACATTCAGGGCACCGCCAGCGTCGCCCTGGCCGGGCTGATTACGGCTCTGCAGATCAAGAAGGAAGCACTGAGCGACCAGCGTATCTTGTTCGCGGGTGCCGGCTCGGCCGGGATCGGGATCGCCAACATGATGGTCGAAGCGATGGTTCAGCAAGGTCTGGGGGAAGCGGAAGCTCGCACCAAGATCACCATGTTCGACGAGAATGGCCTGTTAATCACGAGCCGAAAAGACCTGAGCGAATCGCAAAAGGTTTACGCCCGTCAAGATAAGCCGATGCGTCGCCTGGAAGACGCGGTGAAGCACGTCAAACCAACCATCTTGATTGGTGTCAGCACGGTTGGCGGACTGTTTACTGAAGGGGTCGTGAAGGCGATGTACGCCAAGTGCGATCGTCCAATCATCTTCCCGCTCAGCAATCCGACCGATCATGCCGAAGCGACCGCCGAGCAGATCTATAAGTGGACCAATGGAGCGGCCTTGGTCGCCGCTGGTGTGCAGTTTGACGATGTGATGATGAATGCCAAGAAGTTCCACCCAGGTCAGGCCAACAACTTCTATATCTTCCCAGCGGTCGGTATGGCGGTTTACGCGACCCGGCCCAAGCGGATCACCGACGCGACCTTTATCGCCGCAGCCCACGGAAGTGCCGATCAGGTCAGCCAGTCCGATCGCAAACATGGCATGCTGTTTCCACGCCAAGATTCGATCCTCGAGACCGAAATCACCACGGCGGCTCGCGTTGCTGAGTTTATCTTCGACCAAGGGGATGCCACCGTCGAACGCCCCGAAGATATCCGGGCCTGGATCGAATCGATGGTCTACAATCCGAAGTACAGCGCATAACGCGTTTGCACATCGCGTTGATTGAGGGAATCAAGCCGGGCAGCGTTGGCACTATGCGACGCTGCCCGGCGTCATTTCTTGTTGCACGATTGATTTCGCTCGACGAAAGTCGAATGATTCAAGTGAAAGTCCGGGAGATTAAAAAGTTGTATTTTCTCGCCCATTGACGGTGATCGGTGTGATCGAAAGAATCGGAACGTTCGGCGAGCGATCCTGGCGCAATCAAATGAAAGTCGCGAACTTTGTTTTGCGAACCCTCCGTTCAACGGGCATAATCCGGGTGGTATCTACTCACCCGGACTCACTTTTCCCCGGCAGAGTTTTTATGATTGCTCGCTCGATCTTCAGCCTGATTCTGGGGCTGGTATGCGTCTCTTCTGCCTTTGCTGACCTGGTTCTGTACAACGTTCCTGGCACCGATCTGGTCTTCATTCTGCAAGGCCGTGCGTCGGTGAATCCAGGCGCGACGGTGACGTTCCGTCATTCGACATTCGGCAACTTGTACATGAACGCATCGGACGTGAAGATCTTCAAAGTCCCGTCGGTGCAATCGCAAGCGGTCAACCAATTGAACTCGGCCAAGGCGGCCGGCGATCTTTCTGGTTGTCTGGATGCGGCCCGTCATGCGTTGCGTGTGGGTAAGCTCGACATTTTCTATCAGGCGTGCAAAGCAGCGTGGGAGATCGATCCGAATGATGACCGTGTGAAGAAACTGGTCGATCTGAAGATGAAGATCACCAAGCCGGTTCCAATTGATCCGGCTCAGGAAAAGATCATGCGCGACTTCACCAAGAACCGCGCTGATATGAGCTTTCTAAGAAGCAAGCACTTCCTGCTGCTGCACGACACCGGCGACAAAAAAGATCGCCGCACTGGTAAGACCCGAGCCGAGGAACGCCTCGAACTGCTCGAGACCGTCTACGAGAGCTTCATGATGAAGTTCTGCCTGGAAGGGGTCGAACTGGACGTGCCAGACAAACTGCTGATGGTGGTGCTGTTCGCCGAGCATAGCGAGTATCTCCAATTCGTCAATTTGCTGGGGCCAGACCTCGCTTCGGCGGCGGGCTTCTTCCATCGCATTGATAATGTCGCTGTCTTCTATGATCAAGGCACGGATCAATCGTTCGAGGTGCTGAACATGCTGAATAAGCGAATTCAGAGCCAACGCGACGAGATCGTGCGTCGAAAAATCGGCGGCCTGGCCGACGTGATTCGCTTTGCCGATACGCTTAGTTTGCTGATTGAAGTGAAACGCGAGAACCTGGACATCGAAGTGGTCAGCCACGAGGCGACGCACCAGCTTGCTGCCAATACGGGACTGATGCCAGGCAATGCCCCGGTGCCGGTTTGGGCCGCCGAAGGCCTGGCGACGTACTTTGAGTCACCCAAGCAAGCCGCGTGGAGCGGTATTGGTGCGGTCAATGCGGAGCGATTGGGATGGTATCGCGAACTGGCACCGATACGCAATATCTCGAACATTGATTTCATTGCCTCGGATCAGATCTTCACGCGTGCGGCGAACAACTTCTCGACACTGCATGGTTATGGTCAGGCCTGGGCGTTGACCCACTTCCTGATGGATAAGCACTTCGACAAGCTGATCGAATACTACCGGGAATTGGGCAAGATGCCGAAAGCGACGCACACCACACCGGAAGAGCTGCAGAAGGTCTTCGACAAGGTATTCGGTAAAGACAAACAGGCCCTCGACGGTCAGTGGCGAGCCTACATGCGTTCGCTGAAAACCGATCTCGAACAAACGCTGGAAGACGCACGCTAGGTTCACGCGTTTTCCAAACAAAAAAGGGAGGCCCCAAGCGATCTTGGGACCTCCTCTAATTGTTAATGCATCCGTTAGACGATGGTCTGAGCGAATGCGCTACTTCGCTTCGGCAACTGCCGGTGCTGGGGTAGCTGCTGTTTCGGTTTCCGGAGTCTTCTTCTTGGCGAAGCGGCGAAGCACCACGTAGAACACCGGCGTCAGGAACAGACCGAACAAGGTCACGCCTAACATGCCTGCGAACACGGCGGTTCCGAGCACGCGACGCATCTCGAACCCGGCACCCGTAGCAATCAGCAGCGGAATCACACCGAGGATAAACGAGAACGCGGTCATCAGAATCGGACGCAGACGCAGACGGCATGCTTCGACGGCGGCATCGAAGCGATTCTTGCCAGCATCTTCTTCCGCTTTTGCGAACTCAACGATCAGAATCGCATTCTTACAAGCCAAACCCACGAGCACGATAAAACCGATCTGCGTCAGAATGTTGTTGTCCATCCCTCGGAACCAAATCCCAATCAAGGCGAACAGCAAACACAGCGGAACGATCAAGATGATCGCCAGCGGCAGCAACCAGCTTTCGTACTGGGCAGCCAGCGTCAGGAACACGAACAACACCGCCAGTGGGAACAAGTAGACAATCGTGTTGCCTGCCTGACGTTCCTGGTAAGCGATATCGGTCCAGGCATAACCAAAACCTGGGGGCAGGTTCGCCTGAGCCAACTGCTCCATGGTGTCCAGCGACTGACCGGTACTGAAGCCTGCGACCGTGTCGCCATTGAGGTCGGCGGCAGGGAAGAGGTTGAATCGCACCAGGCGGTCTGGGCCGGTAACGGTCTTCACGTTCACCAGCGAACCGAGCGAAACACTCGCACCACGAGCACTCCGCGTGCGAAGCTGCATGATGTCGCTCGCTTCATCACGGAACTCTGGCTCGGCCTGAGCGGTCACGCGATAGGTTCGTCCCAGGAAGTTGAAGTCGTTCACATAGAGCGAACCAAGGTAAACCTGTAATGCCTCGAAGACATTCGCGACCGGCACGTCCAGCATTTCTGCCTTGGTACGATCGACGTCGGCGTAGATCTGCGGAACACTCAAGCGATAGTTCGAGTAAACCTGAACCAGGCCAGGCTGCTGATTGGCTTCGGCAACCATACGCTGCGTCACCAGGTCCAACGCATCGATCCCGGCACCACTCTGATCTTGGAGGTACATCTTGTAACCGCCACCACGACCGATACCACGGACCGGCGGAGGTGGAATAACGAAGATCTCGGCCTCGTTGATCGAAGAAACGGCCTGACGCAGGTCGGCAACAATCGCGTTGGCGGTTCGCCCGCGAGCACCACGTTCTTTCGAGTCTTCCAGCGGAAGGAACGAAACCGCCGCGTTCGGACTGATCGTGAAGGTCGAACCGGACAGACCAGCGATACCAACCGAGTGAGCTACGCCATCGATCTTGCCGCCGATTTCGGCCACCTTCTGGGTGACGATGTCGGTTCGCGACAAAGCCGAACCATCAGGCAATCGAATCGCGACGATCAAGTAACCTTGGTCCATGGCCGGAACGAATCCGGTCGGAACCAGGTCGAAACTCTTCCACGTACAAACCAGCATTGCGACATACAGCAGCAGCACGAATGCCGAGACTCGCACGATTCGCGAAATGATCCAGGCGTACGCGTCGCTCGTAATATCGAACGTCTTGTTGAACAAGCGGAAGAACCAACCAAACAGTTTGTCCCCCAGCTTCGCGAGGCCCTTCTTTTCTTCGTTCTTCGGACGAAGCAAGATCGCACACATGGCCGGGCTGAGTGTCAGCGAGACAAAGGTCGAGAATGCCGTCGAGATGGCGATCGTGATGGCGAACTGTTGATAGAACTTACCACTGATGCTCGGGATGAAGACGGTCGGAACAAACACCGCGATCAGCACCAGCGTGGTAGCAATCAGGGCGGAACCAACTTCGTCCATGGCCTTGTGCGTGGCGGCCCGTGGATTCATCCCCTCGGCAATTAACCGTTCGACGTTCTCGACGACCACAATCGCGTCGTCCACCACGATCCCGATCGCCAGCACGAGACCGAACAGCGATAAGGTATTCAGCGACACACCCATGACCTGCATCAGGGCAAACGTTCCGATCAGCGAGATCGGAATGGCAATGACCGGAATAATGGTCGGCCGCCAGCCATGCAGGAAGATGAACACGGTGAAAATCACGAATGCCGTCGTGATGTAAAGCGTATCGAACACTTCGTCGATCGACTCTTTGACGAAGTCGGTCGGGTTGTAAGCGATTTCGTAACCGATACCGACGGGGAAGTCGCGGCTCAAGTCGCCCATGACCTGCTTGACCTGGTCCGCCGTGTCCACGGCATTCGTACCAGGCCGCTGATAGACGAGCACCGCGACGGCTGGCTTGCCATCGAGGTAGCTGAGTCGCGAATAGTCCTGGGCACCCAGTTCGACGCGGGCCACATCGCTCAGGCGAGTCACCCGACCATCTTCACCACGCTTGATGATAATTTGGCCGAACTCTTCGGTATCTTTCAAACGACCTTGGGTGGTCACGTTCAACTGGAATGCACCGACGTCGCTCGTCGGTGGCTGGCCGATCACACCGGCGGCGACTTGAACGTTTTGCCCTCGAATTGCCGAGATGACGTCACCAGGCATCAGACCCAAGTGAGTCATCCGCTCGATATCGAGCCAGACTCGCATGGCGTACTCGTTACCACCGGCGATACGCACGTCGCCGACGCCGTCCAAACGCATGAGCGCGTCGCGAACGCGAAGGAACGCGTAGTTACTGATATAGAGCTGATCGCGAGTACTGTCTGGCGAATTCAAGTGAACCACCATCAGCATGTCGGGAATCTGCTTACTCGTGGTCACACCGATCTGCCGGACCGATTCAGGCAGGCGAGGTTCGGCGATCGCCACGCGGTTTTGCACCAGCACCTGGGCATCGTCGAGGTCGGTCCCCAATTTGAAGGTCACGGTCAACTGCATGGTACCGTCGGCACTCGACGACGATTCCATGTACAGCATGTCGTCCACGCCGTTCATTTCCTGCTCGATCGGCGTCGCCACCGTATCGGCGATCACTTGTGGCGTGGCACCAGGGTAACTGGCACGCACCACGATCGTCGGAGGAACGACGTCGGGGTACTGCGAAACAGGCAGGGCAAAGTAGGTGATGCCGCCCACCAAGACCACGATGAAAGAGAGCACCGCGGCAAAGATCGGACGTTCGATAAAGAAGTGGGAAAACTTCATTGAACGACCTCTGCTTTCTTCGGTGTCGCCTGGACGGTTTCGGTCGGTGTGATGATCGACGTCAGGCCTGGCGAGATCCATTCTTCCGCCGGAAGCGGTTCATAGGTATTCGGCAGGCCATCTTCAATCACGTTGATTTCACCTGCTTCCGTTTTGACTTCCATCCCAGGACGCCCCAGCAGAAGGCCTTGGATGACCAGTTGCTCGTCGCCGGTCAAACCTTCACGCACGACACGCAAGCCATCGACGATCGGGCCCAGCGTGACCTGACGGCGTTCGATCTTGTTGTCCTCGACCACGTAAACGTATTGCGAAGACTGATCGGTTCCGATGGAAGAATCGGGGATCAGGATCGCTTCGTAAGCGGCACTGCCTGGCAAGCGAACTTTGCCGAACATGCCAGGGACAAGCACCTCATCTTCATTCCGGAATATGCAGCGGACTCGCATGCTCGCGGTATCGGTATCGAAGCGGTTGTCGACGAATTCCATATGCCCCTTGTGCGGGAACTGATCTTCGTCAGACAGCCCCAGGTAGACCGGGTTCTTCGCTTCTCGCGAACTCTTCCGTTTCCCCTGGATCGCAAGACGAATGTATTTGAGAGCCTGGTGTTCGTTGACGTCGAAAGTGCAATAGATCGGCTGCACCGAAGCGATCGTCGTCAACAAGCTGGAAGTCGCCGTCCCGCCACTGACCAGGTTGCCCTCGGTGATGTATTCGCGACTGATCCGACCAGTAACCGGAGCGTAGATCCGGGTGTAATTCAAATCGAGCTGAGCCGACTCGATGGCCGCTTGTGCCGCTTCGATTGCCGCGGCAGCCGTTCCCTGGGCCGCTTCGGCCGAACTGATGCTTGCCAACGCAGACGCAACATTGGCCTGGGCTTGGGTAAATTCGGCTTCTCGCTGATCCAGTTCGTCCTGGGCGACCGCACTACTCACACGAAGGGTACGTGTACGCTTCACGCGGGCATCGGCCAACTGGACTTGAGCGTCAGCCTGTTTTTGCTGAGCTTTTGCCTCTTCCATCTGGGCATGGGCCTGGGACAGTTGGGATTTGGCCTGGGCCAGCTGAGCCTTCGCCCCGTTGAGCGCGGCTTCAAAGGGACGCGGGTCGATGATGAACAAGAGGTCGCCTTGCTTCACCATCTGACCTTCGTCGAAATGAATGGACTGTAGATACCCACTTACGCGGGATCGGACTTCAACAAACTCGATGGGTTCCATGCGGCCGGTGTAGGCATCCCATTCGACGATTTCTTCTCGAACAGGCTGCGCTACGGTCATGGTGGGCGCAGGAGGCTTGGGCATTTCGCGAGCTGACTGGTTGCATCCCAGTAGCCCGATCAGAAGAACGCTACACGAAATTACCGAGTTCGGCAGCGTAAGAGCTCGAAGCAAAGGCATAGTGTCAGATGTTTTTGTAAAGAACTGTTCGGATAGAATGCTGGCTTTTTCCGGACTTCGCAACGACCAAAACATCGACTGCAAAGCTGACGCAACAAGCACACTGCTACGTCGAAGGTGGGGGCAGATTGTTGGGGGGTGAGTTAGGGACGCGAATTATTGATATGTCTACCAATTCGAGTCATTGGACTAATCTTAGACACTTGTTCTCTCGGGTCGAGAGGGTAAAGGTCCAAGATCTTTAGCAAATTCTCTCATCAAGAAAGTCCCATGACTTGGCTTCCCCTCAGAGGTGCTGATTTGGCCCGCGCAAGCTGCGCGTACCCGCAGAGAGCTGCTAGGGTGACGCCGTGCTGAGCTGGGCTGGTCGCATCATCGGGGGAACATCGAGGTCAAGAATGTGTTCCCACTGATCGAGTGGTGCCGACCACCCTTCGGCCCGCAAAGGCTCTTCAAGCGGGACGATCCAAGGTTGCGGAAGCCAACTTCGCTGCACCGCGCAGTAGTCGACGGTCGGATCCATCAGCAGTTGCGGCTTGCGGCCATTGAGCGCCGCGATATTGAGAACATAGATCTGCAGATCTTTGCCCAGGTGCTTTCGATAGTGATCGCGGACATGATGGACGAACTCGATCACCATGTCCGGATCTTTGCCCATGCGGCTGATCTGGCGCTCGTTGAGAAAGTCGCTGACCTTCACCAGCCCGCGCGTGCCGGTCGCCGGGTCGACAACATAAAAACGAATGCCGACATCTTTCTCACGCAGCATCATGTGCCAGGCAAAGTGATGTCCTTCTTCAGTCCAACTGACATCGCCAGGATACAGGAAGTGTCGGAAAGGTAGGATCAGTTGCCAGGCACAAAACGCCAGTAGGCACGCAACTTGAAGCTTCCTCCAAACAGCGGCTTGCGGTATAGCGATCGCTTCGTCTGCGGTGACTTCCGGAAAACGCATCCAACGGCGAAACAGGTCCGAAGGAAAGAACAATAGCGTCGCCCCGATCATGAACCACGGAAAGATGCCGATCTCCCACAGGATCGAGTTCGTCAGATGAAAGCTCAACGCAAGCGCATAGGCGATCCAACGAGTCCGCCGCCACATGAGTGCCGGAACAATCAACAGATCGAACAGCGTTCCCAGGTAAGCGAAGGCGAATGGGGACCACTCAGACGAAAGTAGCTCGCCAATGAACGGAATGTTTTCACGGCGTGCCAGCCATAACTTCAGCGGCTGCGAGTTGAGCCAGTCGTAGTTCAGTTTCGCCAGGCCCCCGTAGAAATAGGGTATCCCGAGTTGAAGCCGCAGAAGCCAAAGCGTCCACGCTGGGACCTGAGTACTTGGTTTCACCCAGCGAAAATAGGCATCGACGGAACAAGCTCGATTCGCTGGCAGCAAAAACAAGATGCCGCTGAGCAAGCAGATCAGGTAGCAATGGTTCTGATAAAGGGCCTTCTCGATCAGAAACAGATGCGTGTATCCCAGGAAAAACAACAGCGACAACAAACGAAAGCAACACCCAAGCGTAATTCCCGTCGCGGCAACGCACATCAACGCCACATGGAAGTACATACCTTCGCCTGGCCAAGGCTTCACCCAACCAAAGCCTGGATAGGTGAAATGAAAGTCAGGCAGTACGTAGAAGAAATGAATCCAGTGGTCGACCGTCATGCTGTACAAGTGATACAGCATCATCACGCCGAAAAAGACGCGAAAGAACACGAGAGGTGCAATCGACAGCGGTTGGAACAAAAACTGTTCCAACTGTTGGTATCGCGACAACAAGGGACGCGTGTCGTGTGAGGATTCTGTCGAAGAGGTCGCGGGACTAAGCATGCGAAAAGATTGCTCTATCAAGTGCGAAATGGTCGCCGGTCAGAATCGCAAATTGCCTTGGCCGCCCAAACTATTTCAGGCAAGCCAAGGCAAAAGTTCCGTTTCATCGCTGTGGTTACGAACCGCGTGTAACTTCGGCCGGACCTTTGCGATGAAGGTGGATCTGCAGATCGTTGTCGTCCGGCAGGATTTCGACATCGACTTGCTTTCCGCCAGGGATAAATCGATTTCGCATCACCAATTGCTCGTCATCTTCCGGATCGGGCCGAAAGAACGTGACTGTGTGCTCGCCAATGATCGCACCGTCGTTGTTGCCATAGGTCGACAGCATAAACTTGCCGTCGCTTCCGATCGTTCCGCTGGCTGCTTTGCCAGAAGAGAGTGGATCGGCATTGCTCGTCACTTTCGGGGTGAAGGTGACATAGCCTTCGGTGACTGGTTTGCCATCCAGTTCGACATAACCGGTGACCGGGGCAACGTCTTTCATGTAGCTTGCCCGACCACATCCGCTGGCGACTGGTACGAAAACCAGTGACAGAATCGCCAGATACATCCAATTCAGCTTCACTGCTCAACCTTTGCTCAGAGATTCCCAACAGATCGCGGACCATCCAGATTTGGTCTTCCACCACACGATGCCGGCCGCGTTTTTGCATCGTGTGGGACTCTGCCAGAAACAATCAGGCGTCGATCGCGACCCCTGATTCAAGCCAGACTACGGACGTTCGACCACGCCGCCGTCTGCTTTGTCGACCAGTTTGCCAAAGGTAACCATGTCGATGTTTTCCGAGATAAACGAGATCGACCCATCCGCGAAGTTAAACTGCACGCCGCCTGGGTGTTGGCTGGCAAAGGAGTCGTCGCGAGTACCATTGGGAACGTGCTCCAACGCACCTTCAGCCACCACGTTCTGGTGTTGATTGTTGGTGCCGATCCAAACTTTAAAGTCGCCCACATTGCCGTGGGTTGGGCCGTCGATCGCTCGCATATCCGCGGTGTAAGCTTCGCCGATGGCGATCGTGTTGCTGGTACCGTCCAGCACGTCGCGAATCTTCGTTGGACGATAGAGGGTGCCAACTTTGCCGAACATGCCGGTGATCGAACCACCACCGGAGCCGAGGCTGCCGCTGTAGTCGTTGCGAGCATGACCACCCAGGTTCACGCCATCGTGTCCGCCAGCGCGAATTGGAGCGTGCGTCAACGTCATCGAGTTACTTGGACAGAGATAACCGTTGACGATCTGGTCGGTCACACCGACTTGCAGTTCGATCGATCGGTCTTCGGCCTGATTGGTGAAGTCGATTTGATCGTACAGATTCTTCTGTTCCATCTGCGGCAGGATCATGCAGGCCCAGCCGTATTCGTCGTCACCAAACAAGCTTCCTGGCGGAAACATACGGACGGTGTCGTGATAGTTGTGCAGTGCCAGGCCGATCTGCTTGAGATTGTTGGCACATTGGATCCGGCGAGCCGATTCTCGAGCCTGCTGTACGGCTGGCAACAAGAGAGAAACCAGAACACCAATGATGGCGATCACCACCAACAATTCGACCAGCGTAAATCCACGTCGCAACGTGCGCATACTGCTACACAGCATTACATTCCCCCGAAGGTAAGGTCTATAGGTACAATAGGTAGATACTACTGAGAGTGGTCACAACGTGACCTCTGCTGAAAAGCTTGTCGGCGAGACAGGAAAAGTGGTTGTCTCACTGGGATCCTAGTCTATCGAGTACACGCTCCGGAGTTGTTAATCACGGATGAAGACTGACGTAAGATTTGAAGATTCAGTCGGCTCAAAGGGTTCTTCTGCGGCTGTATTTGCGAGAATGCTGGTACTAGTGGCAATTGATTCCCCCTCATGGAATGGGGGAGCGGGGCTCGTTGGGGTCGGTCCTGTACTGGTATCCCAGCGGGTGATCGCTGAGGAGATCCATGCTGCGAGCGGTCGATCAATCGCCGTTCGCAGCATGCCGTGGATTGCCACTCTTACGATCCTTTGTATTCATCGTGCGTTATAAACAAGTCGTGATAGGAATCGTGTTATGCGTATGTCTTCGCGCGTAGTGTTGTTTGGCCTGGTTGCCATGCTGGCAACAGCGATCGGCTGTGCCGAAGGGCCTTCAGGAGAGCAGGGCAGGGCCGTCCAGGCTTTGGAATCACTCGGGCCGGCTCAGGTCGACCTGGATGAGCAGGAGAATGTGATCGGCCTCCAGTTCAACTCAACCCAAATGAACGATCAAGCGGCTGAGCACCTGGCTGGACTAACAGAATTACG
Organism: Bremerella sp. JC817; assembly: GCF_040718835.1. Classification (NCBI taxonomy): domain Bacteria; kingdom Pseudomonadati; phylum Planctomycetota; class Planctomycetia; order Pirellulales; family Pirellulaceae; genus Bremerella; species Bremerella sp. JC817. Next base: position 1,063,502 of record NZ_JBFEFG010000281.1, on the reverse strand, counting down.
ACGTTTGAATCTTCGTCAATCAGGTGTTACGGACAACGCGTTGAAACATATTGCGACGCTTCGCTATTTGAAGTCGCTGTTCCTCGATGAAACCGCAGTGACCGGTGAAGGGCTTTCGCAACTCTCCGCGTGTGAAGATCTGCAGGAGTTGACTCTGATCGGATGCCCCGTCACTGACGGGACTGCCGCGGCAATTGGCCAACTGGTGACACTACGGTTGTTGGACCTGAGCAAGACGAAGATCACCGACCAAGCATTGCCGGGACTGGCTTCGCTGGCTGGATTAGAAGCCCTTTACCTGAAGCAAACAACGCTGACGGGGCAGGGGATCGCCACGCTGAAGCCGCTGACCCGACTTACCCTGATCGACTTATCAGGCATTCCGGTCAATCAAGACACGATCGACACACTGGCCAGCTTTCCGGAGCTAGACCGGCTTTACCTCGGGCAGAGTGCCCTAGGCGACGACTTGATTGCCTCGCTGGTCGATACGCTTATTCGCCATAACTCGAAAGTTCGCGGCATAGCACTTCCAGACGTTCCGTTGACCGACGCTTCGGTGGCTTCCCTCAAACGTTTGAAGGAATTACCGGAGCTGGCCCTGGTCGATATTCGCTACACGAAGATCAGCCGAGATGCCTATCGCGAGCTAACCCAAGCCGTCCCCGAAGTCAATTTCACGGCTGATTACCCAATTGAAGACTAGTTACCCGAACGGGCGATTTGCCACGTTCCGAGAGAGATCTCTAACGTTTCACGTTTACAGAAACAAGGTTTACGATGAATTGTCGATTGCCGCTTAGCGGATTGCTTCTTTGTTTGGCTGCGGCCAACGGTGCTCTGGCGCATGACGGAGAGCATGATCATGAACACGACCATGTGCATGAACTGATCCCCGTACAGCCGGCCGAAATGTACGCGCCTACCGCGATGCCGGATCGGATTGTGTTGACTTGGAGCGATGATCCGCAGACCACCCAAGCGGTCACCTGGCGGACTTCCGTCGATGTGCCGAAGGCGTATGCCGAGATTGCGATCGCCGAGGCAGGTCCTGGTTTTCCTGAGAAAGCCACGCGAATCGAAGCGAAGTCGGAAGCACTGAAGACCGACATCAGCACTGCTCACTTTCATAGCGTCACGTTCCGCGAACTAGAGCCAGGAACACGCTATGCGTACCGCGTCGGTGATGGCGTGAACTGGAGCGAATGGTTTCAGTTCTCGACGCCAGCGAAAGAGGACGGACCGTTCTCGTTCGTTTACTTTGGCGACGCGCAGAACAACCTGCGTTCGATGTGGTCGCGGGTGATTCGCGAGGCGTATCGAGATGCTCCGAAGGCAGCCTTTCTGCTGCATGCCGGCGACCTGGTGAATCGTGGCGGTTCGGATGCCGAGTGGGGCGAATGGTTTGGAGCTGGTGCCTGGTTAAACGCAATGACGCCAAGCGTTGCGGTGCCAGGGAATCACGAACACGTGAAGAACGAACAAGGCGATCGCCGCCTGACCGACCACTGGAAAGCTTCGTTCACCTTCCCAGAGAATGGACCACGCGGCCTGGAAGAGACTTGCTACACACTTGTTTATCAGAACCTGCGGATCATCGCCTTGAATAGCAATGAACTGCAGAAAGAGCAAACGGTGTGGCTTGAACAAGTGCTGGCGGAGAACCAATCGGAATGGGTCGTTTGCACCTTCCATCATCCGATTTACTCGACGGGCAAAGGTCGCGATAACCCAGAACTTCGTGAGCTGTGGAAGCCAGTCTTCGACAAGTATCGCGTTGACCTCGTGCTGCAAGGGCACGATCACACGTACGGCCGAACAGGTTTCAGTGTGCCGGCGGCCAATGCTTCCGACGACGAATTCGCCGATTTTCAAGCCGACGAAGACAATCGCAACGTGAAGGTTGGCATGACGAACGTACCGACCGGCGTGCAAAATATCGATCGCGAAAACGGTACGGTCTACGTCGTTTCGGTCAGTGGTCCGAAGATGTACGACAACACCCGCTGGCCTTTCATGAAACGTCTGGGCGAAGACACGCAGCTTTACCAGATCATCCATATCGATGGCGATCAACTGCGGTACGAATCACGCACGGCGATCGGACAGTTGTACGACGCATTCGAGCTGCACAAACAGCCAGGCAAGGCGAACAAACTGGTCGAGGTGGAAGTTGCTTTGCCCGAAAATCTTCGTCCGCGCGACAAGTAGTAACTTCGCTCGTCAAGAAAACAAACCGTGCTTCTCGTCGTTGGTCGAGAAGCACCGATGTTGATCGAATCGGTGCCAGTCGCTGGCCGTCAGTTCCTCTTGCGAAACCATGTCACTGCAGAAGCCGTATTTCAAGTCTGACTCCAGCAGTCGGTCGTAGGCCTCGCGGTTCGAGCAAGATAATCGACGTGACTATCGAATTAGAGATTGGCGAAACGCGTTCGTTGGGATGTGCACGCGAATTCACTGATGCTGGAAGCGTAACCAATCGGGTCAGTCAAATGATGCTCGCGAATTCTTGATCAATCCTCCGAGCAATCCAGAAAAACGAAGGCGGAAGATTAGGCAAACGTTGCCTCACGGATGCGTTCGATATCGCGTTTGGGTGGTAGGCCGAACTGGCGTTTGTATTCGCGATTAAACTGAGCGGCATCTTCGTAACCGACTTTGAAGGCGGCTTCGGCGGCATCGCTGTTTTCGTCCAGCATCAAACGCCGTGCTTCCTGCAAACGCAGCTTCTTTTGGAATTGGAGTGGGCTCATCGCGGTCGCCGCTTTAAAGTGGGCGTGAAAGCTGGAGACGCTCATGTTCACATCGCTCGCCAGATCCTCGATTCGCATTGGTTGATCGAAATTGCTGCGAATCGAGTTCACGGCGCGAACCATTCGATGCGATTTGCCGCCGAACTTTGCCAGGTGCCGGAGTCGGGCTCCTTGATCGCCAACTAGTAAACGAAAGATGATCTCACGCTTGGCCATCGGGGCGAGAACTTGATACTCGAGCGGATCGTCCAGCATGCGAATCAATCGCAGCACTGCGTTGAGGAGCGGTTCGCTTAGCGTGCTGACGTTGATCCCGACGGGGTTTTGTTCACCGACGTTCAGAGCAGCGAAGCCGGATTCAGAAAGGATCGAAGTCACGTCTGGTGTGTCGAGATTCAACCGCAAACTGAGGTACGGTTCTTTGGTCGTCGCCTCCACAACCTGACCACTCACGGGCAACGCCATCGTGGTAATCAAGTAATGGGCCAGGTCGTAACGGAATCGTTGTTCACCTAGCAGAACCTCTTTGCTCCCTTGCGAGATGATGCACAAGCAAGGCTCTGCGACCGCGTGTAGCAGATCTCCAGGATGGGAAGCCCGATTGAGGAAGATGCCTGGCTGCACTTCAAGCCGACCGTCGTTCGGCATCGCCTTGCCGATGCGGTGTGCCAATTCTTGGTGATCGCGATGAAACTGCTCGGTACTCATTTTCATGCTTTCTCTTTAAAGCTAGTGTGCGCAGAGTCGATTCTATCAATCAGTCGCAGTGGCAGAACAAAAAAACAGGGCGTTTAGAGAATCAGACAATCACCCTGTAGGATCGTCATATCTGTCCGGCACCGGGTCCCCTAGAATTCGACATCGAAAGGGGGAGCCGTGGTTTGCGATCACGAATGTCGCGGAGTTTTATCTAAGATGCGATCGGTTTTCCTGGTCGTCCTTCGACCGATAAGACTGTCGGAAGTTCATTCCAAGAAGGTCCACCGTTGCTGGAAACCACACCCCCTTGAAGACGCAGGACACTTGGTTGGTGGCAAAATCGCTTACGAGGATCGCGGCATCTTTCCCAGGTGTTTCTGCTCGAGAACCTCAACAACACATCGTCGGGAGCCAAAGGATGAAAACGCGAACGTTGGGCTCGAAGAAGTTGGAAGTCTCGGCCCTTGGTCTAGGCTGCATGGGAATGAGCTTTGCCTATGGCCAACCGGTGGAAGAATCGGTCGGAATCAATTTAATTCACGCTGCCATCGATATGGGCGTGACCTTTTTTGACACGGCCGAGGTCTACGGTGCTTACACCAATGAAGTGCTGGTCGGTAAGGCCTTGGTTACGAAACGGGACCAGGTGAAGATCGCCACGAAGTTTGGTTTCGCCATTGACGAGAATGGCAAACAGGCGGGGCTCGATAGTCGGCCAGAACATATCAAGGAAGTGGTGGAGGCAAGCCTCGTTCGTTTGCAGACCGATCACATCGATCTTCTTTATCAGCATCGCGTCGACCCGAACGTCCCGATCGAAGAGGTCGCCGGCACGGTTAAGGAATTGATCGAGGCAGGCAAGGTGGGGCACTTCGGTCTATCGGAAGCAGGCGTCGATGTGATTCGACGCGCCCACGCCGTGCAGCCAGTCACCGCTTTGCAAAGCGAGTACTCGATGTGGTGGCGCGAGCCCGAGGAGGAAGTGCTGCCGACGCTAGAAGAACTCGGGATCGGGTTTGTTCCGTTCAGTCCGCTCGGGAGAGGATTTCTGACGGGAACATTAAACGAGACGACCCAATTCGATAGCAGCGACTTCCGCAGCGCGGTCCCTCGCTTCTCGGCTGAAAATCGTAAAGCGAACCAAGACTTCGTAAATCTGGTTCAAGAGGTTGCGGAATCGAAGCAGGTCACGCCAGCCCAGATCGCCTTGGCCTGGTTGCTAGCCCAAAAGCCTTGGATCGTGCCGATTCCTGGCACAACCAAGCTGCATCGCCTGGAAGAAAACCTGGCAGCCGCTTCGATTGAGCTTTCCCGAGTAGAACTGGCAGACATCGATGCCGCCTTATCGAAACTGAAGGTGGTCGGCGATCGCTACTCGGAAGCGGGGCAGAAGTTGATTAATCGATGATCAGCTTCCGCATTCCCACCATGGCTCTCGTCCGGAAATGAAAGTCCGGGGCGAGAGCCGTTTGCCAGCAGAACGATCCCCTATGAACAAGTCGAGTGACCGCAACTTCGCAAACGTCCATCCGCACGTCTGAGCCAGCCAAGGAAGAATTGTCTCCAGCCAATAGAATGTGGATTTTGGCTATTGCCCTGAACACTTTAGCTTGATGATCGTCATCGCTGGCCTGCCTAAGATAGGTCACGATTTTCAACTTTCGCCAACGGATCTTTCGTGGGTGCGTAACGCTTGCTTCGCTGATGAGCGGCGCCGCCCCGAATGCGATGGTGTTGATCGCGTTCGTGCTGCTGAAAGTGAAACCACGCGAAGCGTAGTGCAGAAAGCGTTCTAAACCTCGGCGAACATTCGCAAGTCTAACTGCCGCTGGTCATCTCTTGATGAAGTTGCCGCACTAACTCAGCCGCAGACAAGCTTCGCAGTCGTGGTGCCCCTTGCCCGGCCCAGTGGGCACCGTAGTCGAAGTTGCCCTGCGGCTTCGCCGCGGCATGCAACGCTTTTCCGGCATCGTAGGCGATGGGATAGTCTGGGACCTGGCTCGCTTCGACCTCGTGGCAGAGGTTGGCCAGAACATTCGGCAAACTTCGAGCAGGCCGACCAGAAATCGTGTTAGTCATCACCGTTTCGTGGGCGGCGTTCGACTGCAAACGCTGACGATAGCCCGCATCGGTCGCGGCTTCCGGGCATAGCAGGAAGGCAGTTCCGAGTTGTGCTGCGGAAGCTCCAGCTTGCATCGCCTCGGCAATGTCGTTTCCGTCCATAATGCCACCTGCCGCGATCACCGGTATCGAAAGCTGCGAGGCAAGTTGGCGGGTCAGGGGCAAAGTGCCAAGTCGCGAATCGAGGACCGACGTATCGAACATCCCGCGATGCCCGCCTGCTTCGTAGCCTTGCGCCACAACGGCATCGATCCCAGCGGCGGCAATCGCCTGAGCCTCTTCAATGTTGGTCGCCGTGGCCAGAAGCGTCGTTCCTGCTTGTTTCAATTCTGCGATCGCGGAAGGGGACGGCAGGCCAAAGTGAAAGCTCACGATCGGCGGGCGTTCTTCCAGCAGCATCTCCAGCATCGGTTCGTTCTGCACGAAGCTGGTGTAGATCTCGCGAAGTGTTTGTGGTGGTTCGCAATCGAAGTTGGCGAAATGGGGACGGAGCCGTTCGACCCAGGCTGCTTGGCGGACCGGATCTTCAGTGGCGGGACGATGGCAAAACAAATTCACGTTGAACGGTCGGTCGGTCAGTTTGCGAACGGAACGGATCATCATTCGCGATGCGTCGACATCTAAGTTGCCAATACCTATCGAGCCCAGCCCACCAGCCGAAGAGACCGCAGCCACCAACTCCGGTGTCGACACGCCCGCCATCGGAGCCTGGAGAATGGGAAGCTGGATCGAAAGTAGTTTCAGCAAAGCGTTCATATGGGAGGTGACAATTGGCGAGGGCCGAAGCGTGAATACTCATAAAGCCAGTGGACCCAAGGAATTAGATGGTCGGAAAGCGAAGTCGTTACAGCAACGGTGATCGTACCAGTAAAGCGATCGTTGTTGATTGTTGGTTTAGGGTTACTAGGAAGGTTGGCGAGAAACAAAGAAAGGGCAAGAAAGCACCTCAGGGTTGTGCATTAAGGTTGAGTGGATTCCCGTCGAAGTGTAAGATAAAAATTCAGAAATCATGATCTAATCTGTCTGATTCTTCTCTTGGAGCGCGGTCCATGTCTTTTTCTAAGCGTCGATGTCGCGGCAGCGGTTTTACGCTCGTAGAGCTGCTCGTCGTAATCGCCATCATCGGAGTATTGATTGCTTTGTTGCTTCCTGCTGTTCAACAAGCACGGGAAGCAGCCCGTCGGATGCAATGTTCGAACAACCTGAAACAGGTCGGCATTGCTCTGCACAACTATCACGACGTGGTGCGAACGTTGCCACCAGGTTCGTTGCGGCTGACGGGGCACGGCAACTCGTTCTGGGTTCACATTCTTCCCCATCTGGAGGCGGGCAACGTATACGACAAGATCCCCGCGATGCAGTGGTTCTGGTTGGGAAGCACTTCGTCGAGTTCGGCGGCGACCCGTGCGGCGTTCGCCAACTTCAATCCTGTTTGGTTGAACTGCCCGTCGAGTTCCTTACCAGATACGACCAATCAGCAGGGAACTGAAGTCGCCATCGCTGACTACATTGCGATCGCCGGCGCTGAAGGGCATCAGACGTGCGATCCGAATAATCAGGACATGGGCTTGGTCTGTGGTGGTGGGATGCTGGTGCCGAACATCGTGCATGGTTTCCGCGATGCCACCGACGGGACTTCCAATACGATGGTGGTTGGGGAAAGTTCAGGCCGCAGTTTCAACAGCAGCGGAGCGATCGTCGATCCACGAAACAGTCGGAACAGTGGGTTTCAAATGGGGAAGAACTACAACACGATCCCCAAGGGGCCTGATAGCTGGTACATCAGCCACATCCATAGCCGACGCTGCTACAACTTCACGACCGTTGTCTATCCGATTGGTCACAACACCTACAACGGAACCACCCAAGGCAACGATCGCTGCAATGCGCCTCTCAATTCCGAGCATCCTGGTGGCGCTCAGTTTTTGTTCCTCGATGGAAGCGTTCACTTCCTGCCAGAGACCACGCAGTTGGCTTTGCTGAAAAACCTGGCCAATCGTGATGACGGCAATGTCGTGACGATCCCTTAACGAACCATCGAAAACCAAACAAGGAATTGGGAAATGAGCATATCGATTCGCCACGGCTGGGGACTGGCAGGTATCTTGGCATTGCTGCTGACCATTGGTTGCTTTCTGAAGCCAATCGAGCCGGTGGGTAGTGTGACTGGTACGGTTAGCTACGAAGGAACACCGCTCGACGACGGGATCGTTTCGTTCATCAACTACGATCAAGGCGTTCGCGTGGATGCCGAGATCCAGCCTGATGGAACATACACGGCAACGACCCACAAAGGTGGCTTGCCGCTGACCGAGTACAAAGTCATCGTCTTCCCACCAGAGATTCCAGATCCGAACCCGTCGGGGACTTCAGAGCCAGGGCTTGTGCTGAAGACCATGGACAACATCCCCAAGCAGTACCGGGCCCCCAAGACGACGCCGCTGACTTGCCAGGTCGAGGCGGGCGAGAATGCGTTTGATGTCGAGATGAAGAACTAAGTCGTACCGATCGCAACGACCGGTATTCGCCAAAAGCCTTCCTGTTCGGAAGGCTTTTTTTGTGACGCTGCGGCCGAGCGATTACAATGGGGCGATTCCCACCTCGACCCTACCTTCCTCTGCAATCTTGCCATGCCCTCGACAACGACTCGCCTGATTGGTTTGCTGCTTTGTGCCGTGATGACAAATTGGTGCTATGGTGCCGAGTGGCACGTCAATAATCAAAGCGGTCGCGATTCCCACGTCGGTTCGGCCGAGAAGCCTTTCGCCACGCTGCAGAAAGCGATCAACGCTGCCCAAGACGGTGATGTGATTCAATTGCATCCGGCCGGGGCGATCTATCGCCAATCGGCCAGTTTGCGAGCTCGTTCTGGCATTACCATTGAGGGCAACGGCGTGACGCTCGACGGCGCTGATCCGCTGCCGAATGAAGGTTGGGAAAAGGTCGAGGCTGATCTGTTTCGGAAGCAACTGCCGGTGACCGCCTACAACCGCCATTTGCTGATTGTTGATGGCAAGATGGAGCGGATGAATCGTACGCAAAGTTCGAACTCGCCACCGTTCCCACCGCTGGAAGAACTGAAACCAGGGCAGTTCCGCTTCGAGAACATCGACGAGAAGAAGGGTTGGCTCTACGTCCGAGGCAGCACGGCCAATCTGCAGTGGGCTACCCGAGTCAATGGCCTGGCAACCAGTGGAACTTGTCGCCGAATTGTCGTGCGAAACTTGAAGACCCGTAACTTCCTGAATGACGGCTTCAATGCTCATGGGGATGGCCGCGAGATGCGTTTCGAGAATATCGAGGGGTACGACTGCTTCGATGAAGGGTTCTCGGCTCACGAAACGTGCGAATGCGTGATCGACGGTGGGAAGTTTTTCGGCAATGAGAACGGAATCGCTGACGTGAATCAGGCCGAGACGGTTTATCGAAATTGCCAGTTCTTCGGCAATGTGAATAACGATGTCTATTTGATCGGGCAGCGGCATGAACTGATCGATTGCCAGATCATCAACACGACGACCGCTTCGGCTTTGGTGGCTGGTCCGCGAGCCGATGTCGAGGGTTTCGAGTTGAAACTGACGCGAGTCGAGGTCAGTACCAAAGAAAAAAGCACGCCTGCGTTGGTTCGCGTCAACGGAGGGGAGCTGGTGATCGATGATTGTCGCTTCACCGATACGACCTTGAATACGATCGGTGCGAAGGTTATTGAATCTTCCGCTAAGCCAGCAGAATCGAATTGAGGCCGCTAATTTCGTTGGCGTGCCTGTCGCGGATTTGCGAGAATAAGGGCTTCCTGTCCCATTTTGCACTCTCGAAGGAACCCGCCTTATGAAGAAACTGTTTCTGTTTCTCGCCCTGCTGGGCTTCACGCAGCAAGCGTTCGCTGCGGATACCAAGGAAATGAAAGACGTACCGTACGGAGATCATCCACGGCAGGTTCTCGACTTCTATCAGGCCGAATCGGACAAGCCGACGCCGGTGGTGTTTTACATCCATGGTGGTGGCTGGCAAGGTGGCGATAAAAAGACCAATCCGAAGGCCTATCTCGACAAGGGTATCTCGGTCGTAGCGATCAATTATCGCTACGTAAAGAACGCCGTCGAAGAAGGCGTGACTCCACCGGTGAAAGCTCCGCTGGAAGACGCGGCCCGGGCACTGCAGTTCGTGCGGTCGAAGGCTGGCGAATGGAATCTCGATAAAGAAAAGATCGGTGCCACCGGCGGCTCCGCTGGTGGCTGCTCGTCGCTGTGGCTTTCGTTCCATGACGACATGGCCGATCCCAATAGCGAAGATCCGATCGCTCGCGAATCGACTCGTCTCTACTGTGCTGCCGTGAATGGTGCCCAGGTTTCACTCGATCCGAAAGAGTTGCGCGAATGGATGCCCAACTATCGCTACGGTGCCCATGCTTTCGGTCTGCCGAATTTGGACGTCGTGATGGAAAAGCGTGAGTCGGTGATGCCTTGGGTCAAGGAATACTCACCGATCGAACATGTCACCAAAGACGATCCGCCGATCGCGATGTTCTACGGTGGCGAGAAGCCAGTCCTTGGTTCGTCCCCCAAAGATCCTACGCACTCCGGCGTGATGGGGCTGAAGCTGAAGGAACGTCTCGAAGAAGCTGGCGTCGATGTCGTGCTTGTTCACCCAGGCGTCGAAAAGCCACAGTACCGCAACGCAACCGAGTACCTGATCGAGAAGCTGAGCAACTAAGCTTGATCTTCACGATTCACTCAAAAGAGAAGCCTCGTTCCTGGAACGAGGCTTTGTTGTTTGCCCTGCCTCAAATTCTTTGAACGCAGAACTAGTTTCGTTCCGGCCACAGCGTTTCTTCGGTGGGCAACGTGACAACCGGCCAGTTCATTGGGAAGATTCGAACGATCCGTCCTGGTCGGTAGCCTTCCAGAAGCATCTGGGGCTGGACGCGGATTTGAATACCGCTGCTGCCGGGCTGCTTGTCGATCTCCGTCTTCTCCAGGATCGGTCCGGCTTTGCGATCGTTCACCTGATCGTAGATTTGCAGCGTCGGTTCTGCCACGACTACGTGCACCGGACCAGAGACCTTAAAGTCTTCGATCAACTGGGGATCAACGCCGCCAAACAGCGTGACCGTCAACACGCGGTTTGGGTTGTCGACTGCTTCGATGATGCCGGCCAGCCCACGATCTTTCTGGTAGAGACGATGCTGCTCAAGCTGCTGAGCCGTAGCGATCGCTCGCGACTGTTCATCCAGCCATAGATCGGTACAGCGTCCGATTCCATAGAGCGTGGCCCAAGTCAAGTTGAACAACACCGTCTGCCCTGGCTCGATGTCCTCGAGCGTGCCGATCTTCTCTCCCTGGTAGACCCTTGTGGCCGAAGTCAGGTCGAGCTTGATCTTCGTCGGTTCTTTTACCCCTGCAGCCTGACTGACCAGATAGATTTGCATCTCTTTCAGGTCGACCGAATCGACCAGCCACAACTGTTTCTTATTCTGGTAGTAGGTGAAGTCATCTTCCAGGCGGAACGCCTTGTTGAAGCCATCTTCGATACTCTTCCGGTTCAGGAAGATCGAATGGGTCTCTTCGTCTTTATCCTTGTAGTAGAACCAACCATGCAGATGCGTCCCGAGCGGGATGTCTTTGAGTGCCGCCGGAGCACCGTGATGGGCGACCGATCCATATGGGAGCATGCGGAAGTCGATCGGCAAGTCCCAGTGACTTCGCCGCTGAGCGTCGGTTCGCGAAACACGAAGCACGCCGGTGCGGCGAATGTGATCGACACCTACCAACTCGCCAGAGAAGTAGTGCGCCGATCCTTCCGGTGGAAATTGCCCCGGCACCGTCTGGTACCAGGGAAGCTTTTCGTCCGGATTGGCGTCGGTGCGGTACGCTTCCTGGGCCGCAAGCGGTGAGGCGAAACCGACAACAAACAACATCAGGTAGGCAAGATTCAATCGCACGAGAGGACTACCCCAAAATTTCCGACATGACTCGATTACTGTCGCCAAACTGTTCGGCTGGGACATCCATTTTCTGCATCATCGTCAACAGAAGATTGCTTAGGTGCGCATCGCTGTCGATCGGCCGCGAGCAAACACGATAGTGCTTCTGCGAGTCGTCCATGGTGTAGTTGCCCAGCGATGGCAGGTTGAAGTCGACATGGTTACCATGCTTCAAGCCCAAGCCGGAACCACCTGCCAGGATCATTGGCAAGTTGGCGTTGCCGTGACTATGACCATACGCCATACCACTGCCAAACAAGACCATCGTCCGGTCGAGCAGCGTTTCGTTTTCTTCTTCCTGGTACGACTTCAATCGTTCGAGGAAGTACGAGAACTGCTGAACAAGGAACGTATCGGTTTCGGTCAAGCGGCGAAGTTGTTCTGGATCGCCGTTGTGGTGCGATAGTTCGTGGCGTGTTTGAGCGACACCAATTTCCGGAATCGCCAGGCCATTGCTTTCGCTCCCGCTCATGCAGGTAATGACCCGTGTCATGTCGGTTCGCAGGGCCAACACCATCAGATCGTAGATCGTCCGATACAAATCGCCAGCATCGGTGTTCGGAATGTCGCGGGTCAGCTTGGCCTTGGTTGCCTCGGCGACCTCTGGCTTCGGGATGTCGAGCCAGTCATACGAACGCTGCGTCCGGATTTCGACGTCGCGGACCGCATGCAGGTACTCGTCGAGCTTGTTGCGGTCTTCAGTGCCGATCTGACCTCGGAAAGAGTTGGCATCTTCCAGGATCGCGTCGAGCACGCTGCCACGGCGATTGAGGTTTCGTTTGGCACCTTCGACGCCACCCTTTTCGACACCGAACAAGCGGTCGAAGATCGCTCGTGGGCGACGTTCGGCTGGCAGAGGAATACCGTCGGGAGACCAGGCGAGCGTACCGCCGGTGATCGCCAGTTCGAGCGACGGAAAGCGAGTGTGCTGCGAGGTGACCTGAGCCATCATCTGGTCGGCAGAAACCGAGTTACGGAAGGCGCCCCCTTCCTGACTGATCTTGGCGGCGGTGAGCCAGATTTTGTCGCACTCATGTGCCTGACCGATGCCGTTGGGATGGTACAGACCACTGATCGGCGTGATTTGTTGACGATGCGCCTCGAGCGACTTCATCGGGCCGCTCAGTTCATAGTCGGCACCCGCTTGTTGGATTTGCCAGGTCAGGGTGTTCACCCCATTAGGCACGTAGATGAAGACGGCCCGTTTCGGCTTGGCTTTGCCCTTGTCAGCCTCGGCCTTCTCTTCCGCCAGCAGTGAAGCGGGATCCATGCAATGGAGCAATGGAAGAGCAAGACTTGCCCCCATGCCTCGCAGCACGTGTCGGCGGCTAACTTTCCATCGTCGTGAATTGAAATAGCTCATGGTTCACCGTTTCTGGAACAAGTCGGAAAGGACAAAGGCTTCGACCAGATCACGCACGCGGTAATCGGTATCTCGGCTTTGCGCCGCGATTGCCTCGAGGGACTGGCGATCGTCAACCGTCATGGTTCGACGAAGGGAATAGGTTGCCAGCTTCTTCAGGAAGGTGTCGTTGAAGTCATCGACATTCGCCAAAAGCAACTGGCGGAACTCGGCCGGACCGGCGAACTCGCGACCATCCGGCAGCACGCCACTGGCGTCGACTTTCGGATTCGCACCGGTGCCGTTAGGTACTACTTCTTCGGTTCGCCAGCGACCGATGGCATCGAAGTTGTCGAACGCCAAGCCAAGTGGATCGATCTTGCGATGGCATGCCGCGCAGTTAGCGTCATGCTTGTGGGCTTCCAGCTTCATGCGGATGGTTGCCTTGGGCGAATCGACCGGGTTCGGTTCGATCGGGTCGACATTCGCCGGAGGTGGTGGTGGCGACTTGCCAAAGATCGATTCCATTACCCACACACCACGATGTACCGGGCGATGTCGGGTGCCATCGGAAGTGAGCGACAAGATCGCGGCCTGGGTCAACAGACCACCACGATGGGCTTCGTCTGAAAGGGGGACTCGCTGGAAGCGATCCGCTTCGATTCCCGGCATTTCGTAGTGCATCGCCAGACGAGGGTTCACCATCGTCCAGTCGGAATCAAGGAACTCGCGGAGACTCAAATTCTGGTCGAGCACTTCCTGAAAGAAGGCGGACGTTTCGCCACGCATGCTTCGTTCCAGGTGCGGATCGTAGTTGGGGTACAGTTCTTTGTTCGGCGGGAACATCCCGAGCTTGTGCAGTTGCAGCCATTGCCGTGGGAAGTCTTGACTGAATCGGGCGGCCCGTGGATCGGCCAGCATGCGGTCGAACTGTTCTTTCAAGATCTGCTTGTCGTGCAGTTTGCCTTCATGAGCGAGCTTCAGCAGCTCTTCGTCGGGCATCGTGCTCCACAGCATGTAGGCCAGCCGATTGGCGATCTCGAAATCGTCGAGCGTGTCGGTTGGCTGCGCCAGATTGCCTTCGACCAGAAACAGGAAGTCTTTCGAGCAAAGGACGCCCAGCATTGCCGTTTTCATGGCGGGCTGCGTCTTCGCTCCGGCGGCCAGTTCTTCGTTGACGATTGTCATGTAGCGGTCGACTTCAGCCGCGGTAACCGGACGTCGGAAGGCATCTTCGCAAAAGCGTGTCAGGCATTCGCGAATCTCGTCCGGCTTGGCGCCATCGGCTGGCATGTAGCGTGCCCGCTTCGCCGCGACTTCGTCGGTGATAATAGGGCCTTCCCATTCCACCCAGTCGACGATCAGGAACGGATAGAGTGGCACGCCTTCTTCATCGGTCAGCTTGATTTGCCACGGAATGCGGCCTTCTTTCAGGCTGAAGAAGGGACGATTGCCCGACCGGCCAGAGCGAGGCAAGTTCGAGGGGCCTGGAACGTCGTTGGTCAATTCAAACGAGTTCGCACCGGGTGGCAGGTGACAAGTGAATTCGACGATCTCAGGCTTGTCTTCGGGAGCGAGAATATCTTGCTCGAACAGCAGGCGATCGATCTTGTCGGCATAGAAGGTAAGGTGAGGTGCACGTCCGCCGGGCGGTTTCATGCCGCTGACTTGAATGCGGACTTTGAAGAAGCCCCCATTCTTCAGCATATCGTTGCCTGGGCCAGGTCTTCCCCCTTGGATATGGTGCCCTGGCCACATGTCGACACGAACTTTGTCGGCCAGGCCTTGGGCTTCCAACTCTTCGATCTGCTCGCGCGAAGGGCCGCCTCGCAGATCGAGGGCTCGCTTACGAACAATGGTGCTTTCGATCGGCTTTTCTGGATATGCCTCGTCCAGAATCTGTTCAGCCGCGTTGTAGTACTTCTCGATGTGCGAGGCCGACAATGAAAGGACCGTGCCGATGCGTTCGAAACCGTGGTACTCGGAATCTTCATTCAATCCGCCAGGGTCGGCGACGCCGTAACGCACGCCGAGAAGATCTTCGACCGTGTTGGCATATTCCGATCGCGAAAGGCGATGAAACGAAACTGGCTGTCGTTCAGCGAGTCGGGCCGAGCGACCTTCTTCAATACGTGCCGCCAGCCATTCGACCACCTTGGCACCTTGTTCCGCGGTGGGCCGCTCCGGTTCGTCTTCCGGGGGCATCTCGCCACTGTTGATCTTCTCGATCACTTCCAACCAGCGATTGACCGTGGTGCCGCCACCGACATCTTTTGACAGGGTATCAACGCGGAAATCACCTTCCTGCGATTCAGGGCCATGGCACCGAACACAGTGCGACTGCATGAACGTTCCAACAACATCCTGGAATGGTACGGCCTGATCGGCGGCTTGCGATTGAGAACACGCAATGGTTCCCAAAATGGCAACCGAAAGCATGACGCGCGAGAGTGGTCGACTCATCATATTGGGCAGCGGCTGAAAGGTGGGAAGGAAGGGGGCGGGATAGGACAATTTCTTCCTCGGGGTAGGCTGCCTCATCTTAGACCCAATCCTTTGGGTGGGTCAATTGAAAAACATAATTGTCCCCATAAATCTTTCTGTCTGGGTGTGATTTGGCGCAACACAAAGTTTGACGCGGGGTTACTCACTCGTCAGAATGCATCTCACCTGCATTGAAATCGCTTACCACAGCAGTCCCTCCTCCCAATCCCAAAACCACGGAGCTTGTCATGTCGCCATTGAATCGTCGTCACTTTTTGCAAACCTCGGCCGCTGGTGCGGGCCTGATTCTCACCGGCACGGCCGCCTCAGGTGCGGTGCAAGGTGCCAACGATCGCGTTCGCATTGCGGTCGCAGGTCTGAATGGTCGCGGTAAGAACCACATCGATGGCTGGCTCGGCCAAGACAATGTCGAAATCGCTTACCTGATCGATCCCGACGAGAAGGTGCTCGCGCGAACGGTGAAAGCGGTTCAAGACAAAGTCGATGGCAAGTTCAAGGTGAAGGGCGTTCGCGATGTTCGCGAAGCCCTCGACGATCCGAATCTCGATGCCATCTCGATCGCCACGCCAAACCACTGGCATTCGCTGATGACCATCTGGGCCGCCCAGGCCGGTAAGCATGTCTATGTCGAAAAGCCAATGAGCCACGACGTGCAAGAAGGTCGCGTTGCAGTTGAAGCTCAAAAGAAATATGGCGTCGTGATCCAGCATGGTACGCAGCGTCGTAGCGACGCTGGAATCGCGGGCCTGCACGAAGCGATCCAGGCCGGTAAGTTTGGTCGCCTTAAGATTTCGTATGGTTACTGCTGCAAGCCACGTGGCGGCATCGGCAACAAGTCGGTTTCGCAGTCGCCGGAACAACTCGACTGGAACTTGTGGCGTGGACCAGCGGAAGTCGCCGAGTATCACGGCAACTACCATCCATACAATTGGCATTGGTTCTGGCAGACTGGCAACGGCGACTTGAACAACCAGGGAACGCATCAACTTGATGTCGCTCGCTGGGCGATCGATACCGACCAGACGCATCCGGTTCGCGCGATGGCGATCGGTGGTCGCTTCCAGTGGGACGATCAGGGTGAAACCCCGAACACCATGTTTGCCATGGCCGAGTACCCGAACGGTCAGTACGTCTTCTTCAACGTTCGTAACGTTAACTACAAAGGTTACGAACACCAGGTCGAGAACGAGTACTATTTCGAGGACGGCGGGCGTATCATTCGTGGCGTCTATTATCCGAAGGGAAGCGACAAAGGGGAAAAGGTCAAAGTCGCCCGAGGCAACGTCACGCCGGGCGGCAACTGGGGGAGCTTCATCTCGGCTGTGCGGGCAAACGATCCAAGCATGGCCAATGGCAACGTGAACGATGCCCACTACGCGTGTGTGTTGGGTCACTTGATGAACAACTCGTATCGCCTGGGGGAACAAGTTCCGTTCAACGCCAAGGCAGGCAAGTTCGGCGACAATGCCGAGGCGGCCGAGCACTTCGGCCGTCTGCACGAGATCATGGACAAGGGTGTCGGGGTGAAGGACAACGAAAACTACACCGTCGGCCCGACGTTGACCTTCGATCCTGAAACGGAAAAGCACGTCGGAGACCACTCCGAAGCGGCCAATTCGTTGCTGAAGGATAAGAATCGCAAGGGATTTGAGATCCCCGAAATTGCCAAGGTGTAAACCGATCGCGATCGACTTACAATGCAAACCAACAGGCAGGCGCCGAAGCACTCCTTCGGCGTCTGTTGTTTTAATAGACCCTATCGATTGAGATCTCTGATGAAACGTTCGCTAGTCCGTTGGTTTGCTGTGACCTCTGTCGCTTTGACTTTGGGACTGCCAGGTTTGCAGGCCGCCGCACCAGAGAAGAACGAAACGCTGATCGCGGACTTCGAAGGCACCACTTACGGCGATTGGCAAATCACTGGCGATGCCTTCGGAACCGAGCCTGCTGCTGGCACGCTGCCAGCGCAAATGGACGTGAGCGGTTTCGCAGGAAAGGGGCTCGTCAATTCGTTCCGTGGTGGCGACAAGACCACCGGCACGTTGACGTCGCCAAGCTTCACGATCGAACGACCGTTTCTCAACTTCTTGATTGGGGGTGGCGGCTACCAAGACGAGACCTGCATGAACTTAATCGTCGATGGCAAGGCTGTCCGAACCGCGACCGGTCCCAATCGGCGACCTGGCGGGACGGAGCGTCTGCAGCCGGTGCACTGGAATGTTGAATCGTTGCAAGGCAAACAGGCCACGCTACAGATAGTCGACAACCGAACTGGTGGCTGGGGGCATATCAATGTCGACGACATTTGGCAGAGCGAAACAAGTCGCGGGATTCCATCCGACGAGATCTACCAGCAGCCGAACATGCAGACGTTTCCCTCGTATGGCGACGTTGGCTACGACCAAACCTATCGGCCGCAGTTTCATTTCACTTCGCAGAAGAACTGGCTGAACGATCCGAACGGCATGGTTTACTTCGATGGCGAGTACCATTTGTTCTTCCAGCACAATCCGCACGACACCGTTTGGGGCAACATGACCTGGGGGCACGCGGTGAGCCCTGACATGGTCCACTGGAAGCAGCTTCCCCATGCGATCTTGCCGTACGACGAAGGCACGATCTTCTCTGGCACGGCGGTGGTCGATCACAACAACAGCCTGGGCGTTCAACAAGGCGATACCAAGACGCTGGTCGCGGCATTCACGTTTGCCCGCAGTCCGTTCTATCAAGCGATTGCTTACAGTACCGATCGTGGCCGGACGTTTCAGCTTTGGAACGAAGGGAAAGCAGTCGTGGAAAACCAAGGCTACGACGCTGGAGAACGTGATCCCAAGATCTTCTGGCACGAGCCGAGTCAGAAATGGGTGATGGTGCTGTGGGTGCAACAGGGGAAACCGGGACGCGTGCTCTTCTTTCAATCGGACGATTTGAAGTCGTGGAAGGAAGTCAGCCAGTTCGATCGCGACTGGGTGTTCGAGTGCATGGACCTGGTGGAGTTGCCGGTCGATGGCAATCCCAACGACAAACGCTGGGTGTTGTACGACGCCAGTTTTGAATACGAGATTGGCAAGTTCGATGGAAAGTGTTTCCTGACGGATGAAAAGGTCTTGCGGGGCGACTATGGACCGAACTTCTATGCCGCCCAGACGTTCAACGATAGCCCGGACGATCGAACGGTCATCGTGGGGTGGATGCGGGGCGAGAACGTTCCTTTCCGCCGCGAGCGAATGCCGTTCCACCAGCAGATGAGTTTTCCGCAGACGATGCAGCTGAAGACAACGGCCGACGGCGTGAAACTGTTTCGCTGGCCGATTGAAGAAATCAAAGAGCTTTACCAGAAACAAGTCACGCTTGACAACACAACCGTCGCTCAGGCCAACGAGGCACTGAAGGATTTCTCGGCCGATCTGCTGGATATCTCGATCGCGTTCGAGGCGAAGGCTGATACGACGTTGACGCTCGATGTTCGCGGGCAGACGATCACGTATCGCAACGGCATGCTGCACTACCAGAACGCGACGATGCCAGCCCCAGTGATCGACGGCCAAGTGCAAGTACGCGTGCTGGTCGATCGCGCTTCGGTGGAACTGTTTGTGAACAGCGGCGAGTTTGTCGCAACGTTCAACGCCGAGATCGATCCGCAGAATCTGTCGGTACACCTAGGCGGTTCTGAAAAGACTGCGATTTCCAAGTTGGAAGTGCATCAGCTTGGCTCAGCCTGGAAATAAATCGGCCAGGCCCAGGGCCTGATTTTGTGCGGAAATTCACAGAGTCAAAAATCGTGACAATTTGCTTGCTTTCGATGGTGTGAGTTCTACACTAAGGGTGGCGGCAGAAAGAAATGCCGCAACATCACACCGTCGAAGGAACCAGGTTATGTTGGGGATTAGCTTCATCAAGGCGCCGCCATCCACGCATGTCATGCTCTTCCGTGGTGGCAAGGTGGTATGCGAAGGGGCAGGGCTCTCGTTCTTCTATTTCTCGCCTAATTCCACCCTGGTTCAGGTACCGATCGCCAGTATCGATGTGCCGTTCGTGTTCAACGAGGTGACGTCTGATTTTCAAGACGCCACCATCCAGGGCGAGATGACCTTCAGAATCAACAACCCCAGCAAGCTGGCAGGGCTGCTCGACTTCAGCACCGATGCCTGGGGACGTTATCGATCGGACGATCCGTCGAAGCTGAACGATCGCTTGATCCACACTGCCCAGACTCTTGCCCGGGCTTTCACATTGAAGAAGACCCTACGCCAGCTGCTGGTCAGCAGCGACGAGTTGGTCGCCCAGGTATTCGCAGAGTTGGCGGAATCTTCGGCGGTTGCGATGTTGGGTGCCGAGGTCTTGTCGCTATCGGTCTTGTCGATCAAGGCAACCCCGGAGATGGCGAAGGCCCTGCAAGCCGAGGCTCGCGAAAAGCTGCTGCTGGAAGCGGACGAAGCGATTTATGCCCGCCGTAATACGGCCGTCGAGCTCGAACGTCAGATCAAAGAAAACGAGCTGAACACCGAGATTGCCGTCCAGCAAAAGCAACGTCAGGTTCGCGAAACGAAGCTGGCGGCCGACATCGCCATCGAACAGGAACGTACGACACTCGTCGACCGCAAGATCGACAACGAACGGAAAGAATCGCAGGCCAAGGCTGACGCATTGAAGGCGATTCTCGAACCGCTGAAGGATATCGACTGGCGAACGCTATTGGCAGCATCGCCTGGCGGACTCGATGCCAATCAGATGATTGCAATGGCCTTCCGTGACCTGGCCGACAACGCCGAGAAGGTTGGCAACTTGAACATCTCGCCAGACCTGCTCAGCACGCTGCTGGAACAGCAGCAATCTCCACGACGCTCGAAGTAGGGAGCATGCCATGGGAATTGGTGCCCAGTGGATCGTAGTCGTCACGCGAGAAACGCGGATGGAAGGCTTGAAGCAGCGGTGGGGAACTTCACGCCAGGCCGACTTCCTGATGGAGGCCGCCGTCGAACACGAAGTGGAACGACGCTATCGGAAACGCAAGACGAAGGGCGGTTCGGTCAAGCAGGAAGAGTTCGACCTGATGGCAGGGGACGTCGCCGCTTTGGCGGATAACACCGCTTATCAGCGGGAAGATACCCAGTATCAAGCAGCCGTGCGGGAACTGATGCATCAACTGCGTGATCTCGGTTTTCCGGTTCGGGAAATCGATCGTTCGTACCTGGCCAACTTCGATTTCGGGCGCTGCGTGTTGGTTGTGGTGGTCGGGCAAGATGGCCTGGTGGCAAACACGGCCAAGTATGTTGGCGATTTGCCGGTGATCGGCGTGAACCCGGATCCGTCGATCTACGATGGCGTCTTGCTTCCGTTTCAAGTCGGTCAGGCTCGGTCAATCGTGCAGCGCGTGCTGACCAAACGACATCGGGTCGACAAGGTCACGCTGGCCGAGGTTAACACAGTAACTGGTCAGAAAATGCTGGCCTTCAACGATTTCTATATTGGTTGCCGTTCGCATACGTCGGCTCGGTATACGCTCGATGTCGATCATCAACGCGAGCCGCAATCTTCCAGCGGTGTGTTGGTTTCGACCGGGGCAGGGCTGACCGGGTGGATGTCGTCCGTTTTCAATATGGCGTCCGGCGTAAGTTGCTACCTGAACCAGGGAGAACTCCGGCCGAGCAAGTTCGATCGCTGCGATCCGCAATTGATGTGGGCGGTTCGCGAGCCTTTCATCAGCCGTCATTCAAGGGCCGACCATGTGATGGGAATTCTTTCCCGCGAAGAGGAACTGGTGATCGCGTCGCAGATGCCGACCGAAGGGGTGATCTTTTCGGATGGGGTCGAGAGCGATTATTTGGAGTTCAACAGCGGCAACATCGCGACGTTCAGCGTCTCGAAACGCCAGGCTCACTTGGTGGTCGGATAAAAAAAGTCCCTGCCAGAAGGAATCTGACAGGGACTTTGGTTTTCAAACGAAAGGATGGGCAAGGACTAGTTCTTCTCGAACAGTTTGTCCTTTTCATCGCCGCCTGCCAGGACGAAGGCCGCCAGATCGTAGATCTCTTCTTCGGTCAGCCAGTTCATCATACCACCCGGCATGATCGTGGTCGCCGTGTCCGATTGCTCTTCGATATCATCCTTCTTGATGATGGTTGGCTTCTTCGGATTCTGTGGATCGGTGATCAGGTGGATCTCGTCAGGGCGATTGGCAACAATCATCCCAGAGATCACCTTGCCATCGATCGTCAGGATCGTCTGCATGCGATACTTCTGATCGATCACCCTGGCAGGGTCAACGATCGATTCGATCACATGTTCGGCGGTCTTCTTCTTGGAAGGAAGTTCGGCCAGGTTCGGTCCGAAGTTACCACCACTTTCACCGATCTGGTGACACTGGGCACAACCAAGTCGATTGAAGTAGACCTGACCGACCGCGAAGTTACGCGGAGCAGCAGCCACCTTCTTTGGATCGAGATCGGCAGCTTTCCATTCTTTAACGAACTTCGGCACCCAACCATCCCCGGTCGATTCCAATGGTTTGCGACCATCTTCCAGTGGGTACTTCGCCATCAGGTCGTTGACCGCCCAGAAAGTGGCGTCGCCACGATCGATCGCGCGGATCTTTTTGACCTGGGCAGCTTCGACTGGCTTGGCCCGGTTCGACCACGAGTTCCGCACGTAGGTCAGCACCGCGGCAACTTCTTCATCGTTCAGAAGCTGACGGAAACCGGTCATCGGCGGCAGTGGCGGCGAGCTGTAAACCTTCCCCTTCACCTCGATCGTGCCATGCATCCCGTCCAGAACGAGAGCAATCAAACGATCTTCCGAACCGGTCGCCCACAGGCTGCCATCGATCGGTGGGTAAAGGTTGGGCATCCCCTGGCCATGCGGCTGATGGCAAGTCGCACAGTGGCTTTCGCGAAGGAAGATCTCCTTACCCATGGCCATCACTTCCGGATCGGCTTTCACAGGAATGCTGTTCCGCAGGTTCACCAACTGCTTTTTTATCGAACCACGATCGGTGGCCATGTTGCTGACCAGCAATGCTTCACCCAAAGTCAAAAGCTGAGCATACTGTGGGGCCTGCTTTTCGACCGGCGAAGCTTCGCTGGCGGTGGTTAGCAGGGCCGAAAGCACGGCTGCTTGGGCACTTGGATCAAGTTGCTTCGCGACTTCACCCGCAGGCAGCGTTGCCAACGCTTCCAGACCGACGGCCTGTGGACCATCGGACGTGGCCAACTTGGCGAAGTCGGCGATCTTTTCGTCTTGGTGACCTGGCCATGCGGTAATCGCGCGGATGGCGGCAACTTGCAGGTCTGGCTGACCAGCGGCTTGCAGCGACGAAGTTGGAATGACCTGTTTCTTGAAACCGGGACCTTCCCACGACACTCGCAGGCCATCGTCGCCACCGTTGTCGAAGTAGGTGACAACCAGTTCGTGCGGACCTGGCGTCAGGGTGACCGTGCCACCCTTTTCGACCATGCCATGCAGACCGTCGTTGTTGACCAACAATGAACCGTTCAGATAGAGACGCGAACCGTCGTCCGAGACGATATAGAACTTGTACTCACCTGGTACCGGGGCAATGATCGCTGCCGTTTGCTTGGTGGCAAACTGATCTTTGCGGCCCTTTGGCACGTACTTATTAAAGTTATCCATGTGACCCGAGAACGTTGGCTTGACCGCGTTCAAGGTTTCGATCGCCACGTTCTGAGCTGGGTTCGGCTGATAGTAGTCGAACGCAACCGCTGGGCCACTTCCCATCGAGCCCGCGTTTTCAGGACGCAGACCGCTTGGCAGCTCGAACATCAACGGACGAATCTTCGCATACAGCGGAGCAGCCTCGGCCGTAGTGCCGACGTTGGCAGCAACCTGTAGCAGATCGGCCATCAGGGCAGGGGACTGCAACGCATGATCCCAGGCCGCTTCGGCACCGCCGCTGGCGATCCAGCTTCGATAGACAGCTCGACGAACGACAGGCGAGGCGGTTGTCGAGGCGAGCTTAGCCAGCAACTGCTGCGATTTGGTCAGGTCTTCCTTTTTGCTGGCGGGAAGCATGCGAGCCAGTTCGTTCAAGCTTGGCAGGTTCTGGCTTTCGGCAGTCGAAATCCAGGCCACCAGCTCGTCGATCTGCGAGCGATTGTTCTTCGGAGCCAGCGTGGCCAGAGCTTCCTGGCGGTATTGAGCTGGAATGCCAGCTCGGCTGAGGATCGCAGCGTAAACCTCGTCCGTACGATCAAGCTTCAACAGCAAGTCGGAGCTGGCCTTTTCCAAGGCGTAGCTCGTCGCGGCAGGCGAAAGCTTGCGGCCAGACTTGATCGCCTCGGCAATCATCCTGTCGACATCGATTCGGCTTTGAGCGTACTTCAAGACCGAGGTTAGTTCCGGATCCATCTCGTGCGTGGCGGCTTCGAAGATGACTTCGGCCGAGGTGGCACCTGGGAACTCGACTGCGGACTTGATCGCTTCGGCACGAACCAGTGGCGACTTGTCGCTGGCGGCAGCCTGCATGGTGGCTTCCCACCCATCGACCGAACCGGCCCAGTGACCGAGCGTACGAATCGCCGCGGCACGGACGCGAGGTTCGTCGGCCTGGGCGACCAGCTTCACCAGGTTCATGTTCGGCAGGCGATGTTCTTC
The DNA here is from genome assembly GCF_040718835.1 of Bremerella sp. JC817. Lineage (NCBI taxonomy): Bacteria > Pseudomonadati > Planctomycetota > Planctomycetia > Pirellulales > Pirellulaceae > Bremerella > Bremerella sp. JC817. The sequence goes on along the minus strand of NZ_JBFEFG010000281.1, from coordinate 1,039,489 downwards.
CAAGACCCAAAGGCACTCGAGCATTGCTTGAGCGTCTTCAGGATTGTGGATGTCCTTAGAGGCGACGAAGGCTTCAACGGCCGCTTGCACTTCTTCCGAATCACGACCGCTGAGCTCGATACGAGCACGGTAACGGGTCGCGTTTTCTTTGGCGTAGAACGCTGCGAGAACTTCCGACAGCGGCTTGTCCTTCAGCCGGACTGGCGTGATCAGCGGACGATCTTTGGCCGTCACGCGGAAGATGCGTCCATGCTGATGATCTCGGTTCGGGTCACGCATGTTGTGCTGCATGTGCCCGATCAAAGCATTCGCCCAGTCGGCAACGTACAAGGCACCATCGGCACCGATTTCGACGTCACTGGGACGGAAGTTCGGGTCGGACGACACGAGGATCGGATCGACTTCCTTCGCACGAATATCGGCACCGTTGTATTCGATGTCGTGATTCAGCACGCCGAGGAAACCGATGCAGTTACAGATCAGGAAGTTGTCCTGGATCTCTTCGGGGAAGTGGCTACTGGCCAGCAGACCGGTGGCGGCGACAGGACGCACGCGTTTGTCGAACCACTGCTTGTTGCCGATGCCTTTGCCAATGTTCACGTACGAACCGGTTCCGGTGGTGCCGTCGTTTGCGAACTGATAACCCCAACGATCGAACACGTCGCCGTGTGGATTCGGGCCGATGGGATAGTGGAATTCCATTTCAAACGTGCGCGGATTGAAACGGTGCACGCCCGTCTGCGTCGAACGATAGGTTTGCGTTGGCGTTTCCATGGTCGCCACGTTGAACACGCCACGCGACCAATAGATCCAACCGTCGGGACCCAGCACCATGGCGTTGGCCGAGTGATGCGAGTCCGCGCTCGAGAGACCTTGCAGAACGCGAATCTTAACGTCGGCTTTCAGGTCGCCGTCGGTATCTTTCAGGAACCATAATTCCGGCAGGGCTGCGACCAGCATGCCACCACCCCAGAACTCGAACCCAGTAACGCTGTTCAAGCCATCGGCAAAGATAACGCAGCGATCGGCGACACCGTCGCCGTTATCGTCGGGCAAGCAGACGATACGGTCGGTGCGTGGTTCGGTTGGATTCCAGTGTGGATAGCTCGGCCAGACCGAGGCGTACATGTGGCCATTCGGATCGACGGCCAATTGAACTGGGTTGATCAGTTCCGGGAACATCTCTTCGGAAGCGAAGACGTTGGCTTCGAGCCCTTTGTACAGTTCCAGTTTCTTCAAGCCTTCTTCGGCAGTGCGGTACGAAAAACTACCGTCGGCCATGTCCCCTTCGCGGTTCGACTTGACGACCAACTCTTCAGGAATGTTGTCGTCTTTGACTTCGAGATCACCCCCTTGGGCAATCGCCCACACGCGAGCATCGCGGTTGGCAGTCATGACGTCGAAGATTTCCATTTCACGCAGCATCACGTCGGCGTTCGACTGACCGAACCAGGCCAGCTTCGAGCGTCCACCGTAAACGTTGTAGCCGTCGACCACGCGGTAGCGGCTGAACCAGTAATAGTTCTTTTCCAGCACGGCGTCGCGCAGCTTGGCGACTTCAGGCGTGTCACTGGCCGGGGCTGCCTGGCCAAAGAGTTGCGGCACGATGACTTCCGCGATCGCCTTGTTGCCGTGATCCAGCAGGTGGATGCCGTTCATGGTGAGCGGTTTTTCCGCGTCGGCATAAAGCTTCTGCGAAGGGGAGAATAAGTCGACGAACAGAACTCCTTGTTCGTCGCATACTTCCTTCATCGCTTCAGTGTAAAGCTTCAGGTTCGGATTGTTTTGGGAACCATCTGGCAGGTGGCGACTGTAGAGATTCTCGTGAGCGATCGGCGAGAACATCACGATCTTCGGCGCTGACTCTCCGTTGTACTTCTGTCCCTTCATGCCTGAGATGACTTCGGCCAGGTCCTTCTTAAAGCCGGCAACACCTTGCGGACCTTTGAAGGCTTCGTTGTAACCGAAGAAGGCGAACACAACATCGGTTTCATTTTTCGTCAGCCATTGATCAGGGCTACCGAAGTTATCTTCACGAGGGCGAAGTTTCAGTTCGTCGCCCGAGAAGGCCAGATTGCGGAACGTCAGATTCAGTTCCGGATGCATCGCCTGGATGTAGGTTTCCAACCAGCCATGATGTTGCATACGATCGGCGGTCGTATTGCCGATGATGGAAATGTGGTCGTCTTTTTCGAGCTTGAGGGCCTGAGCGTTCGCCAGGGCGACCCAAGCAAGGCTTAGGCAGACCGAGAGCGACAAAATCGTTTTACGCATGGGATCCTAAGGTTCTAGAAGGGGAACTGGGGGGAAGGTTGTGGGGAATGGAATTGAACGGGGCAGTTGCCCGGTGCCAGTGATTCGAATCGCCGGCAGAGCACATGATGGGTTGGAGGGAATTGGTTACTGGAAGTTGCTTCCAGCTTCATAGGCCTCGGCAATCTCGTCCGCCGAAAGGATTCGGCTGAACAGGGCGATCTCGTCGATGCGGCCTCGTAGCTCGCGGCCATAAACGACTTCGCCTTGGTTATTCACAAAGCCCCACGCCCCGATCGAGCATGGGCCATAACGCAGCGGAATCGTCGAGTCCCAAGCCACCCGGCCGACCTCTTTTCCGTCGATGTAGTAAATGGACTCTTTCGCGATCGAATCGAGCTGGGCCGCGACGTGCGTCCAGCGATTACGGGGCAAGGCGGCGCGGGAAGTGAAGTCGTACATGCCACCCAGGCCCATCCGCAGCGAACCACTTCGAAGCAAGTTCCAGTGATGTTCGCCACGCTCGAAGCCGATCGTGTTGAACACCGTTTGCAGGGCCAGGTCGTAGCGGTTCATCTGCACCCAGGCCATCATTGTGATCTGGTCGTACTCGCCAGGAATGTCGAGCTCGATCCGGTCGCCAGGGTTCTCGAAGAGCATTGCCCCCTTTTCAGGCCAACGCCCGGTCGCCCAGATGCCGCTGTTCAAATGGCCGTCTTGAACTACGCTATGTTCGGCGCGATTGGTGACGTTATTGCTTTCGCGCGAGTCGGTTTCAAAGTCGAAGTAAAACAGAGCGGCCGGATCATCTCGCAGACGTTCGCTATAGTCGAGCCAACGCTTATAGCCGATCGACATGCTGGTCGCGAACGCGTGGTCATCAGCAGCGATCGTGCGACGCTGGTCCTGGGCATTCCAGGCCAAGGCCGAGTTTTCCGTCAACAGTTCCGGCGGCAGGTCTTGTTCATGCAGGCGGACTTCACCGGCGAAGACGTGCAGTTCCTGGTTTTGTTGGTCGTCGACCACAACTCCAAACTCGGTGCCAAGATCTTCGACGACAAGTTTCGATGTTTGGATAACGAACCCATGACCCGTTTCCGGCACGATCGCTCGGGCCCGGCCATGTTCCAGATGCATATGCAGAGGATCGACTACCTTGAAGCGGGCAGGGCTTTCCACGGAAACCGCCACGCCATTATCGAAGCCGAGCGTGATTTCTCCTTCGGCCAGATGATAGTCGCCTGGCAGGAACTCCCCTTCCTTCGGTGCGAAGCCTTCTTCAAATCGGTAGGCATGACCGACAGCCAAGCGGGCGATCACATTCGGTGGGGTGATGACTTCCGGTTCCACCGCTTCGGGCTGAACCGGTTCTGGTGGATGGGGCGTTTCCACGGCGATCTCAGGCGGAGCGTTGCTATCGCCGGGCCAGATCGAATAGCCAATTGCGATTCCAATTAACAGGGTCGCTGCGATGGCGAAAACCAGTTTCGGCCAACTGGTGCCGGTGGATGGGGAAGGAGTCGTCGCGACCGGTTCTTCGCCGCTCGCTTCGTAACGAAGCTCTGTTTCAATATGGGCAGCCATACGGAAACGACGACGAACCGCAGGATCGGCCTTCAAGGCGTCGATCAGGGTGGCTTGTTCGGTATCGGATAGCGAATTGGGATCGAGGAAATAACGCTCGATCAATTCCGAGATCGGGTCAGGCTGGTTCTCGCTCACGTGGCGGCTCCTACCTGAAGGCGGACGCAGTCATGCAGCTTCGACCGCAAGCGGCCCAGGCGTTTGTAAAGGCTGTTGGCTGTTTTGCCAGCGGCTTCCGCAATTTCCTTCACGGCGTCGTCCCGAGTGTAGGGGGCCAGCAACAATCGCTGGTGGTCTGGGGAAAAGCGTTTCAGGCACTCTCGCACGGCCGAGCGCTGTTGATGCACGAACTCGGCCGGATCATCTTTCGATTCCACCGCGATCAACGACACCAGGTCGTCGTCCAACAGCAACCGATCACGGCTACAACTGCGGCGGTACTTCAGCACCTCGAATCGAAGGATCATGCGGGCCCAGGGAATGAATTCGTCGTCTGCCTGAAGCTGATCGATCTTCCGCCACATCACGAGGCTGGCTTCCTGAATCACGTCGTCCACGGCGTTCCAATCCGGCAACGCTGCCCGGGCGATGCCAGCCAGCTCGCGTTCATGCTTCAGGAATAGGGTGAGGAATCGATCTTTGTCCACGACAGTCGTACCTAAATTACGTAGCTATCCAGGAGCATACTCCCAGCGGTCCCGGAACCTGCCGCGAAATCGGAACATTTTTGATCTGAAAAATAAGTTGGCAGGTTCTTGGCAGATCGGGAGTAGAATGGCAGAGCTCACCTCAATTCGCTCAGAATTCTCGAATGGGAACCCCACCTTGAGTGTACTCCATTTTGGGCAAAAAGCCTTAATTCTTCTCTTGGCAGTGCCAATGGCTGGTATGGCATCGACGGGTGCCGCTCAGGAGAAAATCGACTTTCGGCGGCAGGTACAGCCGATTTTGGCCGATCGCTGCTTCCATTGCCATGGTCCCGATTCCCAGAACCAGGACTCCAGCTTCCGGCTCGATAGCCAAGAGAACCTGCTGGCCGATTTGGGAGGATATGCCGGGGTCGTGCCTGGGAACCTCGAGAAAAGCGAGCTCCACGTTCGGATCCATAGCGAAGACGAGTCGTCGGCCATGCCCCCGCCCGACAGCAATCGAAGTCTCTCGGCGGAAGAAAAGCGGATCCTCGATCTATGGATTCAACAAGGGGCCGAGTACCAGAAGCATTGGGCCTTCGAGGTTCCTCAGCGACCTGAGGTTCCGACCGAAGTGATCGCGCAGTCAGGCTGGCCGGAAGATCTCAAGCAGCGTTGGTCGAAGAATCCGATTGACGTCTTCATCGGAAAACGCCTGATGCAAGAAGGTTGGCAGCCATCTCCCATGGCCGAGCCTGCGTGGCGTCTTCGACGCGCGGCGCTAACGTTGACCGGTCAGCTTCCGCCGGAGTCGCTGCAGAAACAATTTCTGGCGAACCCAACCGACGAGGCATATCGCCAGGCTGTCGATCAGTTACTGGGTTCGATGAACTACGCCGAACGCCAGACGCTGCGCTGGCTCGATGCGGCACGCTATGCCGATACCGATGGTTACCAGAACGACTTCGAACGCACCAACTGGCCTTGGCGAGATTGGGTGATCCAATCGATGCACAACAACATGCCGTTCGATCAGTTCACGATCGAACAGTTGGCTGGCGACATGCTTCCCAATCCGACGCCTGCCCAGCGACTGGCAACCGCCTTCAATCGAAACCACCGCCAGAATGCGGAAGGTGGTGCGTTGGCGGAAGAGTTCTTTGTCGAGAACGTGATTGATCGCGTCGAGACTACGTCGACCGTCTGGCTGGGACTGACGATGGGATGTGCCCGGTGCCACGATCATAAGTACGATCCACTGAGCCAACGCGAGTTCTACCAGTTCTTCGGCTACTTCAATAACATCGGCGAACGTGGCATCGGGGCAGGCCGCGACGCCAATCCGATGCTCAAAGCTGGTTCGCCCCTGGCCAAAGTCCAACCGGAAACAATCGCCCAGTGGGAAGCTGCCCAGAAGAACGTCGAAGTCGCGAAGCAAGGCATCGACGAGCGAATGCGGCAATGGCTGGTCAGCAGCGAAGGCCCAGCCACAAAGCCGCCCGTCGAATGGCTGGTCTGCCGCGTGGATCAAGTGAAGTTGACCGGCGAAGGTTCGCTTGAGATCGCCGAAGAGAATGCCGTCAGGTATTCAGGCGGCAGTAATGCGACCGATATCGTTTACGACGTGAGGGTAGATCCGCAAGGCAACACTGTGACCGCCTTGAGGTTGGAAGCGTTGCCTGACGACGCATTCAACAAGCCGCGGCAACTTGCCCCCAGCGTCAACGGCAACTTCGTGATGACGCGTCTGGCGGTGCTCTACCAAGGGAAGTCGATTCCGGTCGAACTGGCCCTGGCTTCTTATGAGCAGGATAGTTACCCCGTCAAAAACATTCTTGACAACAATCCTGCCACTGGCTGGGCCGTTTTCGGGCCGAATGTAAAAGCCGAACCTGTTTCTGCGACATTGAAGTTCCAGACGCCCCTGGAAGTGAGCGACGGGGAAAGCCTAACGCTCCAAATGCGGTTCGAGAGCCAGTATGCGAACCACGCGATTGGCAAGCTTCGTGTGCAAGGCTCTGCCCACCCCGACGCTGGCAAGGCGAACGAAGGTGGTTTGCCAGAAGCGGCCCGCAGCGCGTTGGCGATCGACGAAGCAAAGCGATCCGATCAAGATTGGAAAGCGATACGCGATCACTACGTGACGATCGACCCTGTCTTGGCCAAAGCCGAGCTCGAATTCAAACAAGCCGATCAGAAGCGGCGAGCCGAAGTCGGTCCCGAAGTCAAAGTGATGGTCATGCGGGAAAAAGAAGGGCCGGCGACGCCGATCTATCTTCTCGATCGTGGTCAGTACAACGAACCTCGTAAAGACGAACCACTGTCGCGTGGCATTCCGGTAGCACTGCTGGCCGACAAAGAGGCTCCGCAGCCTGGCAGCCGATTGGACCTCGCCAAATGGCTGGTCTCGCGTGAAAACCCGCTGACGGCCCGAGTTATTGTGAATCGGATCTGGCAAGATCATTTCGGCGTGGGCCTGGTCAAGACCTCGGAAGACTTCGGTCTGCAAGGGGAAGTGCCGAGCCATCCTGAACTGCTCGACTGGCTGGCGGTCGAGTTCATCGAATCAGGCTGGGACCTGCAAGCCTTGCATCGATTGATGGTGACCAGTGCGGCCTACCAGCAGTCGTCCGTGCAGACGATCGCCCAACGGGAAAAAGATCCCGAGAACCGTTTGTTGTTGCACGGCCCTCGCTTCCGCCTCGATGGTTACTCGATCCGAGACATCGCATTGCAGGCCAGTGGATTGTTGCACCTGCAGATCGGTGGCCCTTCGGTCAAACCATATCAGCCGCCAGGGCTGTGGGAGTCGGTTGCGGCAAACGCTGGGACCCGTTACCGGGAAGACCAAGGCAACAACCTCTATCGCAAGAGCATGTACACCTATTGGAAGCGGGCCGTGAATCCGCCGCGGCAAACGATCTTCGATGCCGGTGGACGGGAAGTGTGTACCGTTGGGGCTCGCCGCACGAACACGCCCCTTCAGGCGTTGGTCTTGATGAACGACAAGACGTTTATCGAAGCGGCTCGAACCTTGGCGCAGCGGTCGCTGAAGTTGGACGTGCAAGAAGACCGGGCCAGGCTCTTCAGTTTGTATCAGCAAGCACTCGCCCATGTTCCGGATGATGAAACGATGAACGTGTTGACCGAAAGCTTGAACTACTATCGGCAACACTATCAGGAAAACCCCGATGCTGCCCAGCAGTTGGTGGCGGTTGGCTCTTCGCCGCGCGATGCGTCGATCGAACCTGGCGAGCATGCGGCATGGACCGCGGTGGCTCACCTGGTCTTGAACCTCGATGAGTTCATCACCGTCGAGTAGTGTCCGCGTTTCCTGTTTCCCCGATTGAATCGACTGTCAAAGAGGGCACCTACCATGAAGCCTTTGGATCAAGCCAACGAAAACCGCATGATGTTGACCCGTCGTCACTTTTTCGGGCGAACGGCGTCCGGCGTTGGGATGGCGGCGTTGGCCTCGCTGATAGGAAGTGAAGCCAAGGCAGAAACTGGCGACCTTGGGCCCAGTGAGCCGACCGGTGTGCTGAAGGCGTATCACACGCCACCCAAAGCAAAGCGGGTGATCTACCTCTTTCAAAGTGGAGCCCCTTCCCAGCAAGAGCTGTTCGATCACAAGCCGCTGCTTCAAGAGAACGAAGGGAAAGAGCTGGCCGACTACGTCGAGATGAATCAGCGTGTGACCGGAATGACGGCCGGGCAGAAGTCGTTTCCACTGGCAGGCTCACGTTTCAAGTTCACGCGTTGTGGTCAGTCCGGAATGGAACTCGGGAGCGAACTGCTCCCTCACATTTCGACGCTGGCCGACGATATGTGCCTGATCCGTTCGATGCAAACCGAAGCGATCAATCATGATCCGGCCATGACGTTCTTTCAGTCTGGCCATCAACTGCCCGGTCGGCCTAGCTTCGGATCGTGGTTGCACTATGGCCTAGGGACGATCAACCAGAACCTGCCGACGTTCATCACCATGGTCTCTCGGGGAACTGGCCGTCCCAACTGTCAGCCGCTGTACGATCGCCTGTGGGGAAGTGGCTTTCTGCCATCGACCTATGCAGGCGTCAAGCTGATGAGTGTCGGCGATCCGGTGTTGTACCTCAGCAACCCGGACGGTCTCGATCCGAAGGCTCGTCGCCGGATGCTGGACGATCTGGCGCGATTGAATCAAAAGAAGCTGGACGAGTTTGGCGATCCTGAGATTCATACCCGGATCCAGCAATACGAGCTGGCCTATCGTATGCAGACGTCGGTCCCAGAGTTGACCGACTTTTCGGACGAACCGCAGCATGTGCTGGATGCCTATGGCCCGAACGTGATGAAGCGAGGGACTTACGCGTACAACTGCCTGCTGGCCCGACGATTGGCGGAACGTGACGTCCGCTTCGTGCAGCTCTTCCATATGGGCTGGGACCAGCACTTCACGCTGCAGCGTCAGTTGCCCGGTCAGTGCCAGGACACCGATCAGCCAACGGCAGCATTAGTGAACGACCTGAAGCAACGCGGCCTGTTGGAAGATACGTTGGTCGTCTGGGGAGGCGAGTTCGGGCGAACTTCGTACTGTCAAGGAACGCTCAACGCAGATACCTACGGTCGCGACCATCATCCGCGATGTTTCTCGTTATGGATGACCGGGGCTGGTATCAAACGTGGCGTAACGTACGGCAAGACGGACGACGTTTGCTACAACGTGGTCGAGAACCCGGTTCATGTTCACGATTTGCATGCCACAATGCTACACCTGCTGGGCATCGATCACGAACGGCTGACCTATCGATTCCAGGGACGATATTTCCGGCTGACCGACGTACATGGGCACGTCGTGCAAGACATTCTTTCTTAACGCCTTGGTGTCTGGTGACATCCAGTAAAGGGATAAGCGTGCGATTTCCTGGCATTCTCTGAGAAAGTCAGGCAAATCGGCGAACGTTTCCCCTTCACGAACTCTGCGCGTTTGACCACAATTCCATGGAGGCGTGTCGTTTTGCATTCTCCAGGGATTCAGCCGTGTCTTCAAAAGTCGTCAGCCCCGAACCAACTTCGGCCCCCCTTGCCGAGCAAGCCTTTGTTGGGGTTTTCGACCTCTTCAAGATCGGTATCGGTCCGTCCAGTTCGCATAGCGTCGGTCCAATGCGGGCCGCCGAGATGTTTCTGGCGACGCTCCGTGCTGCTGGCACGCTAGATGCCGTGCAGCGGGTTGAAGTCGACCTTTACGGTTCGTTGGCCCTGACCGGTATCGGACACGCGACCGATATTGCCATCTTGATGGGGCTGCAAGGGGAAGTTCCCGATCAGATCGATCCCGAGACAGTCGCTGCCAAACTGGAAGTCATCCGCGGGCAAAATCAATTGTTGCTCGCTGGCGAGCGTACGATTTCCTACGTCGAGAAAGAAGACCTCCTCTTCCACCGCAAGACATTCCTGGAAGGACATCCCAACGCACTCCGCTTCCGAGCATTCGCTTCGCGCGAGAGCAACGAGCCGCTGGCGAGCGAAACGTATTTCTCGATAGGTGGCGGCTTTGTTATTCGTGAAGGAGCCGAAGGAGAGGGGATCAAGCATCCGATGTCGGCGGTGCCCTATCCGTTTAACTCGGCTGCCGAGCTGTTGAAACTGGCTGAAACACATGCCTGCGGGATCAGTCATATCGCTTTGGAGAACGAAAAGGCGTTCCGTAGCGAAGACGAGATTCGCGACGGCCTGATGAAAATCTGGGAGACGATGCAGAGCTGCGTCGAACGTGGCTGCCGCAACGAAGGGATCTTGCCGGGCGGGCTGAATGTACGCCGTCGAGCCCCTTCGCTCTATCAAACGCTGACCGGTCGCCCGGAAGCCAACATGCGCGATCCGCTCAACATTTTGGATTGGGTCGACCTTTACGCCATTGCCGTTAACGAAGAGAACGCGGCTGGCGGCCGGGTCGTGACGGCGCCGACCAACGGTGCCGCCGGGATCATTCCGGCGGTGCTTTGCTACTTCGATCGTTTCTGCCCCGAGTCTTCACCAGAGAAGATCCAGCAGTTTCTGCTGACGGCATCGGCGATCGGTGCCCTGTATAAGAAGAACGCGTCGATCTCAGGAGCTGAAGTTGGCTGCCAGGGAGAAGTGGGCGTGGCCTGCAGCATGGCTGCCGGAGCGTTGACTGAAGTTCGCGGCGGATCGCCTCGCCAGGTCGAAGAAGCGGCCGAGATCGGTATGGAACACAACTTGGGCCTGACCTGCGATCCGATCAAAGGCCTGGTTCAGGTTCCCTGCATCGAACGCAACGCGATGGGGGCGGTCAAGGCGATCAATGCCTGCCGTTTGGCGCTTCGCGGAGACGGAAGCCACTTTGTCTCGCTCGACCGTGTCATTCGTGTCATGAAGCGGACCGGAGCTGATATGTCGTCGCGATACAAAGAAACTTCTCGCGGCGGTTTGGCGGTTAATATCAGCGAATGCTAGGCAATCCTCGCGATATCATTTGAAAACCGCACGTTCTTAAAACGTGAAATCTCCCTTGATTCTGATGTAACCAACTGGCCGATGCGCTCATATGCTTGGGACGCATCCGTATCTGTTGTTCAAATCTTGCGAGAATTTTCCGTTTCTTTGCTATACTTGCGGTATGAAAACAGTCTTTCTTCTCTCATCTTGTCTGGTCGGTTACCTCACCCTTGCCTTCTGTGATACTTCGGCAATCGCGGCGGAAAATGCCGAAGTTCGGGCCATGTTCCGTACGCATTGCATCGAATGCCACGGAGCCGATACCCAGGAAGCAGGCATCCGTCTCGACAATCTGGCGTTCCCTTCGCCGCAACTCGATAACGCCCATGTGTGGTCACGGGTCGTCAATGCAATTGAACGGGGCGAAATGCCACCCGACTATCAGGACCAGCCCTCGGCAGAGGAAAAGAAGCAGATCATCGGTCAGATCGTGCAGACCGTTTCGAGTTCGGTACAAAGACCGATCTCGCTGCGGCGAATGAATCGGCAGGAATACGAAAACACAATCCATGATCTGCTAGGAATCGACGAACCGCTGGTCGATCTTCTGCCAGAAGATGGTAGCGTTCAAGGGTTCGACAAAGGGGCCGATGGCCTCAGCTTCTCTTCGGTCCTGATGGAAGAATATCTGAAAGCCGCTAACGTTGCCTTCGATTCGGCTATTCGACGCATTAAACCATTGCCACCGGAAACGCGTCGGGCCGAGCTGATGCAGATCAAAGAGAACATCGATTCGGTCGACAAAAAGAAAGGGGGCGTCATCGAAGTCGATGGCTCGCTGGTGAAGTTTACCCCTGGCTGGCCGCCGGCTCGAATCGACTCGGCCCATCCGATCGAAGATGGTATCTATCGCTGCCGCGTAGCAATCTGGCCGCATGAACCTAATGCCCGCACGATCTCGGTTGCACTCTATGTCGGTGCATTGTTTGGCCCTGACACGCAAGACTTTGTCGGCGTGTTTGATGCCGCAGGCACCCCTGAGAAGCCACGCGTCGTCGAGTTCACTCGCCGGATGAAGGCAGGCGACACAATCCATATTGTCCCGCGAATTTGGCCAGAACATGTCATCTGGCGCGACAAGCACGAACAGCGTCCCGGCGTTGGGATTGCTTGGGTCGAGACCTACGGACCGATCGATCAGGATTTTCCTTCTGAATCGACCGTTCGCCTGTTCGGCGATGCTGAGTCGATCTTCATGAAAGAAGAATGGCCGGTATGGATGCGGCACCGAAAGAATGTGAAGAATCACGTCGTTGAATCGACTCAGCCCAAAGAGGACCTGGAGCGAGTTCTTCGTGAATTCATTCCACGCGCGTTCCGTCGACCAGCCTCGGAAGCCGAGATGCAGCCGTTTATCGATCTGGCGGTTAATCGTCTGGAAAGCGGGCGCACCTTCGAACAGGCCGTACGAACCGGAATCACGGCGATCCTTTGTGCCCCGCAGTTTCTGCTGATCAACCGCGAGCCTGCGGTGGATGACTACGCGATCGCTTCCCGGATGTCGTACTTTTTGTGGTCGACGATGCCCGATCAGGTACTTCTCGACCTGGCAGCCGCCGGCAAGCTTCGCGATCCAGCGGTTCGCAGTGCCCAAGTCGAACGGATGATCGCCGACCCGAAGATCGAGAACTTCGTGAACGACTTCACCGGACAGTGGCTCGACCTGCGTAATATTGAGTTCAACACGCCCGACATGAAGCTTTACCCAGAGTACGATCCGCTGCTGCTGGAAGCGATGTTGGGTGAAACGCGTCATTTCTTCGAGCATGTCTTGCGCGAAGACAAGAGCGTGATGACCTTCGTCGATTCCGATTGGACCTATCTGAATCAGCGGCTGGCCGATCACTACGGGCTGCCACCGGTCGAAGGGCACGAGAGCTTTCAGCGCGTCCAACTCCCTGCCGATTCGATTCGAGGTGGCGTGCTGACCCAGGCGAGCGTCCTGAAAGTAACGGCCAACGGAACGACAACCTCTCCGGTTATTCGTGGCGTGTGGGTGCTCGATAACTTGCTCGGTCGGCCTTCGCCTCCGCCGCCACCTGGCGTCCCCGCCGTCGAACCAGACATCCGTGGAGCGACGACCATCCGTGAACAGCTCGATAAGCATCGAAGCATTGCGGCGTGCGCCAGTTGCCACAAGCGAATCGATCCGCCAGGGTTCGCCCTGGAAGAATTCGACGCCATTGGTGGCCATCGTGATTTTTATCGCTCGATTGGCGAAGGGGAGAAGATCCCAGGCAACAAGTCGTTCCGCAAAGGTCCCGATGTCGATTCCGCTTCCGAGATGCCAGATGGTCGCGATTTCGCTGGTTTCATCGAGTTTCGTCAGCGGTTGCTGGAAGATGAACCGCTGGTGGCGCGAGCGATCGCCGAAAAGCTTTTGGTCTATGCGACCGGTCGCCGCATCGGTTTGGCGCAGCGAGAGGCGGTCGACCAGATCGTCGCCACGACCGATGCCAACGACCATGGCCTGAAATCGATGATTCATGCCGTGGTTGAAAGCGAATTGTTCTTGACCCCGTAATCCCTTCGCCTTGCTCCATACCTAAGGAATTATCATGCGTTCACGATGGAACCGCCGAATGTTTCTCCGGGCTTCCGGGATTGCGATGGGATTGCCGCTGTTGGGAAGCATGGGCACGACTCGTCTGTTGGCGAAGGATAACGCCGACGAGTCAGGCGATGTCCGCCGCATGCTGGCGATCTGTGCCCCGCTGGGAATCCACACGCCGAATCTCTTTCCTGAGAAGTCAGGCCGCGACTTCGAGCTGAGTCCGTACTTGAAGCCAATGCAGCCAGTGCGTGACAAGATTACGGTCGTCTCGGGGATCATGCATCCCAACGTCGACGGCGGACACGCGGCGGAGAAAAGCTTTCTGACAGGGGCCGCGCATCCTGGGCAGCCTAGTTTTCAGAACACAATTTCGGTCGATCAGTTAGCCGCCGAGCAGATCGGCTACAAGACCCGCTTCGGTTCGTTGACGTTGGCAGTCGACAACAACAGCCTTTCGTACACGCGCAGTGGTGTTCAGATCCCAGCCGAGAACCGTCCTTCCAAGTTGTTCGCTCGCTTATTCCTCGAAGGAACGCCGCAAGAGAAAGCGGAGCAGATGCGGCGGATCGAAGATGGCCAGAGCATCATGGACCTGGTTCAAGACCAAACGAAGAAGGTCACCAGACAGGTCGGTCGCGAAGACAACCAGACGCTCGATCAGTACTTCACCAGCGTGCGTGAACTGGAGCAACGCTTGGTACAAGCTGAGGCCTGGGCGAAGCATCCCAAGCCAGAAGTCGATCGGAAGCAGCCGGAAGATATCACCGATCGCGGGAATTTGACCGAACGCCTGCGCTTGATGTACGAGATGATCTTCCTGGCGATTCAAACCGACTCGACGCGGCTGATCACCTTAATTGGTCCTGGCGGCAACGAAGTGGTCTCGCTCGATGGTGTCGAAGATGGTTGGCATAACCTGAGCCATCACGGCCGCGACCCTGGCAAGATCGAGATGCTTTCGATCATCGAACTGGAAGAGATGCGTTTGCTGGCCGAGCTTCTCCAGAAGCTGGACAATGCCCAGGAAGGCGATCATTCGCTGCTCGATCAAACGGCGATCTTGTTCGGATCGAACCTCGGCAACGCCTCGAGTCACAACAACACGAACCTGCCGATCCTGTCGGCGGGTGGACATTTCCGTCATGGACAACATCTGGCGTTCGAGGATGGCAAAGCACCGCCGCTGTGCAATCTGCTGGTGAACTATCTGCAGCACCTGGGCCTTGAGACGGACGAGTTCTCTTCGGCCACAGGCACCCTGACCGGACTTCAGATGGTTTAACGGAGAAAACGAATCGAATTCCGTCGAATCGGAAGTTTTGGCAAAGTTCCCGGAATTTACGGCAGGTGATTCGTTCGACGCGCGGTATTGGGGTGTAGTAGACTGTAGTTGCGTTCCAACCATTGGAACGCGACTCCTCTTCCGTTGTTCAACGAATCCTCCCTTTTGCTGCCCACCTCAAAACCATGATTCGACTCTTTCTGTCTGCCGCTGCGCTCTTACTTTGCCTGCCGCCCCTCTGTCATGCCAATCCGCTCGTTTACGAAGGGGATTCTGGCATCGGGAAAGGGAAGCACATCGTCTTTCTCGCCGGTGACCACGAGTATCGATCGGAAGAATCGCTTCCGGCGATGGCTCGCATTCTGGCGAAACGACATGGCTTCAAGTGCACCGTTCTGTTCTCGCTCGATCCGAAGGACGGCGAGATCTTGCCAGGCTCGAGCCATATGCCGGGGACCGAGGCCCTGAACGATGCCAATTTGATGGTCATCTTCCTGCGCTTCCAAGATTTTCCGAAAGAGCAGATGCAGCCGATCGCTGATTATTTACAGCGCGGCGGCCCCGTGGTTGGCATGCGAACGTCGACCCATGCTTTCAAGATTCCGAAAGATTCACCCTTCGCTCGCTTCGACTATCGCTACGCAGGAGAGGACTTCAAGCTCGGATTTGGTCGACAGATCCTTGGCGAAACCTGGGCAGGGCACTACGGCAAGAATCATGCGATGAGTACCCGTCTCGATCTGGTTACCGCGCAGAAAGATCATCCGGCACTCCGCGGCGTGAAAGCTCCGTGGGTTCAAGCAGGCGGCTATTGGACCGAGCCGATGGAAGACAGCACGGTGCTGGCGATGGCTCAGCCGCTCGACGGCATGAAGATTGATTCGCCCGTCGCCAAGGAAAAGAAACCCTGCCCAGGCGTCTGGACTCGCGAATACACTTCCCCCAGTGGCCAGAAGGGACGCGTCTTCACCACGACTTACGGTGCTTCAGAAGACCTGCTCAACGAAGACTTCCGCCGGATGATGATCAACGGTTGTCTGTGGGCAGCAGGGATGGAAAGCAAGATCACGCCAGGCCTGGACGTCGACTTTGTCGGACCATATCAGCCGGTCACGTTCAGCTTTGGCGGACATCACAAAGGTGTCAAACCGAGCGAGCTGCAAGGCTGGCAATCGCCCATCCTGCCTGATCACAGCCAAGATGGAAAACAGACGTCGCAAATGAAAGCGCCACGTCGTGACGAGGGGCGAGACCCACGTCTTCAAAATGAAAAAGATGCCCGGAACACGACGGCCAAGAATCCACCGAAGACAACGGATGAGGACTTCTCAGGCTTCGCCATTTACGAGAAGACGGCACCTCGGGCGAAGACGGCCAAGGCGACGCCGACGTCGCTTCCCCTGAAGGTCGAGCCGGGGGACCGGATCGCTTTGATCGGGAACACACTTCTGGAGCGTTCGCAGGATTTCGGTCATTTCGAAGCGATGCTTCAGCAGCATTTGCCGCAGCATAACCTGGTCGTGCGGCACCTGGCGTGGTCGGCGGACGCGATCGGTATTCAGCCGCGTCCCGATAACTTCGCCGACACGCAGCAGCACCTTGTGCATGAAAAAGCAGACATCATTCTGGCGGCATTCGGTTTCAACGAATCGTTTGCCGGTCCCGCTGGCCTGGCCGACTTTCGGCAGCAACTGACGGATTACTTAGCGGATCTGAAGACGAAGGCATTCAACGGTGAGGCATCGGCCCGGATCGTTCTCGTTTCGCCGATCGCGAGTGAAAACATCGAGAATATCCCGGCCGCTGACCTCAACAATGCCAACATTCAGCTTTACCTCGACGTGATGCGGGACGTGGCCGCCGAGCAGCAGGTTGCCTTTGCGGATGTCTTCAACGCGACGAAGTCGGCGATGGAAAGTCCCGGTACCGATCTGACGATCAACGGCGTGCATTTGAATCAGGCAGGCGACAAGCTTTTCTCGGCGGCATTGTTCGAGCAACTGTTTCAAGTGAAGCCGCCTGAGATCCAGCCGCAGATGCTCGCCACGATCGTCGACAAGAACCAGCAGTTCTTTCGCCGTTTTCGGCCCCTCAATACGTTCTATTACACCGGCGGCCGCAGCAAAGAGTATGGCTATCTCGACTTCCTGCCTGCGATGCGGAACTTCGACCTTATGGTTGCCAATCGCGATCAACGGATCTGGGATCTGGCTCAAGGGAAAGAAGTCTCGGCCCAGGTCGACGACTCGAACGTCCAGCCCCTGCCAATGACCAAGCAAAGTCGCGGCGCGAATCAATGGATGTCGGCTGCGGATGAGCAAAAGGCATTCGACATGGATCCTCGGTTCGAGGTGAATCTCTTCGCTGGTGAAGAGGAATTTCCCGATATCGTGAATCCGATTCAGATGCGTTGGGATGGCAAGGGACGTTTGTGGGTGAGTTGCTCGACGACCTACCCGCACGTTTATCCCGGCAATCAGCCAAACGACAAACTGGTGATCCTGGAAGACACCGATGGCGATGGTAAGGCGGATAAGTCGACCGTCTTCGCCGATAACTTGCACATTCCTCTCTCGTTCGAGTTCGGTGACGGCGGGGTTTACGTTTCCGAACAGCCCTGTCTGTCGTTCCTTAAAGATACCGATGGCGACGATCGAGCTGACACGAAGACGACGGTTCTACGTGGTTTCGGAACGGAAGACTCGCATCACTCGCTGCACGATTTTACGTGGACGCCTGACGGGGATTTAATCTTTCGTGAATCAATCTTTCATCACTCCCAGGTCGAAACGCCTTACGGTCCGGTTCGTCAGCAAAACAGTGGCTGGTTTCGCTTTGATCCCAATACGCAGCGATTGATCAGCTTCGGTTCCTACCCAAGTACCAATCCCTGGGGCGTTAGTTTCGATGAGTGGGGCCAGCACATGGCCAGCCATCCGGTCTATGCCGAAGCCCACCATGCGGTCGATCCGCCTTACCCGCTGCAAAATGCGGCCCCGCGCGGACTGCAGGCTTACTCCGGTGTTTGCGGCCACCAAATCGTCGACTTCGCGACTTTCCCTGAAGAACTGGAAGGAACGTTCATCAAGGTTCGCTACAAGCCGACCAACCGGGTCGAGATCTTAAAGTGGAAACAGGGTCCGTATGGCTTCACCGAAGAGTACGTCGGCGACCTGTTGTTCTCGCGAAACCTCAGTTTTATTCCTGTCGATCTACAGTGGGGACCGCGCGGCGATTTGTATGTTTGCGACTGGTACAACCCGATCAAAGGCCACGCCCAGTACTCGCTGCGGGATGAACGCCGCGATCGCCATTCTGGCCGAATCTGGCGAATTACGGCCAAGGGCAAACCGCTCCAAGACCTGCCGAAGATCGCGGATGCCTCGAACGAAGAACTGCTAGACCTGTTGAAACGCCCGGAGTATTCGATCCGCTTTCTCGCCAAACGAGAACTTGGCGAACGCGATTCGACCGAGATCAAGCCACTGCTCGATGCATGGGTTCAAAAGCTCGATACGACCGATCCTCGATTCCGACATCACCAGGTCGAGGCGATCTGGACGTATCGCTGGATTGATTGTGTCGACATGGTTCCTAGCTCGGCAACGACATCCGATCAAGAGCTGAGCGTCGCGGTGAATACGCTCAAGCAACTACTCGCGTGCGAAGAACCGATGGCCCGAGCCGCGGCGACCAAGCAACTACGTTACTGGTATCCGCATTTGGAGAACTGGCCGCAGTATCTGCAAGCTTCGGCCAACGACGAACATGGGATCGTGCGAATGCAGGCTGCGATCGCCGCGACCTATATCGGCACGAAGCCTGCTTTCCAGGCGATGCTCGACGTGCTGAAACATCCTCGCGATGGCCATTTGGCGTATGCCGTCACGTGTGCGTTGATGTCGAAGCCGCTGCGTGCCCATTGGGAAGGAAACCCTCGCTACGATATTGCCCGCATCTTGAAGCAGTCGGCTAAGGACGCCGAAATTAAAGAGCCGAAGCCAACCGTCGCTCAGGCCCGCTTCGACGCCAGGGCTGACCTTCAGACCGTAAAGGTGACCTGTTTGCCGGAGCGGATGCTCTTCGACGTGAAGCACTTCATGGTGAAGCCAGGGCAACCGCTGAAGATTGTGTTCACCAACCCCGATGCCACCGACCACAATTTTGTAATCGTGAAGCCGGATTCTCTTTCGGAAGTGGGGATGGCCGCTAACGAAATGGCAAAAGATCCCACGAACGCCGACTCCGATTTCATCCCGCGTGAAAAGGGTGAATTGATCCTCCAAAATACGCCGATGATCGGTCCCAATCGGGCCTCCCAAATCGCTGTCTTGCGTTTCGAGGCGCCGCAACAGGAAGGCTTGTACCCGTATGTGTGCACTTTCCCAGGTCACTGGGTGGTGATGAATGGCGTAATGGTGGTCGCGAAAGATGATGCCAGCGCCCAGGCCCTGATGGACTCGAGTGTTCCGCAGGTCATTCAGCAGTGGAAGATGGCTGACTTCGCGGACTTTCAGCCTGCGAATCGTGCGAAAGACGACGCGACGTTGGCTCGTGGAATGACGGCCTTCGTGAAGGCTCGCTGCAATCAGTGCCATGTCGTCGCCGGACATGGCACGAACCTGGGCCCTGATCTGACCAAGTCTGTTGAGAAACTGCGTGGCAAAGAACTGCTTCAGCAGATGGTGGATCCTTCGAGCCAGATCAACGAGAAGTTTCAGAACGTGCAGTTTCTGACGATCGGCGGCCGAGTCATCACCGGTGTCGTCGTCGGAGAAGATAAAACCTCGTACCAGGTCGCCACGAACCTGCTGACCCCAAACAGCCTGACGAAGATTCTGAAAGACGACGTCGAGCAGATGGCACCTTCCAAAATGTCGCCGATGCCGACCGGCTTGCTCAACATTCTGACGAAGGACGAAATTTACGACCTGCATGCTTACCTCGAAGCAGGTGGCTATGAAATGCCAGAGCACCTGAAGCATGCTCACTCCCATGGCGAAACCAAATAACACCGAACTGCGCAGTCGTTCAGGCCGCTGCGATCACGAAGGATCGAGCGGCCTGAATGGAACCGACTGCCTCTAGCCCTTGGAGATTAATCCCAGTCAGCAAAGACCTGATCGATGTAGTCAGGATCGCTCACCAGGTCCGCGATCACTTCCCCAAACATGGTGGCCGAGTCCCAGTTCTCTGCCGTGATGATTCGCCCATCAACATAGACATCGTCCGTCGCTGTGGTTGGATCGCCGAGGGAACCTGAGGCAACCATCGTCGCGCCGTTATATTCAATCTGATCCCGCGTCGTGTAGAACGATTGATTGGAATTCGGAGCGTTGCCGGAATAGGACGACACCGTGCGGCCTTCCAAGAGACTCGCGCCATCGACTCGAGCCCAGGCCAAAACGGACACCCCGTGGCAGATGGCGGTGACATATTTATCCTGTTCGACGAAGTCGTTGATCAGGTCGTTCACGGTCTGCTTCAAGACTTCTTCGCCGTTGTACGAACCATTGTTATAGGTTCCCTCAAAGGCGTATTGGTACTGAGACGAGCCCCAGCCACCGACAAACACGATCGCCGAATAGTCGTCCGCGTCGACTTCAAATAGCGTCAAGTCAGGCACGACCTGGCCGCTACTATTGCCTTGGCCGGAGTTGGCATGTGGCGTAGCGGTTTCGGTCGTGGCGGCAGCCACCACAACTTCCAGGCCTTGCGCTTCGAGCGAGGCTCGCGTGTCGGCGTATTCCTGGAAATAGAAGTCCTGGTTGGCGATCACCATCAGCACCGGCATCGGTTCCTGCGGCGTCGTTGGATCATCCCCTGGATTGTCGTCGTCAGGACCGGGATCGTCAGGCGTTGTCTTCAATACGAACGAGTTAATCGTTTGATAAATCGAACGCGATCCATCCGTGGCACCGACCTCAATCTGGAAACTGCCGGTGTAGTCGGCATCGGTTCGGACGATCAGCGTATCCCCTTCAATGGCGACGTCGGCCGGAACCGCTTCCGGTTCCGTCAGCAGGTCAGGGTTGTCGTAATGATCGGAGTCGAACGAACCGAGCAGACGACTGTTCTCGAATGAGCCACGCCATTGGAAGAAGTCTCCTTCCGGCATGATGTAGAACCAGCCACCGTTGGCGGATCGCATCCAACGTGCGTTCTGCCCGAGGCAGTTCGTGTGATAGTCGTCTGACTCGACCAGGTCGTACCGAGCATCGAGTTCCTGTTCCAGCGTCGGGACGATCGTCGCGGTGAAGATCACGGCACTAGGATCCAAGTCACCGCTGATCGTCAGCCGCGTTTCAAAGGCTTCACCACTTTCGATTTCCAGATCTCCGACCGGTTCGAAGTCCCAGTCACTGGTGGTGTTCGCAGTGAAGGACGAGGTCTCCACATATTCCGATTCGATCGGCATCGAGGCAATGGCCAGGTCGCCAGCCATCAGGCAGCGATCTTCCAGGTTCTGCATCGAACGTCCGACGCGACGCTGGCGATTGGGTTTGGATGGACGCTTACGCGACGAGAAGAGAGGGAAGCGAGACATGTAAGTTTCTCCAAGACTGTTCCGAAAAGTGGACCTGTTTCTGCTGGCGTACTGAATAAATGGACGCGGAGCAGAAAACCTTTCACGCGGAAGCAGATTTTTGGAGAGTTTTTCTCCGGTCCCCGTTAAGCGGCGGATATCAGTTGGAAATGGGGCGGATTCGCACGCTATGAAAAACGGTGTCGCTGTCGTAGGCACCCAGGCCCAACGTATTTTCCGGAAGCGACCAGAGCGGCAGCAGCGATAGATCGGAACCATCGCCGTGGTAAGTAGTTCGTTTTTCGCCATCGAAAAAGGCGTCGACATGATCTCGACGCACATGCACGGCCGCTTGGTATCGGCGTCCGTTGATCAGTTGAATGTTATCGATCCGTGTCGGATTTCGCCGGATGTCGATCTGATCGATGTTTTGAATTCCGCCGAGGTTCTCGCTCCAGCCGTCGATATCAAAGCTCGCAATTCCATCGCCATCGACGAAGTGCAAGGCGATCGATTGATCTCCTTCGACGCGCGTAAATTCGACCTCGAAGTCGTATTCTCGCGGCGGAGTGAAGGGAAGCATGACCCGGGCAGACGGCGTATGATCGACGCGTAACTCGCCCGTTGGCGTGACCGTCCAGTTTCCTGCGACGACATCCGACGACAAATCGACGCGAGCGATCAAGTCGATCCATTCCGCGTCCGAGGTGGAAGGGGGAATGGTTTCGGAAGGCCGCCCCACGAACGAATTGTCTTCCGGCAGAGCAGGGGGCTGCTCGCCACGATCCGCGAGCACATACCAACCGAGGGCGACACCAAGGACGCCACTGACCGCGAACAATGGCCAACGATTCCGTCGAACCCAAGTGCTGGTTGCTTGATTACTGACCTTGGTCCGAGTACGCGTTGCGGTGCTTTCGGTGCTCACGTGAAGCTGCGGCATCGGCATCGCGACGAGCGTCTTTCCGCTGTCGCTAGTGGGCTGGTCATTTGCCGCCACCGAGTCAGGTCGACCGAACGGTTTCAATGCTTCGATCAATTCCGCAGGGGTCTGGAAGCGGTCGTCAGGGTTCTTCGCCATCAATTGTTCGACGATCGCAATGACTTCGCTCGGAACATCGTCACGAAGTTCACCCAGCGAGGTCGGTTGCCGTTCGCAGTGGGCCAAGACTTTTTCGAATGCGGACTCATTGGGAAAAGGAGCATGTCCAGCCAGCAGGAAATAGAGGGTGCAACCGAGACTGTAGAGGTCGGCTCTGATGTCGGCCCGCTTCGAATCTCGGGCTTGCTCTGGGGCCAGATAGTCGGGCGTGCCAAGCGCCGTGAAGTCAGCTGTCAGCCCTGGATCGTCGGCAGCGTGATCCGTTTGGGTCGCAAAACGAGCCAGGCCGAAGTCGAGGATCTTCACCGTTCCTCGATCTGTCCGCATGAGGTTATGCGGTTTGATGTCGCGATGAACGGTGCCTCGGGCATGGGCGTGCTGCAGCCCCTGGGCGGCCTGAAGAACGTAATTGCACGCATGCAACACCGGTAGAGGTTTGCGGCGGGCGACGAGTTGATCGAGGCTAATCCCGTCGATAAATTCCATCACCAGAAAGTGCAGGTCGCCTGCTTGTTCGGCATCGTAAGCGGCGACAATGTTGCGGTGCGAAAGCTTGGCTGCCGCTTTGACTTCCTGATGGAAACGATCAACCGCGAGCTCGTTGCTCACCAGACGTGGGTTGATCACCTTCAACGCGACCGGCCGTTCCATCAATCGATGTTCGGCCTGGTAGACGACCCCCATGCCCCCTTGGCCAAGTCGGCGAATGATTCGATAGCGCGGATGATCGAGCAATGCCGCCGGAATCGAATCGGCCGGTTCCGATTCCGCGATTGTCGAGGCGGTGGCCCATGGCGTTTGGCCATCGTCGATGCTGCTGGTGGCGGCATGGATCCGTTCGATCAAGCCGTCGTGAGGAATCGTTCTCAGCTCATCGCAGCACTGATCACATTTCGAGATATGGTCTTCGACCAATTGACGACGCGTTTCTTCCAACGTTCCATGAAAGAACGATTCCAGTTCTTCTTTCGTCGGGTGCGTGGAACTGCGTTGGTTCATCAATCGTGTGCTACCAAAGAATCGATATGACCACTTACTCGATCAAGCCAAGGCCGCGCTGGCGGAGCCGACTCAGCACGCGCGACTTGGCAACGAAGACGGCGTTGACGGAAATGCCGAGCTCTTGGCTCACGACGTCCGCAGTCAAGCCATCCAGGGCGAATCGTTGGAACGCCTGCCATGTCTTATCGGTGAATGCGGGACGGACTTCGTCGAGCAAATATTGTATCACGTGCCGGTCGTGGTCTCGATTCCATTGGGCGCTGAGACCGCTGTTGGGATCTTCCAGTTCGGCAATCACGGCGCCAAAGTCACTTCCGCCGACGCCGGTTGGCTGCCGATTCTTTTTCCGCCAATGGTCACGCAAACAGTTCGCGGTGATTGTTCGCAGCCAGGCTCGAAAGGCACCCGCGCGCGGCTCTCGCCGGAAATCGGGGAAGCGGCGAAAGACTACCGCCAGCACTTCTTGAGTCACATCGTCCAGGTCTTCGACCATGGCTCCATGACGTTTCAGCCAGCCACGGATCAGCGGCGAATACATGCCGACGAGTCGCCCCCATGCTTCCTCGTCCGAGGTGCATTGAAGCGAATCGAGAAAACTGACCGAGGTATCCATCGCGATCGGAACGTGCTGGAAGAATTGCCGGATGCCAAGAAACGTCGCTTCATCCTACACTTCCCGCGGAAACACTGCTTCCCACGAAGCTTTAAATTTTGATGAGCCCGTGGCAAGCTTGCGCAAAAAGGGGATTCCACGAGCAGTATTCGCGAATTGTCGCCGCAGAAGGCAACCTGGCCGTTGCCAATTCAAACGCACCGTGAAATTGGGCAAGTAAGCGGCCGGGGGGATGATAGGCACGCGATTCGCTGTAGAAAGATTTAGACATTGCAAGCCCCATTCCAAGGAGCAATCCCATGCCAGGCTGGACCGACAAAGACGATCGGCAATACGAAGCGATCCGCGACAGCAATCTTGAACGTGGAATGAAGAAAGAGCGTGCGAAAGAAGTTGCCGCGAGAACGGTCAACAAGCAGCGACGCGAAAAAGGGGAAACGCCGAACAAGCGGACGCAAGGAACCGGCAATCCCCATTCTTCGCTCGAAAGTCGTACGAAGGACGAGCTTTATAACATTGCCCAGAAGATGAGTATCCGCGGCCGGAGCAAGATGTCCAAGCCGCAGTTGATCGATGCGATCCGTGATCGCCGTTAGCGAAGAACGTCTCCTTCGACGCTCAGCAGTTGCGAGTTTGGTGCCGAGTTGCCGAACACGTCGTATTGGTCGAACTGCCAGACAACCTTCTTGGTCTTCGGATCGACTTCGACCAGCAGAGGGTTGCCGGGACCAGCATGGCAGTTGCCAATCACGTAGTGACCATTTGGCAACACTTCCAAGGTGGTTACCCAAGCGAGCGTGATACCGGGCAGATCGTTCTGGGCGATCTTCCAGACCATTTCCTTCTCTGGCGTCACTTCGATCACACTGTGCCCGTTGCCGGTTGCAATCAGCGTGTTGCCATTCTTCAAGCGAATCGCCGCGAAGGCCTTGTTGCCGAAGGCTTCAGGACCGTGTCCGTTGCGAGCTTCCTGATCGAACATCGGCACTTCGTATTCCCACACCACCTTGCCGCTTTTGCCGTCGTATTCACGAATGAAGCCGTCGTTCTCGTGAGCGACCAGGTAGTTACCGTTTTCAAGCTTCCGAACCAGACGGGTATCGGAGTGAGGGTGCGGATTGTTCAGCTTCAATGGCATCTCTTTAACAATCTTGCCGCCGCGAGTGATCTCGATGAGCCGGCCTGCACCTGACTCGGCAATCATCACGTTGCCATTTTCCAGCGGTTGGAAGGCGTGGACTTCGATCCGTTTTCCTTCGTTGCCATTCATCTTCGCCGAGTCGTACGACCAGACCACCTTCTTAGTTTCCGGATCGATCTCGGCGATTTTGGCGCCACCTTGCTGCACCATGATGTGACCGTTGTCGAGCACATGGATATCGTGGATGCCTCCCCATGGCATCTCCCACTCGATCTTGCCGTCGGTGTCGACAATCGCCAGCTTGTTATTTCCTTGAATCACGAGGCGAAAGGGACCGGCGATCGCCAACGAGGGAATCGTGATCAACGTCAGCAGGAATAAAAGCGACCAGAAGCGTAGCATGGGCGGCTCTCCGAGAGGGGCAAGATTAGATGGGGAAAGGATGGACTCAATTTGAGTATAGGCGAGCCAATTCAATAGCCAATCGCGCGGTCTAGTTGCCCAGGAATTTGAGAGATCTTTCCTCGAGAAAATTTGCGGAATATTGGTCGGATTGAGAGACTTTGCGATTCCTGCCGCCTCGAATAAGGTTGGTGGGTGCAGAAATGATCCTAAGTCTTGTAATCACAAAGGAATAGGAGGCAACTTGCAGTGCTCGCGGGGGTCTGCGACAATGAAGCACCTAAAGCCCGAGCATCTTTAATCGGGGGATTAGGTTCGGCTTTGTTGTAGACGGCGGCATTTTATTGCGGTTCGATGCAAATCTGCTTACCCCTGCAGGGCGTCCGTGGGGATTTTCCGCGTAAGTCTTTTACCCATCCGGAAACGACTGAACACCTATGGGACAAGCTGAATCGACCGAAAACAATCCTGGCGGTCGAGGACATAACAACCCGAAACATCCACTTTCTGTTGTGGGGATCGGTGCATCTTCTGGTGGGCTGGAAGCTCTGAAGAAGTTCTTCGCTGCGGTAACTGACCATCGAGGGATGGCCTTTGTGATCGTTCAGCATCTGATGCCCGATCACGATAGTTTGCTGCCCGAGATTTTAACCAAACATACCGAATTGCCCGTTACCACGGTGACTAACGGTATGCTGGTTGAGGCAGATACCGTCTACGTGGCGCCGCCTGGCCAGGATGTTTCTTTGCGTGATGGGGTGTTGTTCGTCACTCCGTCGTCCGAGTCGCGTGGATGGCGTCATCCAATCGACTACTTCTTTCGGAGCCTGGCTCGCGACCAGCGACAAAACGCCGTTGCGGTTGTGTTATCGGGGAATGGAAGCGACGGCACGCTCGGTATTCGCGAGATCAAAGAATGTGGCGGCATGGTCATGGTTCAGCATCCGCACGAAGCGGGCCATGACTCGATGCCACTCAACGCGATGGAGACCGGTCAGGCAGACTATGTTCAGCCGGTTCAAGAGCTCGTCAAATCGCTGGAAAGTTACGTCGATCACAATTCGCTCTTCGACGATTCCTCCGTCGATCCACTTCGGTTCCACGAAGAACTCTCTGAGATCCAGTACCTCCTTCAATTCCATGCCGAGTACGACTTTCGCAACTACAAACACACCACCTTGCTACGTCGTGTACAACGACGCATGGGTTTGGCTGGCGTTGCGAACTTGAAAGAATATGTTCATCGGCTCAAAGACCGTCCGCACGAAATCGAAGCGCTCGCCCAGGACCTGTTGATCTGCGTCACGCAGTTCTTGCGGAACCAGGAAGTATGGGATGTTCTGGCCGAAGAAGTCCTGCCGAAGTTGATTAACGATCGGCGTCCGGAAAACCCGATTCGCATCTGGATCCCAGGCTGCGCGACGGGTGAAGAAGCCTACACGATGGCGATGCTTCTGTGCGATGCGATCGGCGACCGACGCGATATTCGCACGCAGATTTTCGCAACGGATATCAGCAACCATGCGTTAAAGACGGCCCGCGCTGGTTGGTACCCCGAGACCATCGCTGCCGATATCAAGCCGGAATGGGGACGCAAGTATTTCACGATCGATGCCGACGGTTACCGCGTTACCAAGGCGATTCGGGAAATGGTCGTCTTCGCGTCGCACGATTTGAAGGGAGACCCTTCTTTCTTCCGACTCGATCTAATTAGTTGTCGAAACCTGTTGATCTACCTCGAGCCAGAAGCCCAGACTCAGATTTTGCGAAAGTTTCACTTCGCACTGAATCCGAGCGCGTACCTGATGCTGGGTAACTCCGAGACCGCCGGGCGATTTGAAGAAGGGTTTGATCCGGTCGACTCGCGGGTACGAATCTATCGCCGCGTCAACGAGGCCGGCGTTGTCAGTCCCGTTGTGCACACCACGCCTAAGCCGCAGCGTGTTTCGTTTTCTCGGCAGCGATTTCCCCGTCCGGCACCTCCCAGTTTGCGAGAGATTGCGGCGGAGATGTTCTGGAAGACGACCCAGTCGGTCGTACTGGTTCTGAACGACAAGCTTCAGCCAATTTACGTTGGCGGAAGTGGCGAACGGTTCCTGAAGATTCCTGAAGGCGAGCAGCGGTACACGGTCTATGAACTGGTTCGACCAGGGCTGCATTTGAAACTGAGGGCCGCGATCGGACGCCTCGATAACGCCAGCGAGGCACGTTTCGATCGAGCGAAGGTGACCCAGTCGGACGGATCGTTAATTGATGTCCGGGGTGTCGTACGGACGATGGCCGACCCCGAGAGTCATCAACGGCTGATGTACATTCACCTGGAAGAAGATCGCGTGCCGCGCGACTTCGAGACGAGTCAATTGCCGGCTGAGCGAGGTGAAAGTTCGGGGTTGGTCAACGGCGATTCTCAAGAGGAATTGGTTACTAATCTTGAGCGTGAGTTGCTTGAGACACGAGAAGAGCTTAGCCATACGATCGAACAACTCGAACAAGCCAACGAAGAACTTCGCGCATCGCACGAAGAAGCGATGAGCGTTAACGAGGAACTACAGTCAGGCACCGAAGAACTGGAGGCCTCACGAGAAGAGCTGCAGTCGCTTAACGAAGAGTTGACGACGCTCAACGTTCAGCTGGAAGACAAACTATCGGAGTTAGAGTCGACTAACAACGATCTCGATAACCTGATTTCGAGCACGCGCATCGCCGTGGTGTTTCTCGATACCGAATTCCGCGTGCGAAACTTCACTCCGGAAGCGATCGAGCTTTTCAGTTTGATTCGCACCGACATTGGTCGCCCGATCAGTGACTTGGTTCATAAGTTCTCCGATGGTTCGTTCTTAAACGATGCCCGCGAAGTCTTAAAGCTGCTTGCTCCGGTCGAACGCGAAGTGATCGCTGAGGGAAATCGCCGGTTCCTGCGACGGTTGCTGCCGTATCGAACGCACGACAACCGGATCGAGGGGGTCGTGGCGACGTTCCAGGACATTACCCAACTCAAGGATATCCAGGATCAACTGTCGCTACAGCGCGAGCAACTCTCGCTGGTTGCGGACGCGATGCCGGTGTTGATTGCTTATATCGACAAAGATTTGCGTTATCAGTTTGCCAATGCCAGCTATGAAAGGTGGTTTGGCATCTCGATCGACGATGTCCTTGGCAAACCAGTTTGGGACGTCGTTGGTCAGCAAGCGTATGAGGTAGCCCGCGAGAAGATCGAAATGGTGATGAGTGGCGAACGGGTTTCGTGGGAGGGAGAACTACCTTTTCGGCATGGTCCCGCACGATTCGTTCATGTCGAATATATTCCTCACCTCGATAGCGAGTCGACCGTTATTGGTTACTACGCCCTGATCCAAGATATTTCGGAACGCTATCAAGCCGAGAGAGCGTTGCAGATTAGTGAGACACGTTTCCGTGATCTGGCCGACAATATCGTGCAATTGGCTTGGACCTGTGACGAGCTGCCCAATGTGACGTGGTATAACCGCCGCTGGTATGAATTCACTGGTGCCGATTTCGAGAGTGCCCAAGACACCGGTTGGGCCGAATCACATCATCCAGACCATATCGAACGGGTCTTCGCGAAGCTCGCGGAAGCAGCCCGCAATGAAACCGTTTGGGAAGATACGTTCCCGCTGCGACGCCACGATGGTGTTTATCGGTGGTTCCTGTCGCGAGCAGTCCCGATTCGAGATAAAGATGAGAAAGTTGTTCGCTGGTTTGGTACCAACACCGACATCACCGAACAGATGGAACTGGAACAGGCACTCAAAGACGCCGACCGTCGCAAAGACGAGTTCCTCGCCATGCTGGCTCACGAGCTTCGTAATCCTTTGGCACCGATCCGAAGCGGTATCGATCTTCTGTTGATGGACTCCCAGGTACCTCAAGAACCGTTGAACGTGATGGAAGAGCAAGTCCGTCATCTCGTTCGCCTGGTCGACGACCTGCTGGATGTTTCGCGAATCACGCGTGGCAAGGTTGATTTGCGTTTGGAAGTTGTTCCACTGCAACAGATTTTGAAGATGGCGATCGGAACGATTCAGCCGATGGCTGAACAAAAGAATATTTCGATATCGGTAAGAATGGCGGAAGACCCCGTCTGGTTGGAAGCCGATCCAGTACGACTGGCCCAGGTTTTTGAAAACCTGGTGATCAACGGCGTGAAGTACACGCAGGAAGGTGGCTCGATCGAAGTCACCGTCACTCGGGAAGAAGAATCCGTATCGATCTCGTTCCGTGATAACGGCATCGGTATCGACGAAGACCTGATGCCACGCGTTTTCGAGTTGTTCGCACAGTCGTCTCGATCGTCGGACCGGGCTCCGGGCGGGCTTGGGATTGGGTTGACGATCGTGAAGAGCTTGATTGAGTTGCATCATGGTTCTGTCGCCGTGACCAGTGATGGTCAGCACAAGGGAAGCGAATTCACTGTATCGCTACCCATATTGCCGGAAGGCCCCGGGGAAATTATCGAGATGCCGAAATTGGAACTGCATGGAAGCCACAAAATCTTAATTGTCGACGACAACAAGAGTGCCCGTCACCTGTTGTCGCGTCTGGTCGCCGCTTTGGGGAACCATGAAATCGAAACGGCAGGCAGTGGCATGGAAGCGTTAGAAAGCGTCCCCGCGTTTCAACCGCGGATTGTCATGCTCGATATCGGACTGCCCATGATGGATGGGTACGAAGTGGCTCGCCGTATTCGCGAGAGCGACCCAGAGCGAACCATCTTGCTGGTTGCCGTGACAGGCTATGGTCAAGACGAAGACCGGTTGCATTCGGAGGCCGCAGGTTTCGATCTCCACATGGTGAAGCCTGTGGGCATTGAAGACCTTCGCCAACTCCTCAGCCATCCCAAGCTGAGAGAAGAGTAACGAGCGTCACGCCTTCCAAGACAAAGACATGACGCCCGTAATGTGTTGGGCGATGCGGCAGAAAAGGTGGACTGGCGGAACGGACCCTCGTGGGAATCTCGAAAGACCGTCGAAGCGTGTCGATTTGCCGCAGATCGATCACGCCGGGGAAGGCAATCAGGGCGATCACCAGGATGGCATCGCCGTTGGTTTGAAACGAAGCGACGAACGATTCTTCTATCGTCGCAGCGAAGCGACGAATTCGTGGGCTGCATCATCCGGCACCATGACCGGAGTTCGCAGCGAGACCGCCTCATCCTCAGGCTTTCGCACCAACTCGGCGACCGATTCAATAATCAGGTCAGGCTGGTAAGGATGCTTGGGAATATCTTCCAGCTTCGTCCCGCCGGAGAGAACCAGAATGGTCTGGTAACCCATCTGAACGCCACCCAGGATGTCGGTCTCCATGGTGTCGCCAATCATCACGGTCTCGGAAGTTTCCAAGCCGATCTCTTTGCGAGCCATTCGCATCATCAATGGGCTTGGCTTGCCGATGCTTAAAGCTTTGCGTCCGGTTGCCTTCTCGAGGAAAGCAATCGTTGCCCCTGCACCAGGACGGGTGCCCCGCGAAGTCGGGCAGTTGGGATCATCGTTGGTGGCGATCAGCTTGGCACCGTCGAGGATCATCTGGGTAGCCGTTTCGACCATGTCCCAGTTCAGCGTTCGCCCTTCACCCACGACGACGAAATCGGGATCGTGGTCGACCACCGAGAAGCCGTTTTGATGCAGTGCGTTCAGCAGACCACCTTCGCCCAAGACGTAAGCGGTACCGTTAGGTTTCTGGCTGGCCAGGAATCGAGCCGTTGCCATCGCACAGGTAAAGACGTGGCGTTCTTCCACATCGATGCCCATCCGAGACAATTTGGTCACCACATCGCGTCGCG
The DNA here is from genome assembly GCF_040718835.1 of Bremerella sp. JC817. Taxonomy (NCBI): domain Bacteria; kingdom Pseudomonadati; phylum Planctomycetota; class Planctomycetia; order Pirellulales; family Pirellulaceae; genus Bremerella; species Bremerella sp. JC817. The sequence continues at coordinate 1,008,103 of NZ_JBFEFG010000281.1, read as the reverse complement.
TGCGCTGACTGTTGTTGGTCAAAAACAGAAACGGAGTGTCGTCGTCGCGGAGTTGACGGATAAACTGGTCCGCCCCAGGGATCAGCTGGCTGCCGCGATACATGACGCCATCCATGTCGATCAAAAATCCCTTGCTCATCTCTTGCCTCTCGAAGGTAAACGTCTCGATGTTGCTGTCCGCTCCCGAGGGAAGGCAGCAATCGATAAAACTCAATTCAGTTCCACATGAAGCGTTGGCAAGGTCCGTGCCAAGTTCTGTTAAGGGAAGATTCATTTCTGGCCAATTCAACAGAATGCGGAGAAACGGCGTCGCAGTAGATAATAGTGGAAGAGAATACCCCGCTGCGAAAAAACTACTCTTTGCCAAATAACTTAGTTGTCGCCATTGCTAAAGCGCTGCGCGGCGCCGCTGCTGAAGGAGGCAGCAGCCTCGCGAGCTTTGCGCTCAACGGCCTACTCACTCTAGGGATGTAAGACCGAATATCGCAAAAGTCGCGTTCTATTCGACGAGAAGTCATAACGAATGGATAAGAAACCCCTGAGCAATCGGTGCTCAGTTGCTTAGAGATACTACGCGGAAAAGGAAGATTGCGTAGGCTTGTCCGTAAGATTTATTTCTCAGGAAACCAGACTTCCAGTTCCGGGTAATGGGTCTGCATGAACTGGAGTGCTAGCCAGGTATGGCAGTGCCGCACATCAGGGTTCTTTTGCGTCGGGCAACTACACCCCAGATAAACGTCTTCCTGCAGGGCCAGCTCGGCAAGTTGATCGAAGCCTGCCCGATCGTCCGTGAATCGTTGATCTAGCAGAACGAGATAGTCACGACGAAACCGCGCGAAGTGATCGTCACCAGTCTGACCGAGATACGCCTCGACCATTTCCTGCGTCGGCCGCAAAATATGCCGCGTACGATAGCGAGTGTCTTGCCGCACACCTTCCGGAAGCGGACCAGCATCAGCGGGGCGACGTCGATAGATCGTATAACGAGAGAGCATGGTAGATTGCGACGTTTGGGGTAAGCATGGGGAAGAACCGTTTCATGCTACCACCGTTGGGGGCCCGGTCGCCAGTTCTCTCCGCGCCTGAAAGAAGCCTGCTGCTTCCAGCGAAACAGCAGGCTTAAAACTACAACAGGTTGATGACTCGGTCGGCCAGGCCCTTTTCGCCGAGCACAATGTTCATCTTGCCCGCCACAGCGATCTTTTCGAGAACCTCCAGTTCTCGCAGACGCATCAGCGTTGGGCTATCAGCCAGCAGCTTGGCAGTGTTGGCCTGACTCCGGATCGCCGCCGTCTCCTCACGACGCGCGATCAGGTTGGCTTCGGCCGCCTTCTTGGCTTCCGTTACCTTGTTCATCAGGTTCTTCATCTCGCCTGGCAGAATCACGTCGCGGATACCTACGCTGAGGATCTCCAGGCCGAGTTCTCCGGCGTGACGTCGCACGGCAGCTTCGAGTTCTTCCGCGACCGCATCCTTGTCGGTCAGAAAGTTATCGAGTTCGCGTGCGCCAACCACGCTTCGCAGCGCCAGCTGGGCATCGCGGTATAGCGATTGTCGGACGTCACTGGTCGTCGTTACCGCCTTCACGGCATCGACCACCTTGTACGTCACGACCGCGTTCATACGCAGCGAAACCTTGTCGAACGTCATGATGTCCTGGCCAACGATGTCGACCATGGTTTCCCGCAGGTCGACTTCGACGATCCGAGCATCTGCTGGACCACGCCAGAACGCGTAGGTGCCTGGGCTCAGCGTTTCCACAAAGCGACCGTTGAGGAACAGGACGCCGACGCATTCACGCTCGACGTCACAGATATCCAATTGAACACGAGCCGTCGCATCGCGAGCGATCGTCTTCAAGTCGGCATGCACGAAACGAACGTCGCGGGCATCGAACGTTTCGACATTCACGTTGCGAATCTTCGTCCACAGCGCGTACAGGCCTGGGCCGAGCACGCGGCTGAAACGACCGTCGATCCATACAATGGCACGTTCGTGTTGCTTCAAGTCAACGACAATCGCGCGGTCTTGCAATGCACCCGACTGAACGATGAGGTCCAACTGGTTATGGGTGATGTAGGGATCACGCTGCGAACAGACATCGAGGCGAATCTTGCCCAGGGGATCCATTAAGAAGTGCTTGCCTGGATCAAGGATCTGCGCGAAGTCTCCGTCGCGGAATAGCAGTCCCAGTTCGTGGCGGTGAATCTTAATTTGCTTGAAGAACAACATGTTGCACCTCCTCGCGGTACAACCGAACGAAAAATATCGGATTGAAATAAGGCGTGGGTGATGCCACGCGCACAATGTTGAGTTTTAAAAATGACACCTTTGGCAAACGGACGTTCGCTTAGGTCCCAACAAATCACGCGGAGCGAGTCATGAACGGCCATCGTCCTGGGCGAACTTGGGTTGCAATCGTCGGGAGGCAGACATCTGCGATGCCTGCCTTGCCTGACGAAATTCGCCGTCGTTCGGCACCAGGTCTGGTGACGGTTCATCGAAACGCTGCAAGGCGCTACGATGCTGGTGCTTCGGACAACACGGGCAGCATCGGTCTGATCGACGTCGCCGAAACGAAATCGATCGAACTTCCGCCAACACCGGTTCGCCGAAGCGGACCTGGCGACCGCCCGCTTACCGCTGGCGATCAATGGTGGAGGCTTTCGCCCCCGGTGGAAGCTGGTGGCTTCAAACCAGCTAGCTGGTTGGATGGACAGGAGTCGAACCTGCAACAATCAGTTTTCTAAACTGATGCTCTTACCGTTGAGCTACCATCAAACGAGTTCACGATTCAGAAACCGTAACACGGAATCCTGGTTGCCAACCTGTGTTTGCATGGGCACCAGGACCGCCGGACGTGAACTCGGTCGAACCTTATTAAGGCGATTCCACAGGAGTCGAACCTGACTGGTCACCATCCAAAGGAAGGTGACTTGCACCCCGAGGTTTCGGAATCGCGTAGAAAGAGTGGACACCTCCCCACCAGCGTGGTTCACCTTGGGCGGAAAATTCGATCTGGAAATCCTTGGGATGCGAGGTGCCGTGAGCCGAGATGAACAGCTCGAGAATCTTGTTATGCGGGGGAAATTGCCGTGAAGAGAGCCTTGCTAGGCCTTTTGCGAATCGACAAGATTCGCGACGATAGGGGGAATACCTGGGAATCACTTTCGTTTCCCGTCGAATTCGTTCCTCCTCGTGCCAGGCTGCCTGATTCAGGCCATCCACTGCAATGCCGCTGATTACGCTGAAAAACGTACGTCATTCGTACCACGATCGTCCTCTCTTCACCGATGTGAACCTGGTGCTGGAACCAGGTCAGCGTGTCTGTTTGATGGGGCGAAACGGTGCCGGGAAGTCGACCCTGCTGAAGATTCTGGCGGGCGAAGTCACACCGGACGAGGGTGAAGTTGCCTTGGCCACCGGTCTGACGCGGGCTCAGATGGCCCAGACCGTGCCAACCGACGATCGAGGAACCGTCTTTGACGTGGTGGCTGACGGCGTCGGGGAAATGGCAGCGATCCTGCGCGAATACCATGCCCTGACCCATCAACTAGCCGAGAACGCCAGCGATGACGTGGCTCGCCGAATCGATGAACTGCAGCACGAGATCGATACCCAGGATGGCTGGAATCTGCAAAACCAGATCGAGCAAACCTTGACTCGGACCGGGCTCGACGGTGATTTGATTTTTCAAAAGCTGTCGGCCGGGATGAAACGTCGCGTTCTTCTGGCGCGGGCGCTGGTCAATGAACCAGACTTGTTGCTGCTCGACGAACCGACGAACCATTTAGACATCGACTCGATCATCTGGCTCGAAAAGCTGCTGATGGGAATTTCATCGTCGATCATCTTCGTAACGCACGACCGGGCGTTCGCGCGGAAGCTGGCAACTCGTGTCGTTGATGTCGATCGAGGTCGCGTTACCAGTTGGGCTTGTGGTTACGACGAATACTTGAAACGCAAAGCGGCGGCACTCGATGCCGAAGAAAAAGAACAGGCCCTGTTCGACAAGAAACTGGCAATCGAGGAAACCTGGATTCGTCAGGGAATTAAAGCTAGGCGAACCCGCAACGAAGGTCGCGTCCGCGCGTTAAAAGCGATGCGCGAAGAGTACCGCGATCGCCGAAAGCACGTCGGCAGCGTCAAGATGGAAGCCCACGTTGGGGATCGTTCCGGGCAACTCGTTTTCAAGGCCGACAGTCTGTCCCATCGGTTTGGCGATTTGCGAATCGTGAACGACTTCTCGACTGCGATCATGCGGGGAGACAAAGTCGGCGTGATTGGCCGCAACGGGATTGGCAAGTCGACGCTGCTGCGGATCTTGCTGGGGCAATTGAAGCCAGACGGAGGCGAAGTTAAGGTCGGCACCAATGTGCAGATCGCTTACTTCGATCAGCTTCAAGCCCGACTCGACCCGGACCAAACGCTTCGCGAGAACATCGGCGAAGGAAACGAATTTGTCCAGGTAAACGGCAAGTCGAAACACGTCGTGGGCTACCTTCAGGAGTTTCTGTTTACGCCTGAACAAGCCAATCGGGCAATCAAGTTCTTAAGCGGTGGCGAACGCAACCGGCTTCTGCTGGCGCAATTGTTTGCCAAGCCATCTAACGTGTTGGTCCTCGACGAACCTACGAACGATCTTGATTCCGACACAATGGAACTGCTGGAAGATCTGGTGGTCAATTACCCAGGTACGATGCTGGTGGTGAGCCACGATCGCGAGTTCTTGAACAACGTGGTGACCAGTACGATCTCGTTCGAGGGGAATGGTATCGTGCTGGAATACGCCGGTGGCTACGACGACTATCTGATTCAGCACAAGAAGGATAGCACGCCACCGTTCGAGCCGCCGAAGACCGAAGCCAAGCCAGCGGTCGTGGTTGCCGAGAAGCCTGCTCCCGAGAAGAAACCGGCCGATAAGCCGCGGGGCCGCAAACTGAGCTACAAAGAGCAACGTGAACTCGACAGCTTGCCAGAGAAAATCGAATCGCTGGAAGCGGAGCAGGAAAAAATTCAGGCCAAGATGGCTGACCCTGGCTTCTATCAAAAGCCCCAGGACGAGATCAAGCAAGTCACCCAGCGGCTCGAATCGATTGGCGACGAACTTCTGATGGCACTGGAACGCTGGGAAGAGCTTGCCACCATTCAGGAAGGCAGCTAACGGCTCAGCAGAAAGATGCCGAGCATCACGATCCATACGACATCCAGGAAGTGCCAATACATGGCACAGATGTCGACGCCCCAGTGCTTCTCGTGATCGTAGTAGTGGCGGCGCGCTCGCATGACGACGCCACTCAAGAACGACATGCCGCCTACCACGTGCAAGGCATGCACCAGCACCAGAAAGAACATCAAAGCGAACTGCTTGGTCGTTCCATCTTCTAACGCTTCCATGTGCAGCTCGAGCAGGGCATGTAGGCCAACCGTCTGGAAGCCGAGGAACACCAGCGATAATGCCGCAGCGGAATACAGCCAGCGGCGGAAGGGACCCTGGCGTTCGCGTCGAACATTCACGACTGCCTTATGCATCGCAAAGCTGACCAGGAACATGCAAAGCGTGCTTAGCAGGAGGCTAGGGGGGAACGACTTCAGCGGAATCGCCGGAGCCTTCGAGGCGATCCGGATGATTCCGTAGGCCACCATGCCTGACAGAAAGAATGCTGTTAGCGATGCCGTGAACAGGTAGAACCCGAATTTAGCCTGATATTCATCGCGGCGCATGACAATCGGGGAGAAAGAATTCCTGAGCATCGCAGGGACCAGAGTCGAGGCCGATGGAAACGATGACGCCCATCGGCCTTGATCAGGTGATTAAGGAGTTTCAACGATCTCGGTCGTGGCGTTGTAGTACGCTTCGATCGCTGGTTGGTACTCGTTCGAGTCCAGCAACGCGATGCCGATAAACAGCGCCACGAAGCCAAAACAGAACAGGAACATCAGGATATTGAACGGCTTATCCCAGCGAAGGTGCATGAAATAAGTCGCGACCAGGCCTGCCTTCAGGGTGGCGATCGCCAACGCGATGAAGATATCGATTTCGCCGAGATCTTGATCTGCGATGAAGACGGTTAGGCCTGTGAAAAACAGCAGGGCCAGAAACGTTCCAATCATGATCGGAATCGGCATGACGTGAGCCAGGCCGTGATCGTGATCGTCGGAATGATGGGTGGTATGGTCAGACATTGCAGGCTTACCAGTGGCTTAGGAACGGATCAGGTACAGAAGCGGGAACAAGTAAATCCAGATCAAGTCGACCAAGTGCCAGTACAAACCGACATAGTCAACCGGACCGAAGTACTCGGAGCTGAAGTCGCCACGAATCGAGCGACACAGCAACCAACCAATGGCGATCATACCAGCGACGATATGGAAACCATGCAATCCGGTCATCATGTAATAGATGCCGAAGAATATCTGCGTATTGCGAGGGGCATCGAGGAACTGCTCGGGACCGCCGTGGCCATCGTGACCGTGCGAGTCGTGGGCGGCAGCGTGCTCGTCACCGTGCTCTTCCGAAGGATGAGCGTCGATTGCTTCCGCTTCCGAAACCGCGTGGGCTTCTGCCTCTTTCTTTTCCTCGGCCTGCTTGGCGAGGTTTTCTTCCACTTCCTCGTGCAGTTCCTGGAAGTCGGCAGGATGCTGCAGCTGGTACATCACGTTTTCGCGACCGGTATACAAACCGAGGTCGAACTTGTGGGTGTACTCGAAGTATTTGATTACGAGGAACACGCCTGCCAGGGCGAGCGTGGCACTCAGCAACCAGACCAGTAACTTCTTCTGGTTCAACTGGGCAGCACGGACAGCCCAGGCCATCGTCAAGCTACTGACGATCAGCACGACCGTATTGGTCGCACCCAGCGTCGTGTTGAGCTGCTTGTGAGCGTAGAGGAAGATCTCTGGATGGTTGTAGCGGTAGATGATGTAGGCACAAAACAACCCGCTGAACATCAGGATTTCCGTGAACAGGAAAAGCCAGATGCCAAGTTTCCCCGAGTCGAATTGCTGCTGCATCGTCTCGAAGTGGTGAGCCTGAAACGGGCTATGACCGTGATGGTCATCTCCCGCATGATGGGCTTGGTCTTGGTGGTCGACGGCGGCGCTCATAGGGCTATTTCGTTTCTAAACGTCGTCTCAATACGGAATGAGGGAAGTGTCTGCTGCGATCTCTAGTGGTGGTCGGAAGCCGGTTTGGCGTTCGGATCTTTAACGTAGCCACCCACCTGAGGATCGTACTTCAATTGGCTGTAATCGTAGGGCGAACCCACGTGCGGAGCGTGCTCGAAGTTGTAGAAAGGTGGTGGGCTAGTGCAGGTCCATTCCAACGTCGCGGCACCCCAAGGGTTTGCAGGAGCCTTACGGCCGTTGAACAGCGACCAAACCAACACGGCAACGGCACCCACCATGCCCAGCCCCAGGACAATTGCCCCGAGCGTCGAAAGCTGGTGGAAGATCTGGTATTCAGGATCGTAAGTCGCATAGCGACGAGGCATACCACGCGAGCCCATGATGAACTGCGGGAAGAAGGTCAGGTTAAACCCGATGAAGACTACCAGGCAGAAGAACCGTCCCCAAGCTTCGTTGTACATCACGCCGAACATCTTCGGCCACCAGTGGTACAAGCCACCGACGAAGGCGATGACGGTACCGCCCATCATCACATAGTGAAAGTGAGCCACGACGAAGTAGGTATCGTGCAGGTGAATGTCGGTTGCCAGGGCACCCAGGAACAGACCGGTAAGACCGCCGATGGCGAACAGGAAGATGAACGACAAAGCGTAGCACATCGGCGTCGCCAGGTTGATATTCCCCTTGTACATCGTGGCCAGCCAGTTGAAGACCTTAATGGCCGACGGAATCGACACGCTGAAGGTCAAACCGCTGAAGATCACCGCAGCCATTGGGCTTTGACCACTCACAAACATGTGGTGACCCCAGACCAGGAAGCCGAGCAATGCGATCGCGATCGAGCTGTAAGCGATGAACGTGTAACCGAAGATTGGCTTACGGCTGTAAACCGACATCAGTTCGCTCATGATACCCATCGCGGGCAGAATCATGATGTACACGGCTGGATGCGAGTAGAACCAGAAGAAGTGCTGGTACAAAACCGGGTCGCCACCCATCGAAGGATCGAACACGCCGATTCCGAGCAGGCGTTCAGCCATCAGCAGCAGCAGCGTGATACCGAGAACTGGCGTGGCCAGAATCTGGATGATCGCCGTGGCGTAGATGGCCCACATGAACAAAGGCATCTTGAACCAGGACATGCCTGGAGGACGCATGGTGTTCACGGTCACAATAAAGTTCAGACCGGTGAAGATCGAACTGAAACCAAGGATGAACGCACCAATGGTGGCGGCGATCACGTTGGTCTGCGTTTCAATACTGTAGGGCGTGTAGAACGTCCAGCCAGTATCCAGACCGGTCGTGAACAGCGCGATCAGGAAGAAGATCGCACCAATCACCCACAGGTGGAAACTGGCGAGGTTCATGCGGGGAAAAGCCACGTCCTTGGCACCCACCATCAATGGCAACACAAAGTTGCCAAGGGCGGCTGGCACGCTCGGGATGATGAACAAAAAGGTCATCACCGCCCCGTGCAGCGTGAACAGCTGGTTGTAGGTGTTCATGTTCACCCAGGTTTCGGGGAACAAGCCGTTTGGCATCAACAAGTGGATACGCAACAGCAGGGCAAACAACCCGCCCAGGAAGAACGAGGTGAAGATGCCGACCAGGTACATCACGCCGATTCGTTTGTGATCGAGCGTGAAGGCCCACGAGAGGAACCCGCTCGAACAGGTCAGGTAGTTCGAGCTCGGATCGTCGTTATGGCCGATGTCGAGTTTAGTGTCTGGAGTAATCGTGGACATGGCTTGGCTGCCCTATGGAAAATTCTTACTTAAGCGACTTGAGGTAAGCGATGATCGCTGTGATCTCGTCGTCTTTGAGCAACTGAGGGGTGAAGACCGTCATGCCAGGCTTGCGGCCTTCAACGATCTTGGCATTGGGTTGTCGGATCGATTCACGAACGTAGTTTTCGTCCATGACAACAGTTTCGGTCGTGCCGCGAGCAGTGACTTTGCGTTCCGTTCCCCACTGACCATTGAGTGGCGGACCAGCGTACTTGGCGGACATGTCACCTTCAATCGAGTGGCACTGAGCACAGCCCTTTCGCTTGAAGAGAATCTCACCAGCTTCCGCTGGCGAGCGTCCTTCCAGGATATTGGCGGCTTTTTCAACCCAGACATCAAACTCGCCTGGCTCGTGAACGAAAACCTTCGCACGCATCGCGGAGTGCTTTTCACCGCAATATTCCGCGCAGAACAGGTTCATCGGCAGATGACCGTCTTTGGCGTTTTCGTCATTGGGATCAGGAGCTTCGGTGGTGTCGGTGGCGATGACCCAGGTCGAAGTATAACGACCCGGAACGCAATCCATTTTGATCCGGAACGCTGGGATGTAGAAGCTGTGCAACACGTCGCCCGACTGAAGGAGGAACTTCACCGGACGATCGACCGGGATGTGCAGTTCGTCCGATTCAGCCCCATTTGGGTAGACGAAAAGCCAGTTCCATTTCGATGCTCTGACGTTAATTTCATAGGCATTTTCCGGAGCTTCTCGCATATTGAGATAGCCGGTGAAGCCATAGAAGAAGATCACCCCGACCAGCAGCGAAGGAATCACGCTCCAGGTGATTTCCAGCACTTCATGATGCGACGGCGACGGTTCTTCCTTGTGACCAGGACGCTGGTAGTACCTCAGCACGAAGTACACCATCGCGAACACGATGCCGACGAAGAAGATCGCCGAAAGGTAGTAGATGAAGTCGAACAGACCATCCACGCTGCCCGCCACCGAGGATCGCTCGGGCGGGAAGAACATGGTATCCGCCAAGATGGATTGCATGGTTGAGCCTAGTACTTGGACCATCTCGTACTGTCTTACCTACTTGCTAGGTTGCCTGCGTCGGAGCATGCCGACCGGCCTGGTTGGAATTGTCACTACGAGGACTGCTGGTTCGGCGACGTAGCACCCAAAACGGAAACAGTCCCACAGCCAGGCAGACGATCGTGGTAAACGCGCCCAACTGCATTATCTTCACGGCTTGTGGTCCATAACGACCAGCCGTTTCATCGTACATGAAGCACGTGAGGATGATTTGATCCATCGTCGTGCCAATTTTGCCTTCGCTCGCTTCGACCAATGACAACCGTAAGGTGGGCTCGTCGAATTGAACGCCGTAAATGTATCGAGAGATCCGCCCATCCGGTGTGCAAAGCATCAACACGGCGTTGTGGGCATACTCTTTTCGCTCAGGCACGTATCGAAACTGAAACCCGGTTGCCTTGGCGACCTTCAGGATCGATTTGTCGGTTCCGACCAGGAAGTGCCAGCCATCGGCGGTGCCGGGGCGGTCGTAATCCTGGTAGTAACGGAGCCGTGTCTGGGCGGCTCGTTGATGCGGTTCTCGAGGATCGATGCTGATCGAAACGACCTGGAAGTCTTTGCCAACGCTTTCTTCCATGCCGCTCAACGTCATCACTAACCCGTTGAGCTGCTGTTGGCACAGCATCGGGCAATTCGAGTAGTTGAGCGACAAGATGACCGGTCTCTTCCCGTCAAAGTAATCGCCGAGGCGGATTACTTGCCCTCGATCGTCCGTGAACTTGGTATCGAGAGGAAGCTGCTCGTTGAGGTGTTCTTCAACACCAAGCCCGTCAACTTCCTTCGGGGTTTCGTTCAACTGGGCGAAGGCGGACGTACAGATCGACAGGCAGAAAACTACTGTCCAAATCGGCCGGATTGTCGCACAACCTCGCATTCTATCCTTGGTTACCGCGAACGGTTATTTCGATTCGTATTGCTCAGCGACCACTTTCATGGCCTGCTCAATCGGCATACTGATCACCTGGTCCTTCTTGTTAACCCAGGCATAACCGCTGTTAAGCTGCTCTTTCTGGGCACTCAGGACGCTATCTACCTCGTTCAAACGAACGTCGACCACCTTGGTTTTGAATTCCATCTGTTCGTACTGCAAGTAAGCAGCCTGCAATCCGAGGATGCAGATCAGCGTAACAGCGGCACTGACGAAACCGACCAGAGCAATCATCGGGGTGTTCAGGTCGTCGTACTGGGGACCGGATTGTTCCGCGCCCATCTCTTCAACCGAGACTTCTGCGGTGTTATCAACCGGTTCTTGTTCGTGCGAGTCTTCAGTGACTTCCGACATCAAATCACCCTAATTAATGATTCTGAAGGGCCAACGATTCTTGCAGGCGTGGATCCTTCAGCGGAACCAGCGGCTTATCGGTGGCAAACCAAATCAGGAAGCTAATATAAACACCGCCAATACCGACGATGCAGCACACATCGATCAGACCAAAACTCGGAGCGGCGGTGCCGTGGGCAACCTGCGGCATCACGACGTAGTAGAGGTCGACGTAGTGCATGACCAGGATCAACAAGGCCCAGCACACCAACGCATACTTGTTGCGGCGGATGTGGCGGGACATGACCCCGAAAAATGGGATGAAGAAGTGACCGAAGATCAGGGCGATGGCGACGTAGGCCCAGCCATTTTCCTGACGACGGAGGTACCAACCGGTTTCTTCTGGAATGTTCGCGTACCAGATCAGCAGGAACTGACTGAAAGCGATGTAGGCCCAGAAGAGGGTGAACCCGAAGGTGTACTTACCCAAGTCGTGGTAATGTTCTTTGGTGATGATCCCTTCCAGCTTGCCACTCTGCTGCAGCAGGAATACCGTCAGCGTCAGGAAAGCGAAGAAGCTCAGGGCACAACCGGCAAAGAAGTAGACGCCGAAAATCGTGCTGAACCAGTGAGGATCGAGCGACATCAACCAGTCGAACGAGGCGAACGTGACCGTCAGGGCGAACGTGACAACCGCCAACGAACTCCACTTCTGCATCTTCAGCGTGATCTGCTTGTCGCCGTTGGAATCTTGAGCCAGCGAGTTCAAGAAGAAATAGCGGGCAATGCAGATCCAGGCACTGAAGTAGATGATCGCACGAATCGCGAAGAACGTTGGGTTCAAGTAAGGCGACTTGTGGGCAATCAATTGATCGTAGTGCGAGGAATCCTTGTTCCACAGTTCTGGGTTGTTCCACTCAAACAGCGAGTGACTGCCGAACACGACAGGCAGCAGGATGATGAGGAACAACGCAGCCATTGGAATGAGGTTTTGCGTGATTAGTTCGCAAATTCGACGGACGACCACACTCCAGCCTGCGCGAGTCAGGTGATGGATCGGCACGAAGAACAAGGCACCCAGCGAAATGCTGAGGAAGTAAACGAAGCTGGTGAGGTACGAGAAGTAGAAGTACGACGAACTGTCGGAGAACTTCCCGATCAACCACGCCACGATCAGCAGTCCGGCACCGCCGAACAGTCCGAGGACACGCAACGACTGCCAAGCCGGGCTGATGCGGATCGATTCGTCGTCCGTCACCGTGATTGTGGGTTTGTGATGACCGCCCATGTTGCTTACTGACCCTTAATTTCCAATTCTTTCATCTCGACAGCCGGAATCTCGGCTGGTGTCCCGGTCCGCGTCTTCTGCAGAGCTCGGACGTACGTCACGATCGCCCAACGATCTTCCGTTGGAATCTGATCGGCGTATCCCTTCATCTTGCGGATACCGTTCGTGATGGTGTTGTAGATCTTTCCGTCAGGCTGCGTCAGCAGGTAGTCGGTGTGCAAGTTGGTTGGTGGAACCCAGGTTGGCTGCTGCAACTGCAGAGCACGCTGAGAAACCAAGCCGTCGCCGTCGCCTGCCAGGCCGTGGCAGACCGAGCAGTAGATGTTGTAGCGATTGCGACCACGTTCGAGCGTTGCCATATTGACTTCGATCGGTGCGATCTTCACCCAGTTGGGTTCTGGTTCTTCAGGCTGAGCTGGGGCAGCTGCTTCTTCAGCTGGCTTGTCCTCAGCAGGCTGCTCTTCCATTGGCTTTTCTTCAGCCGCAGGCTCTTCGGCAGGTTTGTCTTCCTCGGCGTTGGCTTCTTCTGCTGGCTTCTCGCCTTCTTCCTTCGGAGGTTCTTCTTCCTGCAGGAAGGCAACGTTTTGCTGGTCCGTTTCTGGAACGATACCGGTCAGCAAGATCGGATCGACATATTCGCCACGAGCAACGGTGCCTGCGATCCGAGGACGCATGGTACGACCATCGGCGAAGACATGGCTGACGGTTTGTGTGTCACCACGAAGCTGAACGTCCATGTCGCGAATCGGGTTGATACGCGGAACGGTCGCGGTGTCGTTGTAGGCTCGCCACAGCAACAGTGGTGGAATCAGAGCCAGGACCGAGACGCCGATCCCCACAAACTTGAAGACCTTAGGGATCTCGTTGCTCGATGGATCTTCGAAGATTTCGATCACGGCCGTCTGACCGATGAAGCTGTCGAACAGCTCGCGGGTCTTCTTTGGCTTGAACTTTTCGTCGGCGACACCCACGGTCAAGAAGAACTTGTCGTCGGTGGCTCGGGCAAATTCAGGAACCCGGAACAGTGGGTTCGAGAAGGTTGGCATCCGGTTGAGCAGCAGCATGCCCAGGAACACGGCGATGGCTGCGTGCAGAATCGTCAGTTCGAAGATCACCGGAATGTTCGCTGGCAAGCTGAACAGCGGCTTCGCCGAAATGATGAACGGGTAGAACTCCACGTTCGTGATGTACTGCAGTGCCAGACCAGCACTACCACCCATCAAACCGAGAGCAAGCACAATCCATGGGAGGATGGTTGGCTTGATGCCCAGGGCATCGTCGATTCCATGGAGCGGGAATGGGGTGTAGGCGTCGGTATTGGTGTAACCTGCCTTCCGCACTTTTTCACACGCCGCCAACAACGAGTCGGGGTCGTCGAATTGTGCCATCAGCCCAATCAGCTTTTGGTCCGGATTGTTCGGGTCTTGTGCCATCTATCTTAGGCCCTGCTGGTGATCCAGTGGGAAAGGTTAATTAGGAGTGTTCAACGGCTGCGTGGTGATCGTCATGAACCGGCGAGTGCGGATGTGGCATCACCGATTTGACTTCTGCCATGGCCACGATTGGGCCAAACCGAATGAAGATCAAAAACAGTGTGAAGAACAAGCCGAAGCTGCCGAACAGCATGCCATAGTCAACCCAGGTCGGATTGAACATGCCCCACGAGGACGGCAGGAAGTCGCGAGCCAACGACGTGACCGTAATCACGAATCGCTCGAACCACATACCGATGTTGACGAAGATACTGATCACGAACATCAACCAAGGAGTCGTGCGGCACTTTCGGAACCAGAACAACTGCGGGCTGATCACGTTGCAGGACACCATGATCCAGTAGGCCCACCAGTATGGTCCGAAGGCACGGTTAATGAACGCGAATTGTTCGTACATGTTACCGCCGTACCAGGCGATGAAGAATTCCATGGCGTAGGCATAACCCACCATCGAACCAGTCGCGAGCAAGATCTTACAGACGTTCTCGAGGTGACGCAGCGTCACGACGTCTTTCAGTCCGAACAACTGGCGAGCCGGAACCATCAGCGTCAGCACCATACCGAAACCGCTGAACACAGCACCAGCGACGAAGTAAGGTGGGAAGATCGTGGTATGCCAACCAGGCAACTGCGAAACCGCGAAGTCGAAACTCACGATCGTATGCACTGAGAGCACGAGCGGAGCAGCCAAAGCGGCAAACAGCGTGTAAGCCTTTTCGTAACGCGACCAGCTTCGAGCCGAACCGGTCCAACCGAGCGAGAGAATCGAGTAGACGATTCGCAGGATTGGGTTGGTGGTGCGATCTCGCAGCGTTGCCAGGTCCGGAATCATACCGGTGTACCAGAAGATCAACGACACGGTGGCGTACGTCGAAACGGCGAACACGTCCCACAGCAGTGGGCTACGGAAGTTTGGCCACATCGAAAGCTGCAAGCTAGGCAGCGGGAACAACCAATAGAAAACCCAGACGCGGCCGATGTGGATACCTGGGAAGATACCAGCACAGCACACGGCGAAGATCGTCATGGCTTCCGCGAAACGGTTGATACTCGTTCGCCAGTTTTGGCGGAAGATAAACAGAATGGCGGAAATCAGGGTTCCCGCGTGACCGATACCGACCCAGAACACAAAGTTCACGATCGGGAAACCCCAGTACACGGGATTATTGTTACCCCAGACGCCCACACCGGTGAAAATCAGGTAACCGATCAGCGAAAAGAAGAAGCCGAGCACGGTCAGCGAAGCCGCGAATGCGACGTACCACGCAAACGGAGTCTTGTCTTCGTTGATCCGGCAAACCAACTTGGTAATCGAGCCGTAGTCGTGCCCGCCAATCACGAGGGGAGTCCGGTTGCCCGGATCGTCGATCGTGGTGTCTATGACTTCGTTTACGGTGGCCATTCGTACTCTTGAATATGAACTTAGGCTGTTTGCTTGCTGGGAGGATTAACGCAGAGGGGAAGGCTTAGTCCTTCTCTTCTTTCGCTTCTTCTTTGTGCTCGGCGTGTTCGCCTTCGGCATGGTCGTGCGAGTGGTCATCGCCATGTTCGCCATGACCTTCTTCGCCGGGGCCATGATGCCCATGATCCGGCACTTCCGGGGCAAGCCACGGATGCGGGTTAGTGATACGAGCCAGGTAACGGGTACGTGGCTTGGTGTTCAGTTCGGCCAGCATCGCATAGGCACGCTGGTTGGCGTGGGCCTTGGCGACGTTGCTTTCTGGGTTGTTCAAGTCGCCGAACTCGATCGCTTGCGAAGAGCAAGCTTCCTGGCAGGCAACCTTGATTTCGTTTGCACCAATCGCACGACGCTCGGCACGAGCTTCGATCTTGGTGTTCTGGATTCGCTGCACACAGTAGGTGCACTTTTCCATCACGCCGCGGTTACGAACGGTGACTTCTGGATTGAAGATCAGCTTGGCCAGCTCTTTGTTCGCGGCATCGAAGCGATCGTCGCTGGCACGCCAGTCCAGGTAGTTGAAGCGACGAACCTTGTAAGGGCAGTTGTTACCACAGTAACGCGTACCGATACAACGGTTGTAAACCATGTCGTTCAAGCCTTCGTTGGTATGCACGGTGGCAGCAACGGGGCAAACGCTTTCACATGGAGCTGTTTCACACTGTTGGCAGGTAACCGGTTGGGTCACGGCCTTGGGATCTTCCATGTCGCCGCTGAAGTAGCGGTCGACACGAATCCAATGCATTTCACGACCAACCGAGACCGCTTCCTTACCGACGATCGGAACGTTGTTTTCCGATTGGCAGGCGATGGTGCACGCATTACAGCCGGTGCACTTGCTCAAGTCGATCGACATACCCCAGGCGTAGCCGTCGTACGATTCCTTCATCCATTCCTGATCTTCCCAGAGGCTGGTCAGTGGTGGGTGATGAACGACGTGCTTCGCGAAGTCAGGGTGCGTTTCGTATTCTTCCAGCGTGCCTTCGCGAACCAGTTCGCCAACTCGGCGACCGATTTCACGCATGCCCAACAGGTCGATGGCGAAGTGATCTTGGGTGGTGGCCAGCGTGAACTGCTTACCGGTTCCCTTGGCTTCGACTTCGGTGGCCAGCAGCATGGTCTGCGAGGTTCGTAGAGGACCGACGTCAACACCGACTGGGTCGACACCGTTCTCTTCAAAACCACCGACGTGGCCAGCCATCTTGCGACCATAGCCAAGACCGACGGCCAATGTGCCGTGTGCCTGACCTGGCTGAATGTAAGCAGGAATTTCGATCGTCTTGCCGTTGGCGGTGATCGCCAGGAACTCGCCCTGACCGACGCCAATTTCCTTGGCAGTCTTCGGGCTGAGGGTAACGACGTTGTCCCAGGTCACCTTGGTGATCGGTTCTGGCAGTTCCTGCAACCAGCCGTTGTTCGCATAGCGACCATCGTAGGTGGCACTGCCTGGGTGGAAGATCAGCTCGAAGGCGTTCTCGAGACCACCACGCCAAGCGGTCGTCGAAACGTCGCCCAGGTTGAGGCTATCGGAGATAGAAACCGAGACAGCGTCGGCAGCCGAGTCCGCAATGAACCCGTCATGCAGAACCTTAATCCAGCCTGCTTCCGAGGCAGAGCTGGTGAACGTCGTGGCGACGGTTTGCTTGACCGCTTCCAGGGTTTCTGTGATCGGAGTGCCAGCCAGGATGCTGAGGAACTGGATCGGGTCTTTCGACTTGAAGATCGGGTCCAGCAAAGGCTGAGTCAGGCAGTAGGAACCATCGTAAGCGATGGCGTCGCCCCACTGTTCCAGGCCGTGCGAAGCTGGCAGGTGCCACGTCGACAGCTTGGAGGTTTCGTTTTCGTATTCGCCGAAGAAGATCTGGGCACGCGTCTTGTCGAACGCGGCGGCGAAGTCGATATCAACCGGAGCATCGTAGATTGGGTTGCCGCCCATCACGATCAACGTGTGCGCGTTGCCGGTGTTCAGTTCTGCAACCAGATCTTGAATGCTGCCAGTGTTGTCGCGGGCCAGTTGGGGCTCTTCGACGAACGTGACAGTCTTGCCGAGGTTTTCGAGCTTGCTGTTGATTCGCCAGATACGGACCTGGGTTTCAACATCCAGCGTTTCGCCACCGACCACCACGCTCTTGCCTTTGTGCGTGATCAGGTCGTTGACCATGGCGGTCACCAGGATGTCGGCCTTTTCGGTCGGAGCTTCCTTGGTTTCGCCTGCTTCCAGGGCAGCGTCGATCTTGGCTTCCAGTTCAGCGACGAAGCTGGCCATTTGCGAAGCCGCAACTGCCAGGCGATGGTCGGCCGAGGTGCCGGTTGGCGAGAAGCGGCTTTCAACGACGTACAAGCGATTCATCGGGCCATTTTCAGGCGTGCGTCGCTTGGCGAAATCGTTGCTGTTCTTGCCTTGCGTCGCATGGCTACCGAGCAAATCGGAGCTGATGTCGACGATGATGTCCGCCGATTCCAGGTTCAACAGCGGACGCAGCTTCTTACCGAAAGCCATTTCGGTGCCAAGCGTCGTGTTGCCGGAGATCGAATCGTAGCTGTACCACTTGGCTTGTGGGAACTTGCGAGCGACTTCGTTCATCTGAGCGAGGACGCTTGGCGAGCTGTTGGTTTCGTGCAGAATCGCCAGCTTCGAGGAGTTGCCACCTTCGAGCTTCTTCGATTCTTCCTTCCACCAAGCGGTGAACTCTTCCCAGTTGCGGGAAAGGTCTTGGCCATCGCGGAAGACAGGGTGCTGGCTACGATCGGGATCGTAAAGCGGCAGCAGCATTGCCTGGGCGTAGGTATCGGCACCGAAGACCAGCGGATGCATCTGGTTGCCGTCGATCTTGATCGGGCGACCATCGTAGCTGGTAGCGACCACCGGACAAACCTGGCCGGCAACGGTCAGCGTGGTGGCGAACTTTTCAGGCTTGCCTGGAATACGGCCTTCTGGGCGTCGCGAGAAGGGAGCGATCTCTTCTTCCGGGTAACGGAAGCCGATCACTTCTTCTTCTGGGTAACGGCAGCCAGCGGCACCGGTTGCCAGTGCGAGCGAGGCACCCATCAGCTGCATCCAGCGGCGGCGAGGAAGACCCGTTGGAGCTTCTTCGACAGCTTCCGGAAATTCGCGCTTCAGGAACTGCTCGAACTCAGGGGTTCCCTCGAGCTGATCGAGGCTACGCCAGTATTTCGGTTTATCGTTTTGTGGCTTTATCGATGACATGTCGAGCAGTTGGTCGATGGATGGATGTTCAACTCGTCGCGTAATTGCTTACCGAGAACTCGCTTTTCTTCCTCGCTCATATCGGTTCCCCATTCGAGGTTGGTGACCTCGTCAACGGGACGAATGCTCGAGTCCGGGTTGCGGTGACATTCAAGACACCACGACATCGAAATTGGCTCGACGACCTGGACAACGTCCATCTTATCGACGCGGCCATGGCATTCGACGCAAGAGACGCCACGCGTGACGTGAGCACTATGGTTGAAGAAAACGAAGTCCGGCAGATTATGGACTCGAGTCCAGTCGATCGACTCGCCGGTGGCGAGGCTTTCGCGAACTGGAGCCAACGCGACACTAGTAGCACGAACCGATGCGTATGGCGTGGCTCCCGAGGCGTCGGCACCACTGTGGCAGTTACCACAAGTTGCCGTCGGAGGAACAGCCGCATGGCTCGATTTCTCGACCGTGTTATGACAATAACGGCAGTCCATCTTCAGACGACCAGCATGCAGCTTGTGGCTGAATGGAACTGGTTGTTCGGGACGGTAGCCGCGATTGAGAATCTCGGGCGAGGAGGTCACGAATAGAACCGTTCCACCATAGGCGGCGCCCACAAGGGCAACACCAATTGCGAGTGGAACGAACTTATTTACCCATTTGGGAAATAGAAAGCGGTCCATGACTTTCTCAGTCGTTAATGGCCTCAGCGGGGAGACGCTTCGACGGAAAAGGGCTCGTCTTGAAGCAGCTCGAAGCGTGGGCTTCGACAAAGCTCCGAAGGGAGCGTGTGGTCGTTAAGTGCAATTTCGCCAGCGATAAGTGATTGCCTTGCAAAGGCATCTCCCTCGTAGCTATCAGCGTGTGAATCGTAAAATAATCGGTGGGTGAACACGACGTGACAATAGGTCGCACTAGGATGGGGGGTGTCGTGAATGTCCACCTTAAGGTGCAAGTTTCTTCAGCTTGCGTTGCAGGGTCCGGCGAGGGATATCCAGCAAGCGTGCTGCTTCGGAAAGGTTTCCACCACAATCATTTAGGACGCGATGGATATGCTCCCACTCCGCTTCGGCGAGCGATTGCGGGCAGTAAGCCTTGGTCTCTGTTTGGGGGTCTGCAGGCCCTTTATTTTCAAAGGCCGCCAAAATCTCGTCCGCATCGGCCGGTTTGGTCAAGTAATTAATTGCCCCCAGGCGTACCGCTTCTACCGCGTTGGTAATACTGCCGTATCCGGTCAAAATTACGGTCTGCGTAAGGGGGGAAACCTTGAGAAGATCTTTCAGGATTTCGATGCCAGAAGTCTCTGGCAACTTGAGATCAAGGACGGCCCGTTCTGGCTGGGCCTCTTCCGCTTGAGCTACGGCATCTTGTTTCGTCTTCGCCGAGTAGACATCGTAACCGCGGGACGTGAACGCCCGGGTCAGGCGGTTTCGCAAGATGTCGTCATCATCGACGAGGAGGATTGTAGGTCGGGACATTGTTCCGCCGAATCCGGATTGCGTAGCTGGGTAGAGACCTGACTAAGTCATGACGCGGTCAGACTGATGGTTAACTATAGGGAATACCGTAAACGATGCCTACGTGTCACTGCGAGAGTTCTTCGGAGAATTTGTCTTATTTTTCGAGGCAGCGCGCGGGATCAGCACTTCGACGGTTGTCCCTATATCCGCGGTCGATTGGATGCGGACTTCCCCATTCAGTTTCTCCACCACATTCTTCGCCAGGAACACGCCTAAGCCGGTGCCAGATCCGGGTTCCTTCGTCGTGAAAAAAGGCTCGCCAATGCGAGCAAGAACGTGCGGCGGCATGCCGGTGCCATGGTCACGAATGGTCAGCACCAGGTCGTGCGAGGTCGTTCTTAATAGCAGGTCGACCGATTCCGATAGGGGCGTCGCATCGAGCCCGTTCTTAATCAGACCGCGGATCGCTTGGGCCAGAAGATGAAGAGGAGCGTGGATCTCTACCGCTGGGATTTCTCCGACGATCTTCACGCGATGCTGATGTTGGATCTCGAGACGCTGCACCACTTCATCCAGCAGCGTTTGAGTCGACAGAAGCACAATGGGCTCGCCGGTAGCCTGGCCAGCATCAGTCGACATCTGATCCAGAATCGTACGGCAGCGATCGAGTTCACTGCGGATGAGGGAGATGTCTTCTTTGATTTCCGCCGATACGTCTCCTTGTTCCAGCTCGCGCTGAACTTCCTTGGCGACAACGGCGATTGTGGCCAGCGGGGTCGAGAGCTCATGGGCCGCGCCGGCAGCCAGGGTGCCTAAGGCCTCTAGTTTCTCGCTTCGGGCTTGTTTTATCTCGTTTAAACGAAGGCTTGCCTCTTTGCGTTGGAGTTCGACGTTCAGCTTCGTCGTGAAGTAAACGACCACCATCGCACAGGTCACCAGGGCCATCGAAGAACCGGCCAGCAGGATGTGGACCGGAATGCCACTGGTCACGAGGTTTTCGATCTGCCACCCACCTAAAAAGCGGAGCGGATAGCCGGCCAGCAGCAACAGCCCAATGCAGCCAACGGTGACAATGGCCAAAATACCCGTGTTGGGGGGCGTCAGTACGATCGCGGCCAGGGCAAGGTTCACGAGGTAGAACACGGCAAATGGATTCGAGATGCCACCAGTGAAGTAGAGCATTGCCGTGAGGAAGCCAATATCCATCAGCATCACGCCAAAAAGGAGCGTTTCCCAGGCGGTCAGGCTCTTAAGTTCTCGCGAACGAAGCGACTCAAACAAATAGCTGAGCACCAGATTGCTGCTGGCGGTCAGAAAGATAATCGTGGCCAGTGGCTGCCAGCGAATCTCGAATCCCAGCAGGAACATCACGAATGCGATCGTGATCCATTGCCCGAACGCGGCAACCCAGCGAAGCTTGATCAGCCACGCGGTATTGATCGTTAATCGAGCCTTCCGCCCTTCCAGCAGATGGGGCCCGTTATCAAAATGGGAGGATTGCGGCATAAAGCAGGTAGCCATTCCCTAGGCTGAAGGCAAAGAATATGGCAGTGCAAGCGATCGACACTGCCTCAGGACAGGTTAATTGATGGACGAAAACGCTCAAGATCCTAACGTTTTACACCTTTCGCGATTCGGTCTGACAATATTTCTGGCCGTCATCGTCCTCTTGCCGATCGCCATGCTGATCTTTTTGTGGGTTTCGCTACCTGCCAAAGCAGAGAATGGATTGCAGGTTTCTCTGCTGATTAAAAACGTCGCGGACGACCAGCCGGCCCTCATTTTGACGAACGAATCGGACGAGCCGCTGCGAAATATCGGCATTTCGCTCAACGATGCGTTCCACTTCTACAACAAAACGGCATTGGAGCCGGGCAAAGAACTGACCGTGGCCCTACGAAACTTCGCCCGTAAGGGTGGGATTCCGTTTAGCCCGGATGACCATATCCTGACCGAGGTCGGTGTTTATGCCAAGTTGCCGAACAATTCTCGCGGTGTGTTCGAGGTAAAGTCGGACAAGCTTCTGGAGGATTTACAGAAAGCCCCAGCTCGCCCGAGCAAGCCTGAAGTGCCATCGGAGCCATAGAAGTTCGGTTGAAATCGACAAAATCCTACCTCGAGCCCACAAATTTGCCCCTCTGTGTGGGCAGCCGCCTAGGAGAATTGCAGGCCTTTAGACATGATAGAGGTTTCCCCCGAGCGATAAGGCGGCCATTGTAGGCAGGATCATGCACCAGACCGACAATATCAACGTTCATCGGATCGAAAAGCTGGCCCCACCCAGCGAGATCAAGCAAGAGTTTCCTAGTTCGGAAGCTGCCCAGGACTTCGTCTTCGAGACACGTCAGCACATCCAAAAGATTCTCGCTGGCGAAGAAGATCGCTTGATCGCGGTGGTCGGCCCATGTTCGATCCACAACGTCGATATGGCAATCGAATACGCGACGCGACTGAAGAAGCTTTCCGATCAGGTATCGGAAACGATGCTGGTCGTGATGCGTGTCTACTTCGAGAAGCCTCGCACGACCGTCGGCTGGAAGGGGTTGATCAACGATCCTCACCTCGACGATACCTTCGACATCGCGGAAGGCTATCGTCTGGCTCGCAAGCTGTTGGTGCATCTGGCGGAAGCCGGCGTCCCTGCGGCAACCGAAGCTCTGGAACCTGTTACGCCACAATACATCGCCGACCTGATCTCGCTCGCTTCGATTGGTGCTCGAACGACCGAGTCGCCGACCCATCGCCAGATGGCCAGTGGCCTGTCGATGCCGATCGGTTTCAAGAATGGTACCGATGGCGATCTGCAGATTGCCTTGGACGCGATGACGTCCTCGAACGCTCCGCACAGTTTCCTGGGCATCGACGGCGAAGGCGCCACCTGCGTGATCCACTCGAAGGGGAATCCTTGGGGCCACCTGATTCTTCGTGGCGGCCGCTCAGGCCCGAACTACTCGCGTGAGAAGATCGCCGACGCGATTGCTCAGTTGGAAAAGCGAAATCAGCAGCCTCGCTTGCTGGTCGACTGCAGCCATGGGAACTCGCTGAAGGACCACACGCGTCAGGCAGCTGCGTGGCGAGATGTGCTGGAACAGCGTGCGGAAGGTTGCCGTGCCATTGCTGGCATGATGCTGGAAAGCAATATCAAACCAGGCAATCAAAAGCTGACCGACGACATCAGTCAGTTGGAATACGGCGTTTCAATTACCGATGCTTGTATCGGTTGGGAAGAAACCGAGCAGCTTCTTTTGGAAGCCCACGAGCGTTTGAAGTCGCTCGTCACGGCTTAAGGCATCGGAAGCCGTGTCGCGATTCGTTTCCTTGGCGAAGCTTTCCGACCTGCCAGAACATGGCGGAAAGCTCGTGATCGTCGACGAAGCGTGGATTGGCCTCTTTAAAACTGACGAGGGAATCTTCGCCATTGACGCGATGTGCCCTCATGCCGGAGCGAATCTTGCCAAGGGCAACGTCTGCGATGGAGCGGTTGCCTGTCCGGTGCATCACTGGCGATTTCGCCTGACCGATGGCAAATATCTGGATGCGGACATCGATCGCTTCAATGCCCGCACTTACCATGTCCATGTCGAGCAGGACACGGTTTCTGTAGAACTTAGCTTCGAGCCGAAGTCGATCCGGCTGATCTAGCTGTTTTCGTTGCACTTCTTCACGGCAGTCACGACAGCTTCGTGCAGCGTGCCGTTGGTCGCGATGATTCCCTGGTTCTCGGAAAGCAGCGCACCCCGCGAGAAGTCGAGCGGGTAGCCATGCACGTCGGTAACCGTGCCGCCTGCTTCTTCAATCACCAGGCAGCCGGCCGCGTGATCCCAGATCTTCTCAACGTAGCCTGGCTTGGTGGGCAAACGCAAATAGATCTCGGCTTCGCCACGTGCTACTACGGCATACTTGGCCTGGCTGTCGAGGCGAACCGAATCTCGCGTCATGCCGAGCGACTGGGCGATTTCGGACGACCAGCTGTGATCGCTATGGCCTGACTCGACCGATTCGCAGAAGCGAGCGTCACGCGTAAAGATGCAGCCTGAGGTCGAGATGCGTGTGCGATCGTTCGGATCGGAAAGTGGAGAAACGTAAGCCCCTTCGCCGCGGATCGCGGTGAAGAGGAAGCCCACCTCATCGCTTTCGATCGTCCCCAAGTTCGGGCAAGCCAGCGCCGCCACTTTCACCTGACCGTCGACCAGCAGGGCCAGGGCGATCGCGTACTGTTCCTTGCGAAGGAAGCCTTTCGTGCCGTCGATCGGATCGAGCGTCCAGGTCCGGGGAGCCGGATCGCGAGAGATCCCTTGATCGATCCAGCCAAGGACCTGCTCTTGGGTGGCGTCTGGAACGACCTTACCCACTTCTTTGACGACCCTATTTAGTACCGAAATCTGATCGGGCAAACGCAGCGCCGCCGAATCTTCTTCGGCGATCATCGGATCTTCCGGGAAGGCTTCATGAATTGCCTTACAAACCACGGCTTGGCTGCCAAAGTCGGCCACGGTCACAGGACTGCGGTCATTCTTCGACAGTTCCGCAAAATCTTCCGTCGATTGAATGTGACGGCAGATTTTGCTGGCTTCGACAACTGCCTGAATGGCGACCCGAAGTTCTTGGGAGTACTGGCTATCGGCCATGGGGAAGGCTCTGGGGCTGGGGGATATCCTTGCAGATCATAGCCAAGAGGCCTACGATCGGCGGTGATGCTTGAAGTTCAAGCCAATAACTAGTTTAGAAGGTCTTCCTAAAGTCTCACAACACCCCTTGAACGACGGATAGCTGGCCCAATGCAGACCTACCAGGCAAAGTGCGTACTTGATATTCAGGCAACTCTGGGGGAAGGACCTTCCTGGGATGCCGCCACCCACTCCCTCTTGTGGGTCGATATCGAGAATAGCAAGGTGAATCGCTTCGATCCTGCGACCGGCAAAAACGAGTCGTGGACCGTCGAAAAGGAGTGCAGTTTCGCGATTGCTTCGACCAGCGGCGACATTATCGTCGGTACTCGTGATGGGATCGTGCGGCTTAATCCTGCCACCGGTGAGATCGTGAAGGTTGCAAATCCTGAGACCAACGGAGCCACCACCCGGTTCAACGACGCTAAATGCGATCCGCGTGGAAGGCTATTTGCCGGGACGATTTCTGACACGCGAACCCCTGGCGATGCCAATTGCTACCGCTTCGACAGCCAGTTCCATTACGAAACAGTCGTTCCCGGCGTCGTGAACAGCAACGGCCTTTGCTGGTCGCCTGATCACACCGTTTTCTATTACATCGATACGGCAACGCGGAAAGTCGACGCGTTCGACTACGACATCGAAACCGGGGCAATCTGCAATCGTCGAACTGTTGTCGATATACCCGAGTCGATGGGGATTGGTAAACCAGATGGCATGACCATTGATGCCGAGGGGATGTTATGGACCGGAATGTGGGGCGGAGCTTCCGTTTGCCGCTGGAACCCGGCCACTGGCGAATTGATCGGTAAGATTGAGATGCCCTGCCCGAACGTCACTTCGTGCTGCTTTGGTGGCGAAAAGCTCGATCAGCTCTACATCACGACCCCGCGCAAGGGACTCGATGCCGATCAGTTGGCGAAATATCCCCATGCCGGCGGGCTTTTCCTATGCGAGCCTGGCGTCAGCGGGGCAGTGACGACGCCATTCGCTGGCTAAATTTGGCTTGGCACGCATGTGTACGTGTGTATACTGTTGGCTGTGAGAGTTTCTTCCTATTCGGCTGACGGTTTGCCATGGACGCGCTTCGTAAGGCAGTGGGACGCGGGACAAGCGACAATCCCACCAATCGATTCGAGCGGCTGAGTGTTGCCAACGATCTGGAGCATCTCGATCCGACCGATACCGAAGCGTTGGCGGATCGAAAGGTGGCGACCGACTATTTCGCCGATGCCACGCAGTCGCTGATCACCAAGAACGACAGTCCTGATATCCCGTTCACGTACAGCCTGAATCCATATCGCGGCTGTGCTCATGGCTGTAGCTATTGCTATGCCCGGCCGTATCACGAGTATCTGGGCTTCAGCAGCGGCCTCGACTTCGAGACCAAGATCATGGTAAAGCAGGAAGCCCCGCGACTCTTTCGCGAGTTTCTGCGGAAGCCGTCTTGGAAGTGCGAGGTGATTGCCATGTCGGGCGTCACCGATTGTTACCAGCCGGGCGAACGAGAATTCGAGGTGACTCGCGGCTGCCTGGAGGTTGCCTTGGAAGCGAGGCAGCCGATCGGCCTGATCACCAAAAACGCGATGGTGCTGCGGGATCTCGATCTGCTGCAAGCGATGGCCAGACATCGTCTAGTATGCGTGAATCTCAGCATTACCTCGCTCGATCAAAAGCTGACCCGGGTGATGGAGCCTCGAACATCGAGCCCTGCCGCACGACTCGCCGCGGTGAAACAACTGACCGAGGCAGGCATTCCGGTCAACGTGATGGTCGCCCCGATCATTCCAGGGCTGAACGATGCCGAGATTCCGGCGATCCTGGAAGCGGTCGCCGACCATGGTGCGATCAGTGCCGGCTACACGCTGCTTCGTCTCCCCCACTCGGTCAAAGATATCTTCGTGAGCTGGCTCGACGAACATCTGCCAGAGCATGCCCACCGCGTCCGTTCCCGTATTGAAGCATGTCGCGGTGGCGAACTGACCGATGCTCGCTGGGGAAGTCGAATGCGCGGGGAAGGAAGCATCGCCACGACGATCGCGAAAACCTTCGAGATCTTTCGACAAAAGTACGGCCTGGAGCATCGAAATGTGAAGCTCGATACAACTCAGTTTCGTGGCCCAGGACAAAATGGAAAGTCGCAACTCCGAATGTTCTGATCGACGCTCGTCAGCGACTTGCTTTTGAAGGTGGACACTCGAAGAATTAGGCGTCGTTACTTCGGGAAATGGTTCGTTCATGTCACGCTATCTGAAAATGCCGCTCTTACTCGCGATCGCTGTCGTTTTGGCAGCGGGGCCGACGTGGTGTTTTGCCCATTGCCGCGCGATGGCTGGTGAGCGAATTGGCGACAATCATCCGAGCTGTTGCCTCGCTGAACCTGTAGAAAGCCCGATTCCTGGGCAGCTTCCTTCGCAGACGCATTGTGCCTGTTCCGTAACGCCCAAAACGAACAACTCTCCCGTGGTGCAGTGGGATTTGCCGGCCGTTTCCTGGATGGCATCGTTCGAGCCACAGAACTCTTCGGCAATCGATCGCGGCGTTCGCTTGCCGCATCAGCGGTCGCCGTACATAGGACCGGTTCCGGTTCACATTCTGAATTGCGTCTGGCGCTGTTAGTCGAGCTCTCTCTCGGCATTCTCTGGAAACTTTGGTCAGCATGCGCGGAAGCTCTGCGCGGTGCCGACCCTTGTACGCAATTTCAAAATTCAATCGAAACAAGGATATCGTTTTATGATCACCAAAATTCTGCTCGGTTCGTTGGCAACGTTGGGTCTCGGTTTAGGAGCCATGTCGGTCACGGCTTCGTCGCCAGCTTCCCCATCGAGTTGCTGTTCGCCTCCCCAAGCTTGTTGTATCGAAGGTGCCGATTGCTGTGACGAAAGTCTCTCGGCATGCTGCGAACTTGGCTTGCCTTGCTGCGAAGCGGCCGAGGCCTGTTGTAGCGAATAATCACGATCTGACAGTCGTGGAATGCGGATAAACCTGGCCCCTTTTCGTGTTTCGATGCGAAAAGGGGCAATTTTGTGCGCTTTTGCCTTTCGCTTTGGTTGAAGCAGCCAACCGGGCCAAGGATAATGACAAGCCCTCTCCAAAACCCCATCGACTCTTTCACCTTAGGAGTTTTTCTACCCATGCAAAAAATGTCTTTCACGATCGGTATGCTGCTGCTGGGCTTCGTCACCACGGCCCAAGCTGAAGAAGGCTGGATCGAACTGTTCAACGGCAAAGATCTTTCGGGCTGGACCCAGAAGAACGGCACCGCCAAGTACGAAGTCAAAGATGGCACGATCGTTGGCACCACCAACACTGGTAGCCCAAACTCGTTCCTGTGCACCGATGAAGAGTACGGCGACTTTGAACTCGAGTTCGATGTGAAGGTTCACGACCGTTTGAACTCGGGCGTTCAGATCCGTTCGCAGACCAAAGGCAACACCAACGACGGTCGCGTCAACGGTCCTCAGGTCGAAATCGAAGCAGGCGAAGCCGAAGCTGGTTATATCTATGGCGAAGCAACCGGTCGTGGTTGGTTGACGCCAGAAGAACGTCTGAAGAAGCACAAGAACTTCAAGAGTGGCGAGTGGAATCACTACCGAGTGATCGCCAAGGGCCCTCGCATCCAGACCTTCATCAACGGTGTTCAGATCGAAGATCTGACGGATGAACCTATTTACAAGACTCACCCGAAGGGCTTTATCGGTCTGCAGGTGCATGGCATCGGCAAGGACCAAGGTCCCTACGATGTGGCTTGGAAAAACATCAAGCTGAAGAAGCTGAACGATTAGCCTCGCAATCGTTAGCAGTCAAATAGAAAAGAGCCGCCTGATGTACCAGGCGGCTCTTTTTTTGTTTGGTCTGAATTGATCCAGTCCAGATTGATTGCTTCCTGACCAACGCAAGCTTGTCGGTCGGAGCGGCGAAACGCTCCAGAAAAAATGTCTCGTGACAAAACACTGGAAAAATAGACCCTTTCCGGTCTGACAATGCCCCAGTCAAGAAAGATTTGGGGAGATCTGAAACAGAAATGGCACACACCTTGCCTCGTAGGTTCACCATCAACAAGTCGTTCAAGATCGCACAGCGTATCACGCACCGTCGATCCCAGATGAAGCAGGGAGTCCCTCGCTCATCTACGAACCAGGAAGTACCCTCCTACGAGAAAGGATCTATACTATGACCGTTTCGCCCCGCAATTGGATGCTCGGTTTGATCGCCGCCACTGGTTTGGCATTCGCAGGTTCGCTGCATGCCCAGGACCTGGGCGCCGACCTTGGATCGCAAGCGAGCGGCGCTGTCGAAGCTGCTGGTAACACCGTCACCGGTGGTGCTCAAGCAGGTGCAGATGCTGCGGCCGATGCCTCGGCTCCCGCAGTCCCTTCGACCCCAACGCCTGGCGACGCTCCTGCTCCAAGCCTAACCGATTCGATCGAAGGCCAAGCGAAAGGGCAAGTGGATGCCAATCTGCCTAAAGACACCAAAGTTGATGCCGGCGTCGATGCTAATGTCGACTCGAACATCAAAGCGAACGCTGACGTCGACGCTCCGATGCCACCGACCCAAGCTGACGTCGATGTGGATGTGAACACGCCCGCAGGACGTACCGGTGTGGATGCTGACGCCCAACTCGGGCCGAACGCCAATCTGGATGCCGATGCTAACGTCGGTCCGAATGCGAACCTAAACGCTGACGTCGATGCTCGTATGCGTAACCGTGACGGTCGCGATCGAGATGGTCGTGACCGCGACGGTCGTCGTGATTCGGATCGTAATGCCAAGTGGCGTTTCAAGAACCACAACGGTGCCTGGTGGTACTGGACTCCGAACAACTACTGGATGGTCTACCGTAGTGGTAACTGGACCCGATACAACGGTCCTGGTTACGGTCACGGCGGCGGTTGGTACGACAACTACCAGCCACGTACGACCACCGGCTATCGTGGTTCGCCTTACACCAACGGTTACTACTACCGCGATACTGACGGTACCCGTTTCTACTACGACAACGGTCGCCAGTACTACTTCGACAACAACGGTCGCTACTACATGAACGGTGGTAACCGCATGTACGATCGATCGTTCGCTGACCCAGACGTTCGCCGTGGTGCTGGCATCGGTGCCGGTATCGGTGGTGCCATCGGCGGTCGACAGGGTGCTCAGATCGGTGCCGGTATCGGTGCTGCTGTCGGAGCCGGTAACTAGTCAAAGCCTGACTAGCTACGATTAATGCATGAGAGGGCCCCGCAAGGTGACACACTTTGCGGGGCCTGATTTATGCGCGGACTACTTTTGCATCTTCAGTGATAGCTTCTTCTTCGCCCCTCCACGGACGAATTCAATCGCGACCTTCTCACCAGGCAAGCAGTTCTGAGCAGCATACGCCAAGAGGTCCGTTTCTCGCATCAGGTCGGTGTGACCGTCGTATTCAATCAGGATATCGTCGACTTGGAAGCCCGTTTTCATTGCCAATGCATGGTCGCCGTATCGACCCATGAAACGAACGCGAAGTGCCATCTGGTTCGGGTCGGTGATGCCGGCCTGGGCTCGCTGCTCGGCATTGGCTTCTTCCAGTACCAGTCCGCCGAGTACCATCCGGCGCATCGGCCACGAGCTAACCCGCCAGCTCAAGTCGTCTTGCTGACGCCAGCCTTCTGGCAACGAAAGAACCGTCTCGCCTTTTTCGGAGCCACGAACATAAGTGACGTCGATTTCATCGGCGGAGTCCGCATGGTGCAGCACCCACTGGGCGTCGGCAATTGACAGAATCGGTTGCCCATCGAGCGATGCAATGCGGTCGCCTGGTTTCAGTCCTGCCTTTTCGGCGATCGAATCAGCCGTAATGGCTTCCACAAGATTGGTCTCGCTTGGGTCGAGAATCAGGCCAATCGCTTTCGGGTGTGGATAGGGGAAGAGGTACTGATCCGGAATGACGTTTCCTTGATCGCGGAAGAACGACTTCTGAGCGTCCCCGATCTGGTGGCAATGGATACAGCTTTTGACGACGTCCCCTTCGTAGTTGAGTGCCGAGGTGTATTTGTCTTTCAAGGCCGGCGATTTTTCAGGGGCCGCGAAGAGGGGCTTGCCACCCTGCTTGGCAGCGAACATCGCTTTGTTCTCAGGGTAGTTCGCATGCCACTCCAGCCCGGTTGCCAGAGCTTTCTCGAAACCATCGATCGAAACGTCGCTCGTCCAATCGGTTCGATGCGATCGCGTGCCGAAGCGGCCATAGATTGTTTTGTCAGCATTCATCAAAAAGACGGCGAATGACTGATCGTAGTCGTATTGGAACAAGTTCAAATCCAAACCGTTGGTGCCAACGATTCGAACGCGAACGTATTGATCCATCAGCTGACGAAGCTCAGGATCTTTCTCCATGATCTCTTCGTCGAGCTTGACACACTCTTCGCACGGAATGCATCGTAAGACAATCAGCAGCGGCTTGCCGGTCTTCTTCGATTCGGCCAAACCTTTCTCGAAATCGTTGTAAATCCAATAGCCGTCCGAGAGAACCTTCTCGCGGTCTCCACGAACCTTTTGCGATCGTGTTTGTTGGACATTGTTCTTGCCCTCCTCGGCCGCTTGCAAAGGAAGGTATAGGAACGCGGCCAAGGTAAGGGCACAAATCGACCAGGTGACCTTGCTCATCGTTGGCTGGGCCTTGTTATTGAAGAGAAGTTTGGGGAGATGAGACGCTGTCTGAAGGGGACTACTTCGGATTCCGGAAGCAGTACAACCCTTTCACGCTGCGGAGGTAAAGTGAATCGCCGACCACGGCACCGGAGGCTTGGAAGCCTGAGGGAAAGTCGGCCTGAGCGACTTCTTCGTAGTCGTCCGCAACTTTGAAGACGGTGGCATGGCCATCGTCGGTGAATGCATACAGATTGTCGCCGGCACATAAGAGTGAAGCACGATAGTTCCCGCCGATTCGCTTCACCCACAGGGTATCGCCATTCTTGGCATCGAGGCATGAAACGACCCCTTTATCTTCCAGCAGGAAGATTTTGTTGTCGACGAAAACGGGGCCTGGGCGAAGCGGGATTCCTTTGCCTGCGCGCCAGGCAACATGCGTCAGCGTGACATCCCCGCTTCCGGAAGGATCGACGGCGACCAGCTTGTCTTGGCCGTCGCCGGCAAAGATGTAGACAAGGCCGTGGCGATAGACCGGGCGAATCGCGGCGTTCATGCCACCGTGACGCACGGTCCACAAAATCTTCCCAGTGTCAGGATCGAAGGCCTGCGTTTCGACGGCGCTCGGATAG
This sequence comes from Bremerella sp. JC817, assembly GCF_040718835.1. NCBI lineage: Bacteria > Pseudomonadati > Planctomycetota > Planctomycetia > Pirellulales > Pirellulaceae > Bremerella > Bremerella sp. JC817. The sequence continues at coordinate 976,063 of NZ_JBFEFG010000281.1, read as the reverse complement.
ATCAATTGGCGGCGTCCTTCATGGTTGATCAGCAGCGCCGTGCCGTACGCCTTCTTGCGGTCGCCATTATCGGTGCCGTAGTCGATATTGCGATCGACCTTCCAGACGGTCTCGCCGGTCTTCTTGTCGAGAGCCACGACATACTGCAAATCGAATCCATCGTAGGCGACGTAAACGTGCTTGTCGTCGATGACCGTACTCGAAGCAGGGCCACGGTGGTGATTGCATTCAAAGTCACGGCGTTCCCATAGCTTCTCGCCCGTCTTCGTATCGAGGCAGGCCGTGCCATATTTGCCGAAGTGAACGTAGACTCGTCCCTCTTCGATCGCTGGGGTGCACGAGGCATAGCTGTTGGTTTCGTGCGCTTCGTCAGGGCTTTCGTTTTCAAACAGTAGCAAGTCGTGAATGGTTTCGCCGCTGTTGCGGTCGTAGCAAAGGGCGTACTGTTTCTTGCCATCGACAGTGGCGGTGGTGATCCACAGCTGGTCTCCCCAAATCACGGGAGACGACCAACCTTTGCCGTGTGGTTCGACTTTCCAGGCAATGTTGCTGGAGTCGGACAGATCGGTCGGCACGTCCGCCGAAAGGCTGGTACCGTTCCCATCCGAACCACGAAACTCGGGCCAGTTGTCCTCAGCCGACAAAGTGTTCCCGAGAAGCAGTGTCAGACAGAAAGAAAGGAAAATCGGCAGACGCATTCAGCAGTACCCTTAAGAAGGTGCGAGAGGGGAGGATCGTTGCACAAGGCGGAGGGAAGCCCCATTATCGCCACGCGGAAACCCGGGAGTCAACTCAAATGGCCTTCATTGCGACGTGGGACGATCTACAATGGGCAGAAACAGACAGTAAGCAAAATCGGACCCTAAAGAGAGGGATCAATGGAGTTCGCGGGGTATATCTTCGACCTGGACGGCACTTTGGCCGATACCATGCCGGCACATTTTCTGGCTTGGCGGCAAACGGCCGAGAAACACAAGCTGGAATTATCGGAAGATCGCTTTTACGCGCTCGGGGGGGTGCCATCGGAACGTATCTTCGCGATGCTGGCCGAAGAGCAGGGCGTTGTTATCGATCCTCTGGCTTGTGCTCATGAGAAGGAAGACGCGTTCATTGAGCTGATCTCGGAAGTCGAACCCATTGAACCGGTCATCGAAGTCTTGCGAGCCAATCATGGCAAAGTGCCGATGGCCGTCGCCACAGGTGCGATGAAATGGGTGATGGATCGCATCATTGATCAGCTTGAACTGCGGCACTACTTCCAGGCATTTGTTTCTTCGGAAGATACCACACGGCACAAACCGTTTCCGGATGTGTTCCTGGAAGCGGCTCGCCGGTTGAATGTCGCCCCTGAAAAATGCTGCGTTTACGAAGATGCCCAACTGGGGATCGAAGCAGGCCAGGCCGCTGGCATGCATGTCGTAGACGTGCGAAACTTACATACTCCACGGCGAATCACCGCCGGAGCTTAATCGCGTTCAAATCTCATGCTCACCAACATCCATCGTTATCCAATCGAAGTCGTTGCCGATGACATCGACGTCCAAGGGCACGTGAACAACCTCGTCTACTTGAAGTGGATGCAGGATGCCGCGGTGGCTCATTCTTTGGAAAAAGGTTGGGGGCATAAAGAATACGGCGAGCTCGGCTGCAGTTGGGTCGTTCGGGCCCATCAGATCGAGTATCGCTTTCCCGCTTTCGAGAACGATCAGTTGGAAGTCGTGACCTGGGTCGATTCGTTCCGCCGAGCTTCCTGTGTGCGTAAGTACGAGATCGTTCGACGCAGCGACCAGAAGGTCGTAGCGATCGCTCAGACGAACTGGGCCTTCGTCGATCTCGAGAAGCGGATGCCGGCTAAGGTGCCACAAGTGATCATCGAAGCCTTCCGATCGGACGATCTGGCCCAAACGTCTTAAGTGGCTTCGGGCGGAGCGATTCCGCCAAATGGGCCACCGATTCTATTGCTATTGGGTGGCCGCAGGCGCAGGATAGAGGCAGATTGGCGGCACGAAAACGTCGTGTCACGCCGCATTCTGTCCGACTATTCAGGATGCCTCAGCATGCTCTTCGACAGTTCCTTCCCGCGCGACCCGCTTCCTTCGCCATCGACCTGCCCGACGGCCGCTTTCGACAAGATCGAACCGCTGGCCCACGGAATCACCGAGTTTTTTGCCAGCCGTTCTGGTGGTTCATTCGGCAAGGGAATCTATCGACTGTTCGAGGTGACCGAGATTCCGACCTGGAACGATATCGTTTCGCATGCCTTTCCTGGCTATCAGAAACGCATTATGTGCTTCGGTTTCGACTGGCAGGGGCGTGTCTTCGCACTGGATGCAGCGCGGAAAACCGAGGGGCAATACGAGATATTGTTGTTCGAAATAGGCTCGGGTGAGATCTTCCAGATCCCTTCGAACTTCCTTGAGTTGCATAACCGGGAATTCATCGAATTCGCGGATGATGCTCTCGGAAAGTCGTTCTACGACGAGTGGCTGGCCTCGGGAGGCGAGCCGCCAAGCCACGACGAATGCATCGGATTCGAGGTGCCGCTATTCCTGGGAGGCGAGCAGGATGTCGAAAACCTTTCACCCACCAGCATGGAAGTCTACTGGGAAATCTCGGGGCAATTGCTGCAACAAACGGCCGATATGGAAGAAGGCACCGTCCTCGGAAATATCGAGATCGAAGACGATTAGCTGATTATGCCGCCTTGGTTACCACTAAGACTGGGGCCAAATGAGCGGCAAAACCCGCATTTTCCGATTTCTGTCACCAAATCTTGGTTCCGAAGGTAACTGGTTCGTATACTTAGGGATAGGTTTTCAGGACCCATGGTCCCTTTCAGGAATTCGCTGGTGACGTTTCGACGCCCTGCCAACTCGCCTTTCTTTCAGATGGTCGCTGCGGCGAGCCTCTTCTGGGGAAGCTGCGCCGTGGCCCAGGCCGAGATCTTTCATATGGCCAGCGGCGGGACCATCGAAGGGACACTTCTCAACCCGGATCAATCGCCTCGCACGACGTACGAAGTGAAGACCGACTCTGGCACGCTGGTGCTGGGGAAGACCACGGTTCGTGATGTGGTGGCGTTCTCGGCCCAGCTCAAACAGTACGAGCAGTTTCTGCCTCGCATGCCCGACACGATTGAAGGGCAGTTTCAGATGGCGCGCTGGTGCGACGAGAACAACCTGCCGGACAAGCGAGACTTTCATTACAACGAAATCTTGAAGCAAGACCCCGATAACGAAGCGGCCCGCAAGGCCCTTGGCTACGAGCGATTCCAGAACAAGTGGATCATCCGCGAAGACTGGATGCGTCAGCAGGGCTACGTTCGCGACGGTGGTCGCTGGCGGTTCCCACAAGACATCAAGATGAAAGAGCAAGAGAGCTCGAACGAAGACAAACAGGTCGAATGGCGTAAACAGGTACGGATCTGGAAGTCGTGGCTCAAGCGTGGTGGTGATCGTGCTCAAGAGGCCGCCAACGGTTTGCGAACGGTGAAAGATCCTTACGCAGGTCTGGCCCTCGTCGAACTCCTCGATGGCGAAGACAATGCTTCGATCAAGCAGTTAGTGGTCGAAGGCCTTTCCAACATCAAGACGGCTCAGACAACGATGGCCTTGGTCAGCCTGGCGGCGAACGATCCGAACGATACCGTTCGCGACCTGGCCACGATCGGCCTCGAGAATCGCGATAATCAAGTCGCGGTTGCCTACCTGATCAAGCAGCTTAAGAGCTCGGATAACACGCAGGTAAATCGAGCAGCGATCGTTCTCGGCCGACTCAAGCATCCGGCCAGTGTTTTGCCGCTGATGGATGCCCTGGTCACGACGCACAAGTTTCAGGTCACCAAGGGTGGCGACCCTGGGCGTACCAACGCCGCGTTCAGCAACCAGGGTGGTGGAGGCATGTCGTTCGGACAGCCGAAGGCCCAGATCGTCGAACAGGATCTGACCAACACTGCCGTCCTGGTCGCATTGAAAGAGATCTTGGGTGACCAGGTCGACTTCCAGTTCAATGAAGCTGGTTGGAAAACCTGGTACGCCAACAAGAAGATCCCGCTCACGGTCGACATGCGTCGCGACATCTAGGTTGCGAATCGAAGCGCCTGCTCGCGAACGTTCAGCCCGACCATTTCTTCCCAGGCCTCGATCAATTGCTTGAAGATCGGCCCAGGTTTGCCCACGCTGATTGGCTTGCCGTTCCATGTATTGCACGGGATCACGCAGGGGGAAGTGCTGGTCAGCAGCACCTCGTCCGCTGTGGCGAAGTCTTCTGGCGTGAGCTGCCGATGCGTGACCGGAATATCGAGTCGCTTGGCCAGTTCGGTCAGCGTTGCGATGCTAATGCCAGGCAGCACCAGTTCGGCGGGTGGAAGCTCCAGCCCGGTGTTGGGATGATACTTGGCGATGTTCGCCGTGGTGGCCTCCATCACGTAGCCATCCATGTCGAGCAGGACTGCCCGAGCGGTCGGATCTTCCCGTTTTGCTTCCAGATCGGCCAGGTAGTAATGGACTCGCGACCGAACCTTCAATTCCCGAGGCCAGCATTCGACCGGTGTTTGACGTGTCGACGGAACAATCAGCGGCTGCCCCGCTTCGTACAGATGGGCGAAGGTCTTGAAGGCGACCATCTGTGTATGGACGGCCAGGCGACCCGTCTTATGCGGACGGCTGACTTGCTCTAGCGGGCCTGGCGTGACGAAGATCGAGACACCCAGATCGGCACCGGCTGGCAGCAGCGGAAAGTTGTGCTCGATAATCTGATGAACGACGTCCGTCAGCGATTCACGCGACTCAGGCGATTGGACCCCCAGGATTTCGAGGCTTCGCCAGAGCCGGTCGAGATGTTGGTCCAGGCGAAAGATCTTGCCGTTGAAGGTTCGTAATTGCTCGGCCACGGTTGTGCCAAGCTGGAAGCCTGCGTCGTTTAGCGGAATGGTCAATTCACGATGCGGTTTCCAGGTTCCTTCCCAATAGGCAATTGGCTCGGCCATGGTGTCCTTTCAGAGCGGTGCGTCTCGGCTTAAATCCGCTCCGAGCTTACCGCAGATGCATCTTCTGGGGAAGTTGCCGACTCGGGACTGGCAAGATCGGAGCCAAGCTGAACCAGATTCCCCCCGCCAGCAGTCGACTTGCAACCGCAGCCACCACACCCGCCGCCACCCCTGCTGCAAGAGCCGGCGGCGCTAACGATTCCGCGATAGATATTCCAGCCGACGTAAAGCACGGCGGAAGCAACGATCAACAGTACTATCCCGTTTTGCCACATGTGGGGGAACTCCTTGATGGAATCGTTGCAGGGCTGGCTTGGAAGTCAAACCAGTGGCGTCCGGCCGATTGCCATCCTATTTTATCGGAGGTGGAAAGGGAGCTAGTTCAGTAGAAACAGGGCCGATACCTGGTAGGTGACCAATGCACCAACGTAAGCCAGTACCGTCATGTAAACGAAGGTGAAAATCGGCCATCGCCAACTGTTGGTTTCTCGCTTGATCACGGCCAGTGTGGCGGCACACTGGGCACACAGTGCGAAGAACACCATGATCGACAAGGCGACCGGAATGTTGAACACGTTCTCTTCGGTGTCGGCCCACTTCGCCGATTTGATCGTTTCTCGCAGCGGCTGGGACTCTTCGTCTTCGTCGCCACCCAGATTGTAAAGCACACCCATCGTGCTGATGATCACTTCGCGAGCCGGGAACGAAGCAATCGCCGCGCTGCCAATTCGCCAGTCCCAACCCAGTGGCCGGACGGCGGGTTCGATCCAGTGACCGGCCATCCCCAGGAAGCTGTGACGCAGCAGTTCGCCGTCGACTTCGTTCTGGATTTCGCTGAGACGTTCTTCGATGGCGATCGCCTCTTTTTCGTTGGCCGTTTCGAGGTCGGCGTTCAATTGCACCACTTCATCCGCGAACGGAGCCACGGCGGCTTTCTCGTCACGAGGGAAGTACGACAACGCCCACACGATCACGGTCATCGCGAAGATCAGCGTGCCTGCTCGGCGAACGAATGCCCAAGCCTTCTCGACCATCACGCTAAGGACTCCTGAGATCGACGGAAACTTGTAGCTGGGCAGTTCCATCACGAATGGAGGTGTTTCGCCCGGCAGAATCGTTTTTCGCAAGGTGAATGCGACACCGACGGCCGCCAGGATTCCGAGGATGTACATGCTGAGCATCACTAGCGTTTGCAGACTGATCAAACCGAACAGGTACGATTCATCAGGAATGAACGCTGCCGTCAACAGAATGTAAACCGGCATACGGGCACTACAGCTCATCAGCGGAGCGACCAGAATCGTGATCAAACGATCGCGACGATTTTCGATCACGCGAGCCGCCATGATGCCCGGGATGGCACATGCAAACGACGACAGTAGCGGAATGAACGACTTGCCGCTCAGGCCAATCTTGCTGAACAAGCGGTCCATCAGGTAGGCGGCCCGAGCAAGGTAACCGCAGTCTTCCAGGATCGCGATGAAGAAGAACAAGATGCAGATCTGAGGGAGAAACACCAACACGCCGCCGACCCCGGCGATCACACCGTCGATCAAAAGCGACTTCAAGGCTCCATCGGCCAGATTGGCATCGACCACGCCAGCGACTTGCTCAAAGATCCATTCGATGCCATCCATCAAGTTCCCGGCCACCAGGTCCGAAAAGACGGCCTGGAACATCAACGTCATGATCACGACGAAGAACACCGTTCCGGCAATGCGATTGGTGAGCACCTTATCGATGCGGTCGGACAGCGTGACGCGGCGATTGGCCTCGCGGGTGACGACACCTTCGAGAACTTGTTGAACCCACTTATAGCGAGAGATCGCTTCGATCGCCGGGATCGGCTGGCCATGTTGGGCCAGCGACTGCCGGGCTTCGACAATCCAGTTGTGCAGATCTTGCCCACCCCCGAGCATTTCTTTTTCGAGGTAGCCGGTTGTATCGAGCAGCAGACGCTCGGCCAGGTAGCGAGGCGTGTCGGGCGAGACTTTGCCCAGCTGCGCGTGCAACTGATCGACTTTCTCGCGGAACTCGGCTGGGAAAGGGCTGTCCGCGGCAGTCGCCGGTTTTTCAAGGAGCGAGATAATCGTTTCGCGAAGCTGTTCCAGTCCGCCGCGGCGATTGGCCTGGGTGACGACCACTGGAAGTCCCAGACGCTCCTGCAGCTTGGCGGCGTCGACGGTGATCCCACGATCGGCCGCGATGTCCCCCATGTTCAGCGCGACGATGGTCGGCAGGCCGAGCTCTTTCACTTGGCTGACGATGTAGAGGTTTCGTTCCAGGTTACTGGCGTCGACAATCACCAGCACGGCGTTCGGTTTGATTTCGTTGGCCTGGCGACCCAGCAGCACGTCGACGGTAACCATCTCGTCGGGCGAGCGTGGTGCCAGGCTATACGTGCCGGGCAAGTCGATCAGGTTGACCTTCTGCCTATGGTGATTGAACGTGCCGTGCTTCTTTTCGACCGTCACGCCCGGATAGTTGCCGGTCTTCTGACGAATGCCTGACAAGCCGTTGAACAGGGTCGATTTGCCGGTATTGGGATTTCCGACCAGGGCTACGGTAAGAGTTTGGGCAGGAGCGTCGACAGACATGCGGTTTAGGTTGGGGGTTGGCGGCTTGGGAATGCGGGATCAGGGCGTATCGAAGTCAACTCAAACGCCAACGGCAGAGGGCATACCAATAACTAACTCTCGAGTTCCACGAGGTCGGCTTCGGTACGACGCAGGCTGAGGTGGTAACCGCGAATCTCCACCTCCAACGGATCTCCGAATGGGGCCGAGCCGATCATCTTGACCGGGCAGCCAGGGGTCATGCCCATTTCCATCAATCGCACGGCGGCGATATTCGAGGCGTCGATCGAAGCGACCACCCCTTCCTGACCCACCGCAAGTTGCGACAGCTTCGACATTACGTCTCGTCCGTATTCACCAGAATGTTGAGGATGTCCGACTGTCGAAAACAAAGCTTCGACTGCCCTACGCGAAGGATGCAGGGACTACCACTCTGAAGCATTTCGACTTCGGTTCCACTCTGCAGTCCAAGTTCAGCCATTCGCTTGACGTCGTCGCATCCGCCGACGATCTGCGAAATGCGGACGACTGCGCCGCTTTGAACCATGCTGAGAGGAATTTCGGGAAGCATATGTTGCCTGCTAATTGAGAGTAATTCTCAGTAGAGAAATCTTAGCTGAGGCAGGCGGCAGTGGCAAGGTGTTGCCGGTTACGAGAAGCCAATCGGCAGCGGTACTCGCGGCCAATTTTGGGGGAGGGTAGCGACTGTGACAGATCGTTCGGCCTGCTGCGTTCCGCCGATTGCCAAGCACATTTGTGGCAAATCGTCGCGGAACGCCTTTCGTTTTTACATTCGCCTGACAGCGGACTACTGCTTCTTGGTCATGTCGACCATCGCTTCGCCAAAGGCTTTGCCGAAGTTATAGAAGCTGTCGGCTCGGCCGTAATAGTGATACCCACCGTCGAACGACTCGCCGTCGCTTATCACGTAGGGGCTGGTCTTCACGTAGCGAACCGTCCCGGCAAACTCTGGCAGCTTCGAGACATCTTCCTGCGATTTGCGAAACGCGAAGTGCTTTTCCGCGTAGCGTTTTTCTGGCTCGACACCCTGCTGGCCGAGTTCACCAATCACGAACGGCAAGTTCGGTGCGTTCAAGTCTTTGCGAACGTCGCGCACCAGGTTGGCCAGGTTCGCGCCATACTCGTCGGTTTTCTTTTGATCGATGATGTCGTTGAAGCCTTGAAAGAAAACGAAACCCGACAGTTCGTACCCTTGCGACTTGTCGTAGTCCGGGACAACTTGATCGATGTTGGCCAAAGTTTCATTCACGATGCGGATCGTATCGCGATAGGCGACGCCGTAGTCTTCCTTGGGCAGCGGTTCCATTTCTTTCGTTTCGCGATTACGCCGGGTGTAGTTCCCCACGCCAGAGCTTGGCGGACGGAACTCGACCGCCAAAGCTCGGCCACCCCAGGCACACTTGATGATCAGGACTTTCTCGTCGAACGCGTCGCCCACAACGTTGCCGAAACCAAGTTCCGGACCAAAGCGATTGGTCGGTGTGGCGAACCCAGGGGCGAGCTTGCCTTGCCCGCGATCGTCGTTGTACTTGATCCAGACATCGTCTCGTTCGACCCAGCCGTTTTCATCACGCAGATGCTTATACGCTTCCGCCGTATTGGGATCGGCCAGCAACTGCTCCAGGTGCTTGATCGCCCCTTTCCCTTCCATGTTCGATTGACCGCACAGGACAAAGACCTTCACCGGCGCGGCATCGATTGCCTCGATCCCCGTCAAAAAACAGATGCCAAGCAGCAGAGCCGAAAACCATTTCATGACTTAGTTTCTCTTCGAAGAGGAAGTTGGATGGGACGAAGACTATTTGCGATTGAGCCACACGGATCGGACTTCGATCGCACCTTCGCCTGGAATCTTCAAGGCAGACAGGGTAAGTGTGCCACGCCCTTTTTCTAGCTTCAACGTGCCGAGCGAAAGTGGTTTGAAATCTTTCACTGGCGACTCACTGCCGCGATCAAAGCGATCCTGTTCTGGGCCATAGCTTTCAGGATCATGAACTTCGGTCACGGTTGCCGAAGTCTTCTGGCCGAGCAGTTCGGCCTGGATTTCGACTCCGACGTTTTCCTTGGGGCAGGTGTAATAGACGACCGCTTCGTACTCGCCTGGTTCGCCCACTTCGACATCCCACGTCACACGGCCATCGGTAGTCTTCCAGTTGGTGAAGTACGAACAATTCGGAGCACGAGCCGAACGCTCAATCCCGCCGTGACCGTTGCCATCGCGGGCTGGAAGGGGTGTATTGTTGGTGTAGCCGACGGTGAAAGGACGGTCATCTTTCGCGAAGTACGTCTCTTGTACCTCGCCTCGGAATTTGTCGGCAACGGCCTGCATCCGTTTGACCATGGTTGGATTGGTGCCAGAAATATCTTCGCGCTGGCCGACGTCGTTTAAGATGTTGTAGAGATGCCCCTGCGCGTCGAGGCGACTGGTCTGGGTGCGGACGCTGATCTCTTTGTTGCGAACGGCGATGATCGGACGATCTTGCCAGCGTTCCCAGTTGCCGGTCAAAAGTGGCTTCACGCTGCGACCGTCGATCGGCTTGGCGTATTCCACTTCGATCCCGGCACAATCGAGCAGCGTCGGCAACAGGTCGACCGCACCGGCCGTTTTGCCAATGCGGGTATTCGGTTTGATCTGAGCTGGCCATCGTACGAAGCATGGCACGCGGGTACCCCCTTCGTCGATCGAACCTTTACGTCCCTTCATGTCCCCGTTCCAGCGGAAGCTGTTGGGGCCATTGTCGCTGAAGTAAATGACGATCGTGTTTTCCGCCAGGTTCAATTCGTCGAGCTTCTTCAAAATTCTGCCGACGTTCCAGTCGATGTTTTCGCACATCGCCAAGGCTGCGCGTGTCATGCCGAGCTCTTCTTTTTCTGGATCACGATTCTTCATCGCTGGATCGGCGTCGGCGAACTTGTCGTAAAACTGATCCGGAACCTGCATCGGCGAGTGAGGCGTGCAATATGGGACATAGCAGAAGAACGGGTTGTCTTTGTTCTTCTCGATGAACTGCATCGCCTTGTTCGTGAAGTCGTCGGTCACATAGCCATCGCCACGAACCAGCGTGTTGTTGTGGTCGAGTTCCGGGCTGAAGTAGTGCCCCCAGTGACCGGAGCAAAAGCCGTAGTACTCGTCGAAACCGCGAGCATTGGGATGGTAAGGGAACTGCATCCCGTTGTGCCACTTGCCAAACGCAGCGGTCGCATAGCCTGCTTCCTTGAGGTATTGAGCGAGTGTCTTCTCGTCGAGGTTCAAACGTTCCTGGCCAGTCGAAACGCCCCGGACGCCGGTGCGAGCATAGAATCGACCGGTCAGCATTTCGGCTCGCGTCGGAGCACACAGATGGCAGACATAGAACCAGTCGAAGCGGGCACCTTCTTTCGCCAGTTGATCGATGTTCGGAGTCGAAAGGTTGGTGTTCCCTTGAATGCTAAGATCGCCCCATCCCTGATCGTCGGTCAGAATCATCACGATGTTGGGAAGCTGCTTCTCGGCGGCGGTCGCCGGAGAGAGCAGGCAAGGGAAGATCGCGAGCAGAGCGATGGGAAAAAGTCGGAGCATGATGTAACCTTCGGGCAAGGCAGGGCATAGGTGGGCAGGGCATCGAACGTTCGCTATTGTCTTCGCGCAAGTGGGCAGGGTCAAACCATTCCGCCTCGAAAATCGGCCAGTGGCCGATATTCTTCCGTTCGCCCTCAACTGATTGCCATACGCCATGATTCGTTCGCTTCCTGTCATCTTGATGGTTCTCGCCGCGGCCACGACGGCAACCGCTCAGCAGCCGCTTCCTCTGATCGATTCGGCGAAACCGCTGGGGGGCTGGACCTTCGACAATGGGAAAGAATTTCCCGGTGCGGTTGGCAAGCTGGAACTACAGACAGAAGACGCCCCCACGCTCGTTTTGCATGGCGACTTCTCGCAAGGCGGGATGTACGTTCAGGCGGCCCGGCGTCTGGCTGAGATTCCGCTGGAATCGATCTCGTTCGACATCAAAGTCCCCAGTGGCGTGGACAATGTGACCTCCCGGCTGATCGACGGGACCGGGCAGTGTCATCAATTGAACATTCGCTTAAACGACAAAGGTGGCTGGCAAACGTATGTGTTTCCGGTCGCTCGGTACTTTGCCTCGCTCGAGGCTGGCACGCCGATGGATATCGTCACTCGCTACGAGAAGTGGAGCGGCGCGAACGACGGACGATGGCATCAACCGGCGAAGCTGTTCGTGATCCTCGCTGGCAAAGAAGCGATGAGCGAGGGAAGCATCGCGATCCGCAACGTGCGCGCGACAGAGCCTCCGCCGAAAGTCGATGTTGCCACGACGATCCCGCTTTCCGATTTCACCGCTGGCGAGAACGGAGGCTGGCAATACAACCCTGGTTCCGAGTTCCCTGGTGCCGCCGGCAGCTTAAGCGTGATCGAAGGTCGTCGCGAAAGCGAGTCAGCCTTGCGACTGGAAGTCGACTTCACCGAGGGAGGCCGGTACGTTGGTGTGCGAAAAAGATTTCCCGAGATCGACGTCAAGCAAACGGAATCGATCGACCTGTGGGTTCGATCTGACAAGGTCAAGCAGTTTTCGATCCGTCTCGTGGACAGCACAAACCAAACGCATCAGCGACATGGCATCGCCATGAAAGCGGATGGCCAGTGGCAGTCGCTTTCGATCGATCCTCAGAAGATCGCCGGGGGCGAACACTGGGGCGGGGCGAAAGATGGTCGCTGGCACGGAGGCGTGCAACTGGTCGAGATCATGCTCAACCCGCGCTCGGCCAGCGAACCGATGCGGCTCGATCTCGCCAACATCCAGATGCAAGCAACGGTCGAAGGAGAGGTCTCGGGCCAGGCCTGGCGTGAAGCCTTCGATGGCAATGCTACGCAGCCTTGGCAGATCGAAGGGGATGTCTCGCAAAAAGATCAACTGACGCTGACGCGAACGCTCGAAACAATTCAGTCATCCACTTCCGCGACGAGTGCGAAGTTTCCAGTGCGACCTGGTTCGTGGGAGCTGGCTTATCGGGTTCAATCGAAATTGCATTCGCCGGACAACTCGTTCCATGGGGCCGTGGAACTTCAGGTCTTCAATCGCGGAGGGGAGCTACTGGAAACGTTGCCGCTGGGCATTGGTTTCGGAAACCAGGGATGGAGTACCAAGCGGCAACTCGTGAAGCTGCCGGCCGAGGCTTCCGCCGCCCAGTGGCATGTACAGTTGAACAAGACCTACGGAACGTTTCAGGTCGACGACCTTTCGGCGGCCCGGCTCGTGGTGCAGCCATCCTCATCAGTGGTCGAAAGTATCCGGATTGCTTCCGAAGCGATTGGCAATTTGTTCTATCCCGGCGACGCGGTTGCCTTCGAGGTGAAGGTTCCGACCAACAAACCGTTGCCGCAGGCCGATCGTCGGCTGGGACTGGAAGTTCGCGACTATCGCGGTGAGGTGGTACTGACGCTTGAAGAAGTCCCGCTGGTCGAAGTGCCTGGTGCCAACCAACGCGAGTTTCAGGCGGCCGTCCAACTCGATGCGAGCCCATTGAATGTGGGGCAATTCTACGAGTTGCATGTTTCCGTGCCACAGGGAGAAGGCAACCCGGTCACCGAGTTGTCAGGCTTCGCAATCTTGCCGGAAGCAATCAGCAAACAGTACGCGCCGGAAGAGATTCCCTTCACAATCCGCAACTGGGATAGCCGCGTCAACGATTACTTCTATCTCGCCGATCGGCTGGGGCTGCGCATGATGGGTGTATGGGGAGGCTGGTCGCAGAAGCCCCCTTACAAGCCTCATCTACCGGGACTGGAAACGGTGCAGAAGCTGAACGCGAAGTGGATCACCGGCACGCCAGCTTCGTCGGTGGAACGCGAAGGTTTCAAGACGGTCAGCGAAGAGTCCCTCAGGGAAGGGATGACCAACTTCCTGGAGGCGTATGCGGATGAAGGGCTCGCGATGATTGCCATGGGGAACGAGCCACACGGCAAAGGACAAGTCGTGCTCGATAACGTTCGGGCCTACAAAACAGTGTACGAAGCAGTCAAAGCGTTCGACCCGAAAATCCATGTGATCGGAACTTCGGTCGAGCCGAACGACGAGTACTTTCGAGCCGGGTACCAGAACTACCTCGATTCGTACGACTTCCACATCTACGAGCACTACACCAAAGTCCGGCGGACGATGCATGAATATCGCGAGCTGATGCAGAAGTACGATGCCGTGAAACCGATTCACTCGACCGAGCTGGGCCTGAACAGCCAAGGGCAAGCTCGGCTATCGGTGTCGATCGAACTGATCAAGAAGTGCACGGTCTTCTTTGCCGAAGGGGGCGAGACCGTCAGTTGGTTCACGATCATGTATCCCGACAAGAAAGGGAACGCTCGCGGGCAGTTCGGCGACGCGCACTGCGTGTTTGATTGCAAGTTCAATAACTACAATCCTCGCCTCGACGCGATCACCTATTACCACATGATCAATAGCCTGGCGGCGAAGAAGTTCGTCTCGGAGAAGCAGCACCCCGACGGAACGCAGGAGTTTCTGTTTGAAGACGAGCAGAAGCGTTGCCTGATGGTGCTCTGGAATGACGAAGGGACGAAGACCGCAGAAGTCTCCGTCCCTCCGAACACAGCGATTGATTCGATTCGAATCGATGGCCAGCACAACCAGCTCCGGTTCGACAGATCTTCGGCATTGATCAGTGTCTCCCCGGAGCCGGTCTTGCTGCTATTCGAGCGGCCGTAGTCTGTGCCGCGTTTGTTTAGCTCTCCAAAGCTGGCCGAGGTATTATGGGAATCGGTGAGTAATCTTCCATCGATGAAATCGCAGCTGGACGAGGCTTTTCGTTGTAGGGCCGAATCGCCGGCGACCTGGCGTAAGGCACCAGTGGTGCGAGATCTTCGAGGGAAGCCAACACGTTGTCGCGGATGTTGTCCGAGATCTCGTCTAGCGGAAGATGGTTCAACCGCAACTTCGAGAAGGGGTTTTCCAGTTCGACACCAATCTGATCGAGGGCCAGCAGTGGATAAGCCACCAGGAACACAATCAGTGGTGTGAGCATCCCCGCAGCATCGACGATCGCGATCGGCAAGAACAGCAGGTAGAGGAACAGGAAGCGGCGAATCTTGATCGAGAAGGCCGCGGCTAGTGGAGTCTTCAAGATTCGCTCGCACCCGCCGAGGTGGTCGATCAAGCGAGCCCGTTCCGCTTCGGCTTGAAGAAAATAGAAACGGTCGAGATCACCCTTTTCGACTGCTTCTTTCAGCAGTTCGCCGACACGACGAACCACGTACATGGGCATGTGATTGGCATCGCTCAAGCGACGCGTTTCTTCGACACCAACTGTCTCGGCCAGTTGAGCGATTTCGTCGTATTTCTTTTCGTCGCGTAGGCTGTGGCAGCACGAACGCGAAAAGGCAGCGACCCAACGAGCATAAGCTTCGCGCCACTCCCGATTTTGTGGGCCATAGATCAAGCCAATCTGGGCGAGATTTCGCGATTGGTTGACGATGCCTCCCCACAATTTGCGGGCTTCATACCAGCGGTCGTAACCGGCGTTGGTTCGCATCACCAGCAGCAAGGCTAACACGGCCCCGATGTATTCATAGTGAGCCGTTGCCAGGCCGTTATGAATTTTAAAGATGTCGAAGAAGAAATAGGCACATCCTCCAAACAACGTGAACGCAATCAAGCGGCCTGCGATGTAAGGCGTTACCGATCCCTGTAGCTTGAATACTTCGGTCCAGAATCCATCTCGAATCATACGTCTACTATTTATCAGGCTTTCTAAGTGACCCAGCGGGCGGGAACTTAAGTGGTTATTAGCCCACCAGGAACAAGTCCAAGTGGGTCCGATTCAGTACGTCCAGCGATAACTGCCCCAGGAACCTGGTCCATAGGCCATACGTCCGTGGTACGCCCAGGGCAATGACGTCGGCTCCCCACTTCGATGCGTAAGGAATTAAAACGCGTCGGACCGAACCGGGCAAACAACCGACTTCCAAGTCGGGTCGCCTTGCCTCGCAATACTCACGCATCGCTTGCAGCGACTTGGAACGCTCGTGAGCGGCCAGGCCGACACCAAGCAGTCGACACTGCGAATCTTGGAGCGGGTCATGGATTAAGAAACTGCGGATGGCACGAGCCGCCGCCTCGGTGCCGTCGTACGGCAACAGGACCCTTCTCGGCTGCGTGTTCATTCCTCGCGAGATATACGTTGGTTGGCGACCTTTCACCACCAGGTCGATCAGTTGCCATGCGGGCATATCGACCGGGGAGCGATTGTCTTGAGCGGGGGCCGCGGTTACCAGGAGGTCGTGAAACTGTGCTTCACGAACAAGACTTTCGATCGCGTTTCCTGCAATGCCGATCGAATCGAACGGTACCTCCAACTTCTCGGCGATTTCGCTGAGCTGTTCGTGGGAGTATGCCTGGCCACGTTCGGCATGGGCCAACCGACCAAAGTCGGAGATGGCGTGCGCTGCCGAAACGGACTGCCCCGCGGACTGCAACGAGCTGGTGTCGAGCACCGAAAGGCCACGCAGCCGGGCACCATTGCACTGGGCAATTCTGGCACCAAGCTCGATGACGCGATCGCAGCCAAACGATCCGCTCAAGTGAAGCAGTACGCTTTTGAGCATCCGGTTGCTACTCCTGCAAGTTAGAAAAGCGATCCATTCTCAAACGATTCGGAACAGAGCTTGGTTGGGTGCCACCCTGGTGCCCGCGGCGGCTTGTTGTTTATACGCGAATGCCTAAGGGAAGATCACAGTCATTCTTTCGTAGGCGAACATTCAAATTTTCTATGTCGTGTGTCTGTCTTTGTGAGCCATGCAAAAATTCTATGACTGCAATGGCCAATGGCTTCAAATCTGTCGAAAACTGCCCTTGGGGCCACCTTTGCCGTAAGGTCGGGGGTGGACTGTACCGTTAAAATAAAGCAGCAATTTCCCGGACCACCCCACCTTAAGAGTCCCCCGGCCGAAAACCCCCGGCCAACACGATTCCATGGACGAAGCGGCCAGATGATTGAACGACTGCAGGACCTCAACTTTTTGCACCTCTTTTACTTTTGGAGTGCCGTTCGGCAAGGAAGCATTACGGCGGCATGCGATCACTTGCATCTCTCGCAGCCAACGGTCAGTTCGCAGATTCGCAAGCTCGAAAAAACTTTAGGGCACGAACTGTTCGATCGCAGTGGTCGCGACCTGCAACTGACCGAAGTAGGACGAACTGTTTTCGAGTACGCCGACGAGATCTTCTCCGCCGGACGAGAAATGCTCGGCAGCTTGCGGGGCTTGCCGACCGAGCGAGCATTGAGGCTGAGTGTGGGCGTGCCGATGTACGTTCCGAAGCTGATCACCTATCGCTTGCTGGAAGTCGTCTTGCGGTTTCCAACGCAGGTGCAGATTGAATATCACGAAGCGCCGATGGAACAGTTGGTCGCGGACCTGGTTCGGCACAAGCACGATGTGATCATCTCGGACCGGCCGATCGCATCGGAACGGAAGTCGCGAAGCTTCAATCATCCACTGGGTGATAGTCCAATCGCCTTCTGTGCCGTCGAGTCGCTCGCCGAACAGCTGCGGGGCGACTTCCCCAATTCGTTGAAGCAAGCGCCGCTTTTGCTGCCTTCGCCCCACACTCAATTGCGATGCCATTTGAATCAATGGTTTGACGAGAACGCGATCTCGCCGCGTGTCGTCGCTCAGTTCGACGACAGCGCCATGCTCAATGAATTTGGCAGCGGTGGGGCAGGGGTGTTTCCAACGCCAGCGGCGGTTCTCGATCGCGTTCGACGTCAATACAACGTCGAACTGGTCGGAACGCTGGAAGATGTTCGCAGTCACTTCTTTGCCATCACGGCGCAGCGAAAGCTGGTGCATCCGGTGGTGATGGCGATCTCGGAAGAAGCTCCAAAGATTTTGTTCGACATGCGGAACGGAACGAATTTATCAGGCATCAGCAGCATGCAGGACGCAGCAAAATAGGCGATGAGCGGCCCGGTTCTCAAAATCTTAACGGCGATCTTCCGTCCGGTTTGTTAAACTCCTGGGAGCTGCCCTTTGGATGAAAACCTCTGCCGCCGAGACCTGCGATCATGACCGATTCGGACCACGAGTTGGAACAACAACGTCTGCACGACGAAATTCTCGATTCTCTTGACGAAGAATTTGAAGCCGAGTTAGAAGATGCCCTGATGGAACGGGCCACACCTCGCGAAGCGATCAGCGAGGATGGTCGCTTGCCTCGACGCGTTTACTTTCGAGAACTGCTGCGACTGCAACGCGAGTTGATCAAGCTGCAGAGCTGGGTTGTTGAAACGAAAGCCAAGGTGGCGGTGTTTTTTGAGGGACGCGACGCGGCGGGCAAAGGAGGTGCGATTAAACGCATTACCCAACGCCTCAACCCGCGAGTCTGCCGCGTGGTGGCGTTGCCTGCTCCGAATCAGCGTGAGAAGACCCAGTGGTATTTCCAGCGTTACATCAGGCATCTTCCGGCCGGTGGCGAGATCGTGCTCTTCGATCGCAGTTGGTACAACCGCGCCGGTGTCGAACGCGTGATGGGCTTTTGCAACGAACAGCAGTTGCAAGAGTTCTTTCAAACGGTCCCGGAACTGGAACGGATGCTGGTGAACTCTGGCATGTACCTGATCAAGTATTGGTTTTCGATCAGCGATCACGAACAACAATTTCGCTTCCAGTGCCGGATCGACGATCCTCTCAAGCAGTGGAAACTAAGCCCGATGGATCTCGAGTCGCGTCGACGCTGGGAGCAGTACACGCGGGCCAAAGAAGAAATGTTTGCCCGGACGAACATCCCAGAGGCACCGTGGTGGGTCGTCGAGGCGGACGACAAGAAGCGTGCTCGCCTCAACTGTATTCATCATTTCTTGCAGCAGATTCCCTACGCGGAAGTGCCCAACCAGCCGATCTCGCTGCCGCCACGTGAGCATGCCGAAGGTTATCAGCGAAAGTCGCTGCCGGAAGATGTGTTTGTGCCGTCAGTCTACTAACGGGCGAGCGGCTACACCTTCGTGCGTGATCTTGATCGGCAAGATCTTGCCTTGATCGTCAAACTTCATTACGTCGATGCAGGTGACCCGCGCGTTGCCATCGGTTTGGCCGATCGGACGACGATGATATACGGCAAAGTATTCTTCCGTGCCGGGAATATGAATCACCGAGTGATGCCCGGCGCCGGTGGCTACCTGAGCGTCTTGCTTCAGCACTTTGTCGATTCGCTTGAACGGTCCGAAGGGGCTGTCGGCAATCGCATAGGCAACGCTGTAGTCGGGACCGGTCCAACCACCTTCTGACCACATGAAATAATACTTGCCATCGCGGATGAACATGAACGGACCTTCGACGTAACCTTGCGGCGTGATCTCTTGAAAGATCTGCCCGTTGGGTAGCGGCTTGAAGCCGGTGAAATCGTCGTTCAGCTTCGCGATGTTGCAGTGTCGCCAGCCACCGTAGATCAAGTAGTAGGTGCCGTCGGCATCTTTGAAAACAAACTGATCAATCGGCTGGGCACCGTTGTGGAATTTGTCGACCAGTGGCTTGCCCAAATGGTCTTTGAAGGGACCAGCGGGATGATCGGCCACGGCGACACCGATGCCCCCATGTTGCTGATTGTTCTGGATGTCGTTCGCACCAAAGAAGAAGTAGTACTTGCCATCCTTCTCGATGATCGAGGGCGCCCACATCGCTCGCTTGGCCCACTTGATCTCGGTGTTGTCGAGAATGCGGGAATGCTTCGTCCAATGCACCAGGTCTTTCGACGAGAAGCAATCGAAGAACGTTTGCTGGTCGTACGGGGCCGAGTAGGTCGGATAGATCCAGTAGGTATCGCCAAAAATGATCCCTTCCGGATCGGCGTACCAACCCTCGAAGATCGGATTGTTGGATGGGGCAGGTTCTTCGGCCGAGGCAAGATCGCTCATCGTGATACCGAGCAGCAGGGAAAATGTCAGAACCAGGTTCAGACGACGCCAAGAGAATTTACGAGGGGAAATCATCGATGCAACGACCTTCGAGACGCAGGCAATGGAGCTAAAGCACTGCTGTTTATTTTAGTAGGTCAGTTCGTCGCTCCCTCCTGCGCATGGGGGCGTAAGGTCGACAAAAACGGGTTGAAATTTGAGTGTTTGAGGACGGTTGTCAACCGAAATGAGATCCCGCGTCGCCAACCCATTCGCCCCTCGGCCGATCGCTGCGGAGAGGCTTTTTGATTCGGTCTGCTACGAGCCTAGCCGTCCTGAGAATAAGAGCTGCATTCCCCCTCTTCGATATAGAAGGTGATCTCGTGTTCGTCGTCTTCCTCTTGCCAGTCGAATTGCAATGTGACCTCGAACTCTTCCGGCGAAAAGATGCGAAGTCCGAGCAGGTATTCCGATCCCCAGATATCGGCAGGCTTGGCGAACTCTGGGAAGTCTTCCACCGAGTTGTCGTAGCTTTGATAGAACTCGAAGGCCTGGTCCTCGATCAGCGTCAGGACCTTGCTCCAGTTGGCATCTATCCACTCGAAACCGTCGAGCGAGGCATCGGACGGGCCTTCCTCGGTACCACGGGCGAAGACGATGCGAATGACCTCGTCAGCGAAGGTGACTTCGCCTTCTTCGGTCAGCCATTGGTCGTCTTCAAGAAACAACGTTCCTAAGGATGGGTGTTGGTATTTGTCCATTGCGAGGTCTCAATTGCAATGTGTGAAAGTGAAGAAAATCGGGGACAATTTATACCAACGGTACCCAAATAAAAAAAGCCTGCCAGAGAGCACTCTGGCAGGCTTTTGCATGGATCGATGTACTAGATCGGTTTAGTACATATCGTCGTGGCTGTGGCCACCCTTCTTGTCGGCCTTTGGCTTCTCGGCGATGAGGGCATCGCTGGTCAGCAGCAGGGTCGCGACACTGGCGGCGTTGGCCAGAGCGGTCTTGGTAACCTTGGCTGGGTCGATGACGCCCGACTTCACCAGGTCTTCGTAGGTGTCGGTCAGTGCGTTGTAACCCTGGTTGCCTTTGCTATCCAGGATCTTTTCGCAGATGATGCTGCCATCTTTACCAGCGTTGGTGGCGATCGTGGTGATCGGTGCACGGCAAGCACGGATAACGATGTTGAAGCCGATTTCTTCGTCGTGGCTTAGGTCAGCACCCTTCACCTTGGACGAAGCACGCAGCAGAGCAACACCACCACCTGGCAGGATGCCTTCGGCAGCAGCGGCACGGGTTGCGTGCAGAGCGTCTTCAACGCGAGCCTTCTTTTCCTTCATTTCGCTTTCGGTCGCGGCACCAACGTTGACCTTGGCGACACCGCCGGCCAGCTTGGCGAGACGTTCTTCCAGCTTTTCCTTGTCGTAATCGCTGGACGAATTTTCGATTTCGCGACGGATCTGAGCGATACGATCCTTAATGTTCTGGGTATCGCCGGCACCTTCGATGATCGTCGTGTTGTCTTTGTCGATGATCACCTTCTTGGCACGACCCAGTTCGGCCAGGCCCAGGTTTTCCAGCTTGATGCCCAGGCTTTCGAAGATCGCGGTACCACCGGTCAAGATGGAGATGTCTTCCATCATGGCCTTGCGGCGATCGCCGTAACCAGGAGCCTTGACGGCGGCACACTTGAACGTGCCACGCAGACGGTTGATGACCAGGGTGGCCAACGCTTCGCCGTCGACGTCTTCAGCGATGATCAACAGGGGCTTGCTCTGCTGAACCACGGCTTCCAGAACTGGAACCAGGTCCTTGATGTTGCTGATCTTCTTTTCGAAGACCAGGATGTAGCAGTCATCCAGTTCGACCTGCATGGTGGTCGGGTTGGTGACGAAGTAAGGCGAGAGGTAGCCGCGATCAAACTGCATACCTTCGACCCATTCCACTTCCGTGGCCAGGCTCTTGCCTTCGTCGACGGTGATGACGCCGTCCTTGCCGACCTTTTCCATGGCGTCGGCCAGCAGTTCGCCGATTTCACGATCGTTGTTCGAAGCGATGGCGCCAACGTTGGCCATTTCTTCTTTCTTCTTGATCGGAATCGCCATGCTGTTCAGCTCGGCAGTGATGGCGGCGACAGCCTTTTCGATACCAGCTTTCATCTGGATCGGGTTAACGCCCGAGACAACAGCCTTCAGACCTTCGTTGAAGATCGCTTCGGCCATCAGCGTGGCGGTGGTGGTACCGTCACCAGCGACGTCGCTCGTCTTGCTGGCAACTTCGCGAACCATCTGGGCGCCCATGTTTTCGTAGACGTCTTCCAGTTCGACTTCCTTGGCGACGGTCACGCCGTCCTTGGTGACGGTCGGGCTGCCAAAGCTCTTCTGGATGATGACGTTACGGCCCTTGGGACCGAGGGTCGTTTTGACAGCTTTCGCCAGCTTGGATACGCCGCGACGGATGGCTTCGCGTGCTTCCTGATCAAAGGCGATGATCTTGGCCATCGATGGTATCTCCTAAAGGTATTTTGATTCGTCTGAGTGTGTGTACGGGTAGATAGTCCAGAAGGACGTCGGCTTAGCCTTCGATGACGGCCAGGATGTCGTCTTCTCGGAGCAGGATGACTTCGTCGTCGCCAACGGTGAAGGTGTCGCTACCAGCGTAAGCGCTGAAGATGACCTTGTTGCCTTCCTTGACCTGCAGCGGGCTGCGGGTGCCGTCTTCCAGCAGACGGCCGGTGCCGACGCTAACGACCACGCCACGCGATGGCTTGTTCTTGGCGGTCTCGGGCAGGAAGATCCCACCAGCGGTCTTTTCTTCCAGTTCGTCGCGGCGAACCACTACGCGATCGCCCAGTGGCTGCAGACGTTGTTTCGTGCTCGAAGCCTTCTTTTTCGTAGCCGTTGCCATGCTATTGCCTTCCTCCAGAAAACTTAGGGGCTTAGTGTCTCCTCCGATCAGGAGACGCCGATGCGGGATATGAATGGTGGACGGACGAGGCGCGGTAGGTCTAAACCGCGACCGCCTGCCATTGTTGCGCGAACGATTGCGTGGGGAATCAAGTATGCAAGAAGCGTGCCATAGGATTGTCGCTGCGATGTAAGTGCTTGTTTAGAAAAGCCTTAGGGTCTTCTCTTTGCCGCCGTGGCAGGGTGTTTACGACGTAACGGCCAGGCCTGCCAATATGACAGAAAAAGGCACCTCGTACTCGCCGAGGTGCCCTTTCGGTATTTCTGTAGTGTTGTAGTGGCTGTTTTAGCCGCCGAAAGCGCCGCTGCTATTGCCAATCACGGCGATCGCCATTTGGCCGATCCAGCAGAAGGTCCAGATCATCATGACCTTGTTGGCCTGGTACTTACCAACATTGATCCAGCCCATCACAAATGCGATCAGAAAGCCAAGGAGGCCGCACAAGAGCGTGGCCAGGCAGACGATCCCCAGGGTCGCGTCCCCGTGCTGAAACATCTGCATGACAATGACGATGAAGCAGCCGATCGAAACCAAGCCCATGAGCCCAGAGAGGGCCAACAGTAGAACCAGCATGATGCAATTCCCCCGATAACATGGCCACTGCCGCTTCGCGGTGAAGCAGCACCGTTCTTCGTTCTACTGCTCGATTTCAGGGCCGAGCAAGCAAATTCAATGGCGGAGTGAAGGAGAATCTCCGATTTGCTTAATCCGCGCCGGCAATCATCGGTAGTTGCCCGTGCTGCTGGATTTCCAGCAGGACGTACGCGATCGCAAACAGAAGCTGCGAGAACGAGAGCAGGCTCCAGAACGCCATAAAACGGAAGGTGTCGTACCGGACGACATAGGCCCAACCAGCGATGAAGACAATCAGCATCCCCAGCCCAGAGCAGGGCGTCAGTAGCAGCGAGATCAGCGCTAGACCTACGTCATTGTTCTGAAACATTTTCAAAATAACGTAGAAGAAGCAAATGAAATTCACGATCGCAATGACCCAGACCAGGGCATACAGCATCGTTTCGACGGCATTCATCTCGTACGGCTCCCCAGGATTGAAGCGGTTTTAACGCGACTCCGGAAGCATGGTCCGGCTGGAGATATCTACGTTGCCGTTTTTGTGCAGGCAACCAGTTTTCGGGGGATTTGACCGAATTTCAAGACGCGTCGACGCGTTACTTCTTCTTATTGCTCAACGCGACGAAGAGTTCGAGGAAAAAGCCGATGAACTCGAAGATAATCCCGATCGCTTCTAACATAGCCAGAAGTTCCTTGATTTCTTGCTTCAATAGGTCGGGCTGCCAGGGCGATCCTCGTCAGAACAAATAGCCCCAAAGTAGCGATGCCAGGACCAACGTTCCTCCGAAGGTTCCCAAGGAGGTTGTCCAGGTAACCATCGTGAATAGCATTTCCGGTTCATCCGTGCGCGACCAGCCAGCACCGAAGATCGCGGCCCAATTCCCCGTGACGAACGATGTGTGCATCGCCACGCCCAGGGCTCGGTTGTCGTCCAGGTCGGAACCGACCTTAAGGGCACACCAGAAGTTCACCAGGATGCAGAGGGCAAGCACGCCGCAGCCATGGGAAATAAGGAATAATGCCATCGGTCGATCTTCGGGAGAAACAATGCTATGCACTGAGATTCGCCCCATCTCGACCAATCTTGCGACGAATCCCCTGAAAATTGGATTCGCCGCACCGTCGACCGTAGAAGCCTGTCTCCAGGCAAGTTGGCACCTTAGACGCGGACCGTCTTGCCTTTGGCAATCGAGTCGGCTTGCTTCTGGCAAAGTACCAATGCGTCGACAGCCACGTCGCCACCCAGTATGCTGGACGGGGTGCCAGACAGAATGCTCTGCTCCACTTCCTTCAGCTCGGCAGCGAACGAATCGACCGGGTCGCCACCCTTCAGCTTCGGTTGCTTCGACTTCCCCTTCTTCGGCAACACGGTTAGCGGCATCGCCACGACCGGGGCGTCGTCGATCACAGCGAAGTCCATCAGCAGCGTTGCTTCTTCAAAATGAATCTCGAAGCCATGCGTGAAGCTACGTCCCGGCTGATGCAGCACGCCGCTGGTAGCTGTCACCACGTAGCTGCTGTCGGCGAAACCGAACTGCGTGGTGCAGTATTCGACGCAGTCGCCACGCATGCGGCCGACGCTGGTCACGCTGGTGGGCATGCCAAACATCAAGCGAATGAAGTGAGCGTCGTGAATATGCAGGTCGAGAAGGGGACCGCCAACCTTTTCCAGATCGTAGAAATCTGGGATCCAGGTCGGATCGCTGATCAAACGCTTGAAGTGGCCACCAAGCACCTTGCCAAACTTGCCTGAACGAGCCGCTTCCAACGCGAAGTTGAACTCCGTAAAGAATGGCAGCACGTGCGCGGTCAGCATCAGCTTGCCGCACTTGTCGGCTGCTTTCTGCATCCGTTTGGCGGCCGCCGGATCGAGCGCGATCGGCTTCTCGACCAGCACATGCTTGCCTGCTTTCAACGCTTTGATCGTGGCCTCTTCGTGCAGAGCAGGGGGGAGGCAGATGTCGACCATATCGATCGAATCGTCCGCCAGCATTTCTTCCAATGTGGCATAGACCGCCATCTTGGAAACATCGATCTGCTCGCCGGCCGGACCAAAGTTGCCTTTGATCCCGCGCCAGTCCCCTTTTTGCTTCTTCGGATCGCGCGAACAGAATGAGGTGACCTTCATTCCCCGGACCTTTTGATAGGCCAGGTAATGAATCCAACTCATGAATCCGACGCCAACGATTCCGACTTTGATCATGGTGCTACTCTTTCTTACTTCTCGGCGAGGCGGTTTGTCGCAGTGGTTTAGGTGGGAAGTCTGTTCTGGTACCAGTAAAGGTGAATCGACTCTTGCTGGCCACTGTCAGCGAATAGAGAAAGTTCTTCTCGAAAACTCGGCGGCCTGATTAGAAGCTGCAAGTTTTCTCGAATCGTGGGAACGCGTCGTCCCACATCGTTGGGGTCTTCGGCGTATAGGTGACAACCGGGAAGCTGTTGCGAATCACTTCACGGCCTTCCGCCAGGCTACCGATGTCGCCGGAAGCGACGGCCTGAAGCATCAGGTTACCGATCGCGGTCGCTTCGACTGGGCCGGCCACGACCTGACAGTTGCACGCATCGGCGGCCATCTGGCAAAGAAGCTGATTCTGCGTTCCGCCACCAACGATATGGATCGTGTCGATCTTGGTTCCAGTCAGATCCTGTAGCTTGCGATGGACCACGCGGTACCGCATCGCGAGGCTCTCCAGCACGCAGCGAATGACAGCCCCGTCGGCTTGCGGGACGATCTGTCCGGTACGTTCGCAGAAGTCCCGAATCTGCGCCGGCATATCTTGCGGCGCGGCGAAGTCGGAATGGTCTGGGTTCACGAACGAAGCCAGCGGCGTGGCTTCCTGCGACATCCGCACGAGGTCGCTGTAACCATACTCGTGGCCACCCAGTTTCCAGATACGGCGGCACTCTTGCACCAGCCACAAGCCGGCGATGTTCTTCAGCAGGCGGGTCGTCCCGTAGACGCCTCCTTCGTTGGTGTAGTTAAACTCGGCGCACTGCTCGTTAATGATCGGATGCGGCGTTTCGACACCCATCAGTGACCAGGTTCCGCTGGAGATGTAACACCAGTTGGGCATCTCGCCGGGCGAGCTCTTGGCCGGCACGGCGACGACGGCCGAAGCGGTGTCGTGGGTGCCAGGGCGAACGACACGCGTGCCGTTCAAGCCAATTTGTTCGAGCACGGTCGTCCGGAGCGGACCGATAACACTGCCGGGGTCGACAATCTCGCCGAAGATCCGTTCTGGCAGGTCGAAGCCTTCAATCAGCTTCTTCGACCACTGCTTGGTCACGGGGTTTAAGAGCTGCGTCGTCGACGCGTTGGTCAGCTCGTTCCCCTTCTCGCCGGTTAGCAGCCAATGGAACAGGTCGGGCATCATCAGGAAGCTTTCGGCCGATTCTAGGATCGAGCTGTTGGCTTCCCGCATGGCGATCAGTTGGTACAGCGTGTTGATTTCCATGAACTGCAAACCGGTCTCGGCGAAGATCTCGTCGCGGCTCACCTTGGCGAAGGCTCGTTCGAAGATGCCTTGGGTACGCGGATCGCGGTAGTGGTACGGATTGCCCAGCAGTTCGTCATTGCGGCCCAGCAGGGCAAAGTCAACGCCCCATGTATCGACGCCAATGCTGCTGATCTCGCTGCCAAACTTGCTTCCCGAAGCGGTGAGGCCGTCCTTAATGTTTTGCCAAAGCTTCAACAGGTCCCAGTGCAGATGCCCGGCGAAAGCGATCGGGCCATTCTCGAAACGGTGAACTTCTTCCAGTTGAAGCGTCGAGCCATCGAAACGTCCACCGAGGACACGACCGCTGGAGGCTCCCAGGTCGACTGCGAGGTAGGTCTTGTTAGACATAGTTGAGCTTTTGAACGATGCAGGATTGGGTGACAGGGGAAGGGCAGATCCAGGCAGGCCTAAAAAGGAGTTGGCCTGTCAGTAGAAATGGGATTTGCAGTTTAATAGACACAAGCGACGTCAACAATCATCGCTTTCTCGCTAGAAACGCCGGAAAGTAAGGGGCAACCCAATCGATAAAACTTGCCAGGCCGCTTAAAACTAAGGGGCCAACGCGTGATGGAAGCACCTTTGTTCTTTGTTCCAGGGATTTTGGACTTGTGGACCCGTTAGAGATCCTGGCACTCAACCTGATCGTCATTCTGGCTGCCGGCTTCGTGTCGGGTGCCATTTGTCGCTACCTGCATGTCTCGACGATTGTTGGCTACCTGATTGCTGGTGCCATTATCGGGAACGGGGCGTTGCAGATTCTGCATACCGAGAATCACGATCTGAAGCACCTGGCTGAGATGGGGGCGTTGTTTCTCCTTTTCTCGATCGGCACGGAAGTCTCGTGGGAAGAAATGCGGCATGTCGGGCCGTGGATTCTGGTGGCCGGCTTCGTCCAGATGTGTGCCGTCGCGGTGCCAGTGAGCTTTCTGTTCATCCTGCTGGGGCTGCCCTGGCAGGGAGCTTCGCTCTTGGGAGCATCTGTGGCCTTAAGCTCGACAGTGCTCGTCTTTCGGGCCCTACACGAACTAAATGTCGCCTCGTCGCCGGCTGGCGTACGTAGCGTCGGTATCTTGCTTTTCCAAGACATGGCGATCGTTCCGCTGATGTTGGCCGTCCCGCTAATCGCCGCGACCGAGAACTATTCGCCGCTGGAATTCGTGCGGCTGGGGATCGTGACGATCCTGTTTTTGACAACCATTCCGGTCCTGGCATTTGTTACGCATCGATTCGCATTGCCGCTCTTCTCGCTGCTGAGAAGCCGAGAGTTGTTGCTGTTGTTTGCGTTGGCTTTGCTGGGAAGTGGCTGCTTTGTGGCACATATCCTGGGGCTTCCGGCCGCTTTTGGTGCCTTTGGGGCCGGTCTGATCCTGGGAGGAAATCGCTTCACCCAGCAGGTCGATGCCCTGACACTTCCTTTCCGCGAAAGTTTTGCGGCGGTCTTCTTCATCTCGCTGGGGGCCCTGCTCGATATTGAAGCCTTGCTTCATGATCCGCTGCTGGTGCTGATTGGCTTTCCGTTGGTCGTGCTGGTGAAGACACTTGGTGCCGGCCTGGCGATTCGAGCTTCCGGCATGAGCTGGCGCGTGGCTCTTTGGATGGGGCTCGGTGTTTCGCAGGTGGGTGAAATGAGCTTCCTGCTGCTGTCGGAAGGTCTGACGCGAAACCTCGTGCAAGAGTCGCACTATAACCAGATGCTCGTGCTGGCGATTGGGACGATGATTCTGACGCCAGGGTTCATTCGCTGGGGGATCCGCAAGTTGGGTAACGATCCTTCCTTGCACACCAGCAAAGAAGAGAAGGCCATTGAAGCCCGCGAGACCATTCGCGAGGCGGTGATCATCGGCGTTGGTCCCGTTGCCCGGCAAGTGGCTTCGCGGATTGAAATCTCCGGGGCGGAAGTTCGATTCATCGATCTGAATTCGGTGAATACCTATCCGCTGATTCAAGCTGGTTTTCGAGCCGTCACCGGCGATGCCACCAAGCGAAAGACACTGGAAGAAGCCGAGATCGCCCACGCCAACTTGGTTTTGGTGGCCGTGCCTGACGACGAGGCATCGGTGCAGATTGTCAAAAGCATCCGAGCGATGAACCGTCGCTGCACCATTCTGGCTCGCTGCCGCTATCAGCGCAATCGAGAGCGATTGCACCTGGTCGGGGCTGATTACGTGACCGACGAAGAATCGCAAACCGCCCTCATGCTGATCGGAATGATCGAGAAGCTCTCGGAGAGCGACGCGTTTTAAACGGGCTGTTGTTCCCTTCTCTGCCGCAATCGCTAGAACCGGCACAAATCAACCTGGAGATCGTCCCTAGGTGTAACCGATGAAGATTCTCGGCATCGGATCTATTGTTGACTAAGTTGGTCATGTTAGTTAACAATGACACCCAAGGGCACGTAACCCATGCAACTGACAAGCCTTACCACGGACAACCCGTTTCAAGTGAATGCCATGTCGGCCAGCAACGTAAATCAAGAAGAGCAAACAACTTCCGGCATGCTTCAGCCCACTCCAGAGCTGATGGCCGAGTTGGAAGAAGCGTCGCAGCGGCTCGAAACCGCCACCCCCGAAGAGATCATTCACTGGGGAGCGGATCGTTTTGGCACCAAGCTGACGATGGGAACCGCCTTCGGTCCAGAAGGGTGTGTGATTCTATATCTCCTTTCGCAGGTCGCCCCGGAGACTCCGGTTTTCAATCTCGACACGGGCTACCAGTTCCAGGAAACGCTCGATGTTCGCGACCAGATTCGCGAGAAGTTCGGCATCGATGTCGAGTTGCTCAAGCCGGAGCACACGGTCGAAGAGTACGAGCAGCTTCATGGCGGCCCGCTCTATAAGACGAACCCGACCCAATGCTGCTTCGATCGTAAGATCAAAGTGCTGCAGCGCGGTGCGGAAGGGAAGCATGCTTGGATCAGTGCCATTCGCCGCGACCAGAGCGAAGACCGGGCCCGCGCCAGCATTGTTGGCTGGGATAAGAAGTTCGGCCTGGTGAAGATCAATCCGCTGGCCAACCAGACCAAGAGCTGGGTCTGGCGAATGATTACCGAGCATGGCGTGCCTTACAACGTGCTGCACGATCAAGGCTACACCAGCATTGGCTGCTGGCCATGCACGCGTGCCGTTCTGGCAGGCGAAGACGAACGTGCCGGCCGATGGAGCGGAACTGGAAAGACCGAGTGTGGTTTGCACACCTTAGACGACAGCCCCAACGCCTAGTAGTGAAATGACGGTCTCGGCAAAAAGCGAATATGCCTGCATCGCGATGATCGAACTGGCTGCCCGGTACGAAGCCGACCAGCCAGCGCGGCTGCGCGAGATCACCGAAGCCCAAGGCATTCCGCAGCCGTTTCTCGTGCAGATCATGGCTCAACTGAAAGCGGCGGGCCTCGTGCAAAGTACCCGTGGTTCAACCGGGGGATATCGTTTGGCGCAGGCCCCTGATCGCATTACGCTGGCCGATATCTTTCAAGTAATCGAAGGAAGTGGCGATCAGTCAGAATCGAACCTGCAGCGGCCAACGCCTGCTGCCCAGGCACTATGCGGCGTGTGGGGTAAGATTTGTCAGGAACGCACCAAGATTCTGGAAGATGTTACCCTGGCCAGTCTCGCTGCTCGCGTAGCGGAACAGCCTGACGAAATGTTCTATATCTAGGCGGATTCGATGAATTCTGAAGCGATCCCACGTGAGTGGCTCACCGCGCCGACTACGGTCGACGAAATTCTGGCGACCTGTTCTAACCCAGACCCTGCCGTCGCTGAAATGGCTCGCCACTACCTGAATCAGGCGGGCGGTCTCTTTCAGCAAATGGTCCCTGGCGACGAGCTTTGGAATTACTCGACGCCCGATGCCGCTTGGGCCGCCAATCAAGGCCAAGCCGGCCTGGCCGTGCTTCGCGAAGGGCAGATTGTCGACAGCGTCTGTATGGCACGCAACTAACACGTGCCGCACGCCTGTGATGCCTACGGCAGGCGGTGCCCCATCTTGTCGCGTTTGGTGTCGAGATACTTTTGGTTGTGCGGATTTGGCGTTGGGTGAATCGGCACCTGATCGACCACTTCCAGATCGAACCCGCCATAGATGAACGCGTCGGTCTTCTTGGGATTGTTCGTCAGCAGGCGAATCTTCGATAGACCGAGGTCTTTCAAAATCTGGATCCCCACGCCATAGTCTCGCATGTCGCTCTTGAAACCGAGCGCGTGGTTCGCTTCGACCGTATCGAGACCTTGATCTTGCAGGGCGTAAGCGCGGATCTTGGCTTTCAGGCCGATGCCCCGACCTTCCTGCGGTAAGTAGACCAAGGCACCGACGCCTTCTTCGCTGATCTTTCGCAGGGCCATTTCCAGTTGGTCGCCACAATCGCAGCGGAGCGAGGCAATCAAATCGCCGGTGAAGCAGCTACTGTGAAGTCGCACGAGCGGAGCTTCGACCGAGCTGAGGTCCCCCATGGCCAGCACGACCGGCTCCTGGGTTTCGTACTTCACGTCGTAAACGATGATGTCAAACTCGCCGAACTTGGTCGGCAGCTTCGCCTCTGCACCTCGTTCCACCAGCTTTTCATTGACGCGACGATGCGAAATGAGCTGCTCGATCGAGATGATCTCGAGATTGAACTTCTCGGCCAGCGCGATCAGTTCGTCGCGCGAGGCCCGGTCCCCTTCTTCATTCAAGATCTCGCACAGCGAACCAGCCGGCGTCAGGCCTGCCATGCGGGCCAGGTCGACCGAGGCTTCGGTGTGCCCAGCGCGTCGCAGCACGCCACCTTCTTTGGCCAGCAGCGGGTAAACGTGGCCAGGGCGGACGAAGTCGTCTTCGGTCGATTGGGGGTCGACCATCGCCATGATCGTTTCGGAACGTTCCTTGGCAGTGATCCCGGTTTTGGCGTTCTTGTGATCGATGGGGGTCGTGAACGCGGTTCGCAAGGGAGCGTTGTTGTTTTCGACCAATGGTGGCAGATCGAGCCGTTCGCAGACATCGGGCAGGCAAGCCGCACACAAGAGGCCTCGCCCCTGGGTGATCATGAAGTTCACCACTTCGGGGGTCGTCTTTTCGGCGGCAGCGACAAAATCCCCCTCGTTTTCCCGGTCTTCGGCATCGACAACGATGATAACTTTGCCAGCTTTGATCGCGTCGACGGCAGCCTGGACGGTAGAAAATCGGTGGCTCACGGGAAGCACTCTCCTGAAAACTTGGGGGCATCGCCGAATTAAAAGGGATGCCTGGCACGATGCTCGGGGTTAATATTGCCCACAGGGTTAATAATGGGCAACGGGAGCGGAATAACTCATTATAGGACCCGTGCTATCGCGGAATAGTTCACCTTGACGGAGTCGGTCGTGACAGGCTTGAAAACCTTCATACTCGCAATTCTTTTTCTCGCTACCTGGCGTTCGACCCTCCAGGCCGAAATGGGGGCGATTCGTTACCTGCCTAATCAGGTATTCGCCGAGCGGGAAGACAAGATACTCAAAGCCGATGTTTATCTGCCTCCTGGGGAAGGTCCCTTTCCTGCCGTGCTGATGATCCATGGAGGGGCTTGGGCTGGTGGCTCACGAAGTCACATGGCAACGCACGCCATGTTTCTGGCCAATCATGGCTACGCTGTAGCGACAATTACGTATCGATTCGCCCCTGTTCACATCTACCCGGCCCAGCTCGAAGACTGTCAGGCCGCGCTCGACTGGTTGGTGAACAACGCCGAAGAGTTTCACATCGACACAAACCGCATAGCTGGCTGGGGTTATTCGGCCGGAGGTCACCTGGCCTGCCTGGTCGCCACGATGGATGCCGAAGACGATGGCGAAACACCGCTGCTCAAGGCGGTGGTCGCCGGAGGCGCTCCCTGTGATTTCACGAACGAACCGCTGCATAGTCAACGGTTGAAATTCTTCCTTGGAGGCTCGCGAGCCAACGTTCCCGAGACCTATACCGAGGCTTCGCCGCTGACGCATGTCACCGCCAAGTGTCCACCAATCTTCTTCTTTCATGGCACCGAAGACGAGGTTGTTCCGATCGACAACGCCGAGCGGATGCATGCGAAGCTCACCAACCTGGGCATCCCGACCACCTTCTTTAAATCAGAAGGGCGAGGGCACCTGTCGACCTTCATCGATCCCAATGCCAAGCGAGAGGCATTGAAATTCCTCGACGGACATCTCAAACTCGAAGAGTCGTAACCGAGGTGCTCGGAGCGGTTCTGTGCCACACCAGCATCGGTCCTTCCGCCTGGGGCTTATCTTGCAACATTGCGCCGCCAGCCCAGGCCACAGACAGGAAAACTATGAGCGAAGCGCCGAACCCTGGACCAGGTCTAGAGGTTGAGGAATACATCGAGCAGCGGCATTTCTTCGAAGGTATCCAGCACGGGCTGACCGACAATCGCCCCATGCAAGAGATACTGATGTCGGTGAGAGACGAAATTCTCGTCACCACCAACCTGCCGATGGCAATCGATTTCATGGCTTCCGAACTGCGGCATAGTGGCCAGTTCGGCCCGGCGATGAAGCGGCTGGGGCATTACTTCTCCGGCTTTCAAACCTACATCGTCGCCTCGGCCGAGGACGATCATGGGAAGTTCGACTTTCAGACCGGGCTCGAGATCTTAAAGCTCGAAGCCAAACTAAGGGCCGAGCATGCGACACCGCAGTCGTTATTCCTCTTTCAGTTCGAGGCGATCTGTCGCCATCGTTTGAAGTACGACACCGGCTTCGCGGCGATGCTGCTCGATCCGATGTACGACGACGCGTGGCGAAACTTCCTGGAGATCAATCGCCGACGCATCGGTTTGATCGACATCGCCGACATGATCTACACCCGCAGCGAGCATTACATCACGCAGCAGATCCGCCGTGGTGGAAAGCTGCCAGGCTCGGACTTTCCGCCACTGTTCGGGGAACGGGAAGGGCGGATTGCGCTGGCCAATCGCAAGCGGGACCCGATGCTGCTGTTCTCGGCCCTGCAGCGTCAGTTGGGGTATCCGAAGGTCCCATCCAAGAAGAAGGTCGACGAGAGCTTGTTCCTGATCCCCCAGATGATGCGGCGGATGGAACGACTTGAGGCCCGCATCAAACTGCTCGAAGAAGAAAACCGAGGCGGGATCGATCTGACGAAGTTCTATCAGAAAGAAGGAATGCCCCCTCCGCCGATTGACGACTTCGACTAGGCGGTAATTGACGGGCTATAGGGGGACTCGGGGGCCTGCGGTTCGTTCGAGATGACCTCATTTCTGAGGCATGTTTTTGAGAATCGGGGTAGTAAGCCGTAAGATCGCTTCTATAAAATGGACAAACATGTCCGATTTGCTGGAAAACGGCAATTTCTACCCAATTTACCCGGGTTTCATTGGTCGTCTTGTTACACCAAAACGGGGAGATTGGTAGACTAAACCGGGAATTGAACCCCGAAAAATCGGCATAACCGGCAAAATTGCCTCAGAAAAGTCGGGGTAGCTCGTCGAAATTTCAATTAGTGGGCGCCGTTTGACGACGCGCTGAGATTTCAAAAACCAAACCAACCGATCGAAGTCGGATCGCTGTCATTGATGGCAGCAATCCATTGGCATTTGCCCAAGGGCCATGAAGCACGAAACGGAGTCCGTCCAGCAAGGATGTCGCGACCGTTCGCCGAACCGTCGTCGTGTGAATCCTCGCCATCAACATGGCATTCGGCCAATGCCTTTCGGCCCTAGTTGCGTCCGAAGCACCGGTCGTCTGGCCGATGGCTCTCCTGGTTTCGCCCGATTTGCGGTCGAATCTGACGGCGACTTGTGTGGTCTAGTCCATGCGAGAGAATCCGTTCTCTTCTGCCAGCACTCTTCCCGAATTGGGAGGAACGCGAGCCCGAATTGCGTGGCGTCCTTGGGTACTATTTGTTTGACTAGAATTTCACCAATCGTTGTACCTTCGCCCACCTTGCCGACATCGCACCCCTATCCCAATGAAGAGCTGCCGGCTCGCGACATTTGCCGCAGGACGCCGCCTCTTAATAATTCCAAGTAAGAAACCCCGTTTGTTGCCCGGAAACCCCTAATAATCATGTCCACCACTACTGACGAAACCACGATCGTAAAAGAGATTCAGCCCTTGGAAGAAGCGACCGTTCGCTTCTGTGGCGACTCGGGCGACGGGATGCAGCTGGCTGGTACCCAGTTCTCCAACACGTCGGCGTTGGCTGGCAACGACATTGCCACCTTCCCGGACTTCCCGGCTGAAATCCGTGCCCCTCGTGGAACGCTTGCTGGCGTGAGTGGTTTTCAGATTCACTTCGCCTCGCACGACATCTTCACCCCAGGGGAAGCGGTCGACGCGTTGGTGGCGATGAATCCTGCCGCGTTGAAGACCAACCTCGGCGACCTGAAACGCAATGGCGTGTTGATCATCAACAGCGATGCGTTCGACAAGAAGTCGCTCGGTCAGGCCGGCTACGAAACCAACCCGATTGAAGACGAATCGTTGAGCGGCTATCAAACGTTTGCCGTTCCGATGACCAGCATGACTCGTGGTGCGGTTGACGGTCTCGATCTGAGCGTGAAGGAAGCGGATCGTTGCCGTAACTTCTTCGCCATGGGCCTGGTGTTCTGGCTGTATGGCCGCTCGATGGAACCGACCCTGCGATTCATCGATGCGAAGTTCGCCAAGGTGGCCAACGTCGCCGAAGCGAACCGCCGCGCCCTGAAAGCTGGCCATGCCTTCGGTGAAACGACCGACGCTTTCCGCAGCAGCTATAAGGTCGATAAGGCCAAGCTGGCTCCGGGCCGCTACCGCAATATGACCGGCAACCAGGCTTTGGCTTGGGGTTTGATGACCGCGGCCAAGCTGAGCGAAAAGAAGCTGTTTTTGGGTTCGTACCCGATCACGCCTGCCAGCGATATTCTGCACGAACTGAGCAAGTACAAGAACTTCGACGTCCTCACCTTCCAGGCCGAAGACGAAATCGCAGCGGTCTGCTCGGCCATTGGTGCCGCTTACGGGGGCGAAATGGCTTTGACCACGACCAGCGGTCCTGGCATGGCCTTGAAAGGCGAAGCGATGGGTCTGGCGATGATGCTGGAACTGCCGCTGGTGATCGTCGACGTGCAGCGTGGTGGACCGAGCACCGGTCTGCCGACCAAAACAGAACAAGCCGACTTGCTGCAAGCGATGTTCGGCCGCAACGGTGAATCGCCCATCCCCGTGATCGCGGCTCGCAGTCCTGCCGACTGCTTCGACGTGGCGATTGAAGCCTGGCGTCTGGCCGTTCGCTTCATGACCCCGATCGTCGTGCTGACCGACGGCTATATCGCTAACGGTAGTGAACCATGGCGAATCCCGAACGTCGCCGACCTGCCGAAGATTGAAGTCAAACACCCAGGCCCACGTAACGAAGACGATCCGCCTTTCATGGCCTACAAGCGTAACGAAGAACTGGCACGGCCATGGGCGATCCCAGGCACGCCAGGTCTGATGCACCGCGTGGGTGGTCTCGAAAAGCAGGATGGTACCGGCAACGTCAGTTACGACCCGGCCAACCATCATCACATGGTGCTGACGCGAGCCAAAAAGGTCGCGAACATCGCCAGCGTGGTGCCGAAGCAGGAAGTAATGGGTGCCGAATCGGGCAAGGTCCTGGTGGTAAGCTGGGGCGGTACTTACGGTTCGTGCCGCACCGCGGTGGCTCGTATGCAGGCCGCCGGCAAGTCGGTCAGCCATGCCCACATCCGCTACCTCAATCCATTCCCGAGCAACCTGGGCGAACTCCTTTCGAGCTTCGACAAGATCCTGGTGCCAGAACTGAACCTCGGCCAACTGCGAATGCTGTTGCGAGATAAGTTCCTGGTCGATGCGGTTGGTCTGAACAAGGTTCAAGGCAAGCCGTTCACCACGACCGAGATCGCAGACAAGATCGAATCGCTGCTCGGCTAAAAAAAACACCCCCACAGAAACCTGAATCCATAACCCTTCAATGATAGAGAAACGACCCATCATGGCATCCGCAGAACTGCCTGTTTTGAAGCCCGCGGACTATGGTACCGACCAGGACGTGCGTTGGTGCCCAGGATGCGGTGACTATTCGATCTTGGCCCAAATGAAGAAGGTCATGTCGACGCTCAACATGAGCCGCGAAGACACTGTCTTCGTCAGCGGTATCGGTTGCAGCAGCCGCTTCCCGTATTACATGAACACCTACGGCATGCACAGCGTGCATGGTCGTGCCCCCGCTTTTGCTACTGGTTTGAAGTCGGCCCGTCAGGATCTGACGGTGTTCGTGATTACCGGTGACGGCGACGCGTTGTCGATTGGTGGTAACCACCTGATGCACGTGCTGCGTCGTAACGTGAATCTGAACATTATTCTGTTCAACAACCGTATCTACGGTTTGACGAAGGGCCAGTACTCGCCGACCTCCGAAAAGGGGAAGGTGACCAAGAGCACGCCGATGGGTGCGATCGATAATCCGATCCATCCACTGTCGGTCGCTCTGTCGTGCGAAGCTACCTTCGTTGCTCGTTCGATCGACGTCCACATCAAGCACCTGGCCGACACCTTGGAAAAGGCTGTCGCCCACAAGGGTGTGTCGTTCGTCGAGGTTTACCAGAACTGCAACGTGTTCAACGACGGTGCCTACAAGTGGGCGACCGACAAAGACACGAAGGCCGACACCGTGCTCGAACTCGAACATGGCAAGCCGCTGATCTTTGGTAAGAATCGCGACAAGGGGATTCGTCTCAACGGCATCACCCCGGAAGTGGTCGAACTGGGCAAGGGAATCACCGAGGACGACTTGCTGTTCCACGACGCCAAGTCGGCCGATCCGACTCTCGCTTACTTGCTGACCCGCATGTCGCATCCTGAGTTCCCAGAGCCAATTGGTGTTCTGCGTGACATCGACGCTCCGTGCTACGACGATGCGATCAACTACCAGGTGCAGCAAGCCAAGGAAACCCGCGGCGAAGCGAGCCTCGAAAAGCTGTTCAACTCGGGCGATACCTGGGTCGTCGAATAAGCCGATCCCGATTCGTTGCGAGCCCAAATTAAGAAGTCGGCAGCCATGCGTTGCCGGCTTTTTTGGTGCGCGCTCGCGGGGCGGAATGGGACGCGAACTAGTTGAACGAATCAGGCATCGTTCGACGGTTGTATCGGTTAGAGTACCCAGCCAAAAATCACGCTAGCGGCTACCCGGGTGCTAGCCGATAAATACCGCAACAAGCCGTTCGAAAATGCGCTGATGAACGGTGTTGATCTCCGCGGCTTGAGCTGTCTCAGGTCGATCAGGAACGCACGGAGGAAAATAAGGAAATTTGCCATGTGGCGGTCGCTATTTTTGGCAGTCGGAATCACGCTGATCATTGTCGGGGCTGAGTGTCTGGTCGTCGATTCGGCCATGATGGCCGCGGAAGGTGGCCCTCGTTCGTTCACGCCTCCAGACTGGGCTCCTTGGAGCATGATGTCGAGCGGAGCGATTGTCATTCTCTACAGCTTCACGATTCCCAAGCGGATGAACGGCTAGTCAGCCGAACGGGTCGGTCCTGCCATCAGGATGCGATCGTGGGGTAGATAAAAAAGAAAGCCCTGAAAGAGACGCCGGAGTTACCGGTTTCCCTTTCAGGGCTTCTTCTGTTTCATAGCGAAGACGGGCTATTAACGGCCTTCGCGAACCATGTCGAAGTATTCCTGAGCGTTCTGCTGGTGATCCCTCGACAGGCGGGTTTCGGTCAACGCATCGCTGCCGAGCGACGATTCCGATTCCATTGCGGCCTTGATGTCGATCAAGGTCTGTCCGGCGCGGTTCTTTCCGTCGACGTAATCGACGATCACACCCTTGCCGTTCTTCGGATCGGCACGAACTTGCGAGTCGTAGGCACCCGTTTCGTTTTCCTCTTCTGGACGATCGCCTTGTCCCTGACCACGACCCATGCCGTTACCGGGACGCTGGCCCATCATGCCGTTTTGCCCCATCATCCCGTTCTGGCCAGGCTGGCAGGCTTTGCACATCTGGTTGCGAGCTGCTTCCATCTGGTCCATGGCACCATCCAGCATCTCCAGCTCGTCGAGCTGGGCTTGCAGGTCTTGCATCTGCTGGGCCATCTGGTTCATCTGATCAGCGGCCTGCTGCTGCTGACCGTTCTGCAGGGCGTCCGAGGCCTTCGCCAGATTGTCACCCATCTGCTGCATTTGCTGCATCTGGCCATCCTGCATGTTCATCTGGTCGAGTTGCTGCTGTAGGCGTTCCGCTTCGGCCTGATTGCCGGCCTGGCGAGCCTGATCGATTTGATCCTTGAGGGCCTGCTTGGCTTGCTGATGAGCCTTCGCCATTTCCTGCATCTTCTTGCCCATCTCGCCGAGCTGCTTGGCCAGTTCTTCTCGTTCTTCCTTCGAGAGATCGCCGTTGTTCAGCTTGTTCTGCAGGTTCTTCATCGCTTCCAAGGCTTTGCCCAGGTCGCCCTTCTGCATCGCCTTCGCCAGTTCCTCGGCCAGCCCACCCTTGAGCAGGTCTTTGAGCATCTCGAGCTTCTTCTTGAATTCGGCGCTCGAAGCCAGTTCGTCGCGACGCTTCTTCAGTTCTTTGGCCAGGTCGTTCAGTTCCAGCAAGGTTTCCTTCTGGTCGACTTTGTCCTTCTTGGCGATCCCCTTGGTGCCTTCTTCCAGCTTCTTGAACAGCTCTTTCGCTTCTTCCAGGCCCTTTTCCTCGGCCTTTTCTTTACGCTCTTGCAGTTCCTTGCGAAGCTGGTCGGCGGTCTTTTTGACCACCTTGGTTTGTTCTGGATCGAGTCGCGTTGGATTGGCGTTGGCGGTGTTCGGATCGATCACGGCGTCTGGCACGAACAACGCAATCAGCACGGCACCAGCCACGATGAAGATCGGTGCCAGGCCGTTCCAGCCGCTACGGATCGGGAAGCGCTCGTTCACGTCGATCCGTTCGACCTGGCGAACGGCATCGGACATCAGGGCTTGCCCCAGTGGGGTCTGGCGGGTTTCGTCATCCAGCGACAGCGAGCTCGAGACACGCTCTTTCAGGCCGTAACGAATGTCCACCTCGATGGCGGCAGCGAGTGCGGATGTCCGCGTTAAATAGGTCCAGACGCTCGCCAGGATCAGACCAAGGGCGCCTGCTCCGCCGATCCAGCTCCACATCCATACCGTTCGATCGAGTCCCAGCGGCCAGAATTTGGGCAGCAGAACCGCGATGGCCGCCAGCGACATGGTCACCGAAAGGCTAATGATCAGCCGGGCAACGAATTGCTGTAAAGTCATTCGCCACTGGGCTTTGCGGATATGTTTGTGAAGAGTATCCATGGAACGTCGTCCTTGTAGTTTTCGACGTAGAGTTACGATCTTCCCAGGCTATTCGCAGGCAAGATCGGTGCACTTGTAAGTTTACCGGATAGGGGCCGGAATTTTCCACTGATTTTCCAGGGAAAACCGAACTTACAGGCCCCCAAGTTGCAGT
The DNA here is from genome assembly GCF_040718835.1 of Bremerella sp. JC817. NCBI lineage: Bacteria > Pseudomonadati > Planctomycetota > Planctomycetia > Pirellulales > Pirellulaceae > Bremerella > Bremerella sp. JC817. The sequence goes on along the minus strand of NZ_JBFEFG010000281.1, from coordinate 936,113 downwards.
GGTAATGCTCGGGAAATTGCGGGTAAGATGGTATGAGACGAGCCTCGCCTGCCAAAATGACGATACCAAGCGGTAGAGCGATTCTTGCTTTTTCGCGCAAGACGAGGCTCAAGGACAGAGAAGATGGTAACGCAAACGGAATCTCGAAAGACCTCGAAGGGGCTGCCTGACCCGGCCGCTCGACCCGATACGGACGTGGTGATCTACGACGGTCACTGTCGAATCTGTACCGGCGGGGTGAAGATTCTGTACCGGCTCGACGTGCAAAAGCGGTTGTCGTTTTTGTCGCTACACGATGCCCGAGTTGCTGATGTGGCCCCCAATCTGACCTTCGATCAAATGATGGAAGAGATGTGGGTGGCGGATATTCGAGGTCGCCAGCATAGCGGGGCCGAAGCATTTCGGTACCTGACGCGGCGGTTGGTTTTGTTGTGGCCGGTGATGCCGCTGATGCACATCCCGGGCTCACTTCCGGTTTGGAAGTGGATGTATCGGAAGGTTGCCGCGGCTCGGTATCGCTTCGGGAAGCATACCGGTGAAGACTGCGGCGATGCGTGTCAGATTCACTTCGGGCGGAAACCAGACCAACAGAATTCCAAGTAGCTTTGTCTGATCGTTGTTTCTAGGAAAGGAGTTCCTGGCCATGTTCGATCTTCGCAAGCATTCGTCGCATAGCACCGGCAAACCCAAGTCGATTCGCCGCGTGGGGATGCAGACGCCCAAGGTAGAAACCTTCCTCGACTACCAGGTCGAGATCGCCCAGCGAGCCGCCAGTCCGATCTCGAATCGGGTGGTCTTCAGCGTGAAGATCGACGGTGGCGAGCCTCTGCTGCAAGCCTACATGACCGGCTTTCTGACGGAGAAGTCTGCCCGCGAAGCAGCACACGAAGAGATCAAGAAGCTCGACTTCAAATATGGTCAGTCGATCTCGCCGATCTCGAACATTCTGACCAGCCTCAAGAAACAACGAGCCGTTCGGCGAATGCAAGAAAAGAAGAAGGGCGTCTAAGCGACGCCCTTTTCTGTGGTTGCTGCGTGGTGGTTGGGCCACGCCTTAGGCGGCCGAGCGTTTCTCGCTGGCGGCTTCTTCCGACTGGCCTTCCGATTCGTCTTCGACGTACAGTCGGCAGTAGGTTTTGCTGGTTTCGATCAGTTCTTCATGCGTGCCGGTTGCTTCGATCTCGCCATGGTTCATGACGACAATGCGGTCGGCCAGTTGCAGTGTGCTTGCTCGGTGCGTGATCAAGATCGCAGTACGCCCAGCGATGCAGTTCTTCAGGCTCTCGTGGATCAAGCGTTCGCTTTCCATGTCGATCTGGCTGGTCGCTTCATCCATGATGATGATGTCAGGATCGCGGAGCAGGGCTCGGGCGATCGAAACTCGCTGACGCTGACCGCCAGAAAGATTCTTACCGCTGTCGCCACACAGCGTGTCGTAGCCATGCGACATGTGCGTCTGAATGAACTGATCGACGTAGGCCAGCTTCGAGGCTTCGTACACTTCTTCGTCGGTGGCATCCATGCGGCCGTAACGAATGTTCTCGAGGATCGATTCGTTGAACAGGACGGTCGACTGCGTCACCAAAGCGATTTGGCTACGGAGGTCATGCTGGGTGAAGTTGCGGATATCGACCCCGCCGACTTGGACCGATCCTTGGTCAGGATCGTAGAACCGCATCATCAGGTTGATTAGCGTGCTTTTGCCGCATCCATTGGGCCCGACAATCGCCACCGTTTCCCCTTGGCGAATGGTCAGGTTCAATTTCTTCAGCACCGGCGTGTTGTCGATGTAGCAGAACTCGAGGTTCTCGAACTTGATTTCACGACCAACGCTGTCGATGGCAACGGGGTCTTTAGGATCGAGGATCGGTGGATCGGCTTGCAGCATTGGGTAAACCAACTCGGCACTGGCAATACCTGCCTGGATCGAACCGAACACGTCTCCCAGCTTTCGCAGGGGATCGGTACAACCAATCAGGAAGGCGTAAAACGCCAGGATCGAGCCCAGTTCCATCGGCTTATCAGCCAGAGGAATGCCAAAGATGTGCGTCTCTTGATTCAGCACCAGGTAACCGCCGGCAATCATCGACAAGCAGACCATGCCGAGGCCGAGGACTTCGTTGTTGACGCGGACCATCGAGTTGAAGAACTGGATTTTGACCCGTTCCCAATAGGCCTGACGCGACTTCGCTTCGAAGCGTTCCTTCTCGTATTCTTCGGTGCCATACGCTTTGACGACGTGATAGCCTTCCATGATCTGGAGGAAGAAGCCGGTGATCATGCCGTTGATCAAGATCGAGCGGACGTTCAGTTCTTTGATGGTCCGAGCGAGGCGATACAGCACAAAGGCGGCGATCGGAGCGATGATCAGCGACAGAATCAGCAGACGCCAGTTGATGTAGGCCGCACCTGCGAGGCAGGCAAACATCTTGATAGGTTCACGAACCGACTTGCCGAACAAAATTTCCAGGGCCGCACCAATCGAGCCGACGTCGCCCTGCATACGGGTCGTCGAGTCGCCGGCCGAGATGTTCGCTTTGCCGAGCCGGATATCGAGGAGTTTCTCGAACAGTTCGTGCTTCAAATCGAGCGCCGTCAACTGCGTGGCCCGAGCCACCAGCATCATGCTGAGCGAAAGGAACAAACCTTTCAGCATGGTGCCAACCAGCAGGAAACCAACTAACAGCAGCAACGTATTGAACGGACTTTCGGGCGCATACGACTCGATGTAAGGCTTCGATTTCTCGACGTTATTCAACTTGCCTTGCCAGCCAGAGATCTCGCTTTCGGCCTGGCGAATGCGCGTTTTCATCTCCGCGGCTTCTTGGGCGTCGTTCTCTTGCGGAAGCTCTGCCTGGAGATCTTGAATTTCGGTGTTCAGACGGGCGATTTGCGTGTTGCAGTTGACCGTTTCGCGATCGGCCCATTCATGCAGACTCTGTCCGTCGAAAATAATTTCGGCGAAAGGATAGACCGCACCGATATTGGCTCCCCACAGCACCCCAACCAACAGGGAGCAAATCATCGAGCCAATGATTGACCAACGGTATTTGGAAACACAGTGGCGAATCGCGAACAGGAGATACTTCATGCTAGGGTCGTGCAATCTTCGGTAGGAACCTAAAACGCCCGAGATATTCGAACGCCAGGCTTCTTGAAAGTCGCCGCAGCAGAGGCACATCCATTGCCCAATGCCAGCTCGGCGAAAAGGAACCGGAGAAAGCTACCGCGATTTGGGTTTGCCAGCAATATCAGTCGTGCCGGCGAACGCATTTCAGCGGGGGGCCTGCTAGCAGACGATTTATTCAGGATCGTCGTTGGCGGAAAGCATTTTCATCTGATTTGCCGCCTCCATCATGCCCAATGCGAACGAAGTCCCCAGCATCAATTGCCCGGTGGTGTCGTAATGGACAGTGTCTGCTAGCAGCGGCATTCCGTCAGTCGGCACGGTCCACACACCACGAATCGCCAGGTCTGAACCGCTTCGCATATCGACGGCTGCCTGCTGGGCTCGAATTTCATTGCGATGGGTGAAACGTTCCATCCAAGGTACGTTGGGCAGGACTTCCCCCATGACGAACGGGACTGGCTGGCTCTGGCAATCTTCTTCAATCCGAGCCTTCAACAGCGCGATCGATTGATCGTACTTGGTGGCCGACACCTCTTGCTTGGCGTCCGCTTCGCCTTGCATCCAGGCTACGCCTTTCAATTGCGGTTCCTTGCCATCCGCCTTCAAGGCCTCGAAAGCCTTGGTGAACTGGTCGCGGAGTCGCTTGTAGTGATTGCCCATGTTCGGATCGTCAGGCGAGATCCCAGGGTAGAAGGTTCCCCGGTTGGGGCCGGGCTCTTCGCCGGTCCACTTCGCTCCGTTGAACCCGGCGTGTAGTGGTTGCCCACTCAAGGCGAACTTCACGATGTAGATCTTCTGGTTGGGTAGCAGGGAAGCAAACGTGCCTGCGAAACCGACTTCCGGTCCAAAGCGGCCGCCACCATTCAAGTTCAACGAATTGGGAGCGAACTCGACGAACTGCTTCCCATCCCAATACTGCACCGAAGGGAGCGACTTTTGCCAGCTTTCCGGCAGTTGCGCTTTCGCACCACTACCTGCCATGTTCGATTGTCCCGACAGAATATAAACGTCGACCGGTTCGGCTGCGGTGGCGGTCGAAGGGGAAACAACCGCTGTCAGGGCGAAGATCAGGCCAATAACTGCAGTAAATCGATAGGACATGGTGGCTCGCATGGTGAAGAAGGGGAGGAGGGAAGGGGACCAGAAAGGATGCTTTCAGCTTACCCCGAATCGACCTTCGAAACAAAACACCGTCGTCATTCGTTTTCTGTAGTAACGTTTTGTAGCGATGCCTTTCGGGTGAAAGGTGTCGATTCAAGTGACATGATCAGCCGCTCCCGATTCGAGGAAGCCAGGCTGTTATTCGCAAATCGAGGAGAGATGGTGATGAAACGTTGGATTGCCCTGTTCAGTTTGACGCTGCTGGTAGGTTGGACCGTCGCCACTGCGGAAGCCGCGACCATTTTGGAAATCGAAGGCGCTTTGGACGCGAAGAAAGTGGTCGAGCTGACCACGGAAGATGTCGTTGTGATCGCTCCAAAGGGAATTGCTGGCTCGCAATTCGAGATCGCCGTCGAAGGTCCTGCCACGGCTAAGTTGTACGATCTGAAGCAGGTCAACGGTGGCCCGGCCCTGCTCGGACCGGCTCACAAACGCGTGGTGGTCCTGCCTTCGGAAAAGGGAAAAGTCAAAGTCAGTGTCACGGTGAAGTGGCCAACCGGCGACAAGCCAACGACCTTCGACTACATGCTGGAAGTGAAATAGCCAGTCCAATCGATCAAGCTTGGAACGAAAAAAGCCCACGCCATGAAAGCGTGGGCTTTTTTGATGAAGAGCGGGTGAAGGGAATCGAACCCTCGTAACTTGCTTGGGAAGCAAGGGCTCTACCATTGAGCTACACCCGCGAGCGACTTCACCTAATATAACGCCACCCCGACGCTGGGCAAGGATGTGCCTTGGCGAATTTAATCAGCCGGTGGCTGGTCACGGATTGCTCGATTTGTGTAGTCCAACAATCCGGTTCTAGCGGTTTTTCCGCATCTGTCAGTTGGGCAAGAGGTAAGCACCAGAAAAACTTCGACGGCTTTCCATCGTGCAGATCACCGGCGCGCACACTTGTAAAACTCTCCCGATAACCCAATCCCGGTCGGTGATGGAATGGCTCGATTTTGGAAGGAATCTGACCACGTCTTATGGACGTTGATTCTGTTTTATTTGGCGACGACGATCAGCGTGGCAATGCCTTCGCGTGACGTCACCATCATTCGAGCGAGTGCGGCAACCCTTCTTGATTATGCTTGGGCAGCCGAGTCCGACCTCGATGGCAATCGCCAGGCGGAAGCTCAGCAGCGACTGCTTAACCATTTGAAATGGATGGAAGACAATCTTCCGGAGCGTTGGGGCCAGTACACTCTGCAGCAGCGCGGCGAATGGGTCTTTCAAGCGATGCACGATCGTTTGCTGAATGGGAAGTACGACGAAAATCAAAACACGCTGAGCGGAGCCTTGATCGAAGGTGACTATAACTGCGTCTCGGCGACCATCTTGTTTCAGATTTTGACCGAGCAAGCTGGCTTGCCCACCGTGGCGATGCAAACTCGTGGCCACGTCTGGTGTCGACTACTGAGTCGACCCGAGCTCGACATCGAAACGACCTGTCCGACCTGGTTCCTGCTGGAACCGCACGACCGCGACTCTTCCCCGGCAATACTCGCAGGAAATGAGGCTCGAACGCTCTCGGCACGCGGTCTTGCCGCCAAGATTCCCTACAACAAAGCGAGCATCGCGGCTGCCGGCGGAGACTATGCCCAGGCCATGCAATTGCTCGAGTTCGCCTTGCGTCTCGATCCCAACGATGCCGCGGCTCGGCGAAACCATACCGCCATCTTGAATAACTGGGCGGTGGCATGTGTCAGCCAACGCGACTGTGACCAGGCCTTGAAGGTCCTGGAGCAAATGGAATCGCAGTCGACGCACGATGAGCAACTGGCTGAGAACCGACAGAAGATTGTCGATGCCGTCATCGAGCAGTGGTGTCGCACTGGTCGTTTCGAAGAAGCCTTGCGACTGCTTGAGCAGTACCCTGGCACAGAGCCGAGCCGCTACACAACCCGTTCGATCTACGAACAATGGATCCAAGACGCAACGGCCCAGGGCGAATGGCTTCAGGCCAAGAACATTTTGCGAATGGCGATGACCGCCCTCGAGAGCGATCCCCTGGCAATCGCCCAGTTGCGACGCCAGTATCGACAACTTCTCCCCAGCTAGTTGAGCCGATCCCTTTACGACTTCCCGCAGCTTTTTTGCCCCAAAAGCTGCTCGAATCGCGGCTTACCGCGATGTGGGGTCGCCCTAGGCCCTTTTCAAGGGACGAGGATTTGCCATCAACGAATCATGACGTATTTTTTTGAATAGTTCCGGGGCAAACATTTCGAGGAACTTACGCGCTGAAGGTACCAACTCGGTCTAGCCCCACCGACGTTCATCCGTTTGACAGTTCGACCTGCGATATCCGCTCGTCTGATTCACTTTTCTTACGCGATTAACTCCAGGTTCACAGGCTTATGACCAGTTGCGCCCCGTCCGCATCCGAGTTCGCTTTCACCAAGGTTCCAACTTGCTCTGATGCAAGTGAAGCCAAGGTGCGTGCGACGGTAGGTCAGCTGATCAGCCGAATCTTACCGAAGAAGATCAGCAACGAGCGTCGCCGCGACTTCCGGTATCCGTACCCGCATTTGATCTACCTGACTCCAATCGATGCTTCCGGTCAGGCCCTGAACGATTTATCGACGGTGGTCGTGGGGAAGAACATCACCGAGCGCGGAATCGACTTTTTCCACCGCGATCCGCTGCCATATCGCCGCGTGATCCTGACACTGGAATCGGAAGATGGTGCCCGGGCATCGGTCGTGACCGACTTGCTGTGGACTCGTTTCACGCGGCATGGTTGGTACGACAACGGCGGCCGCTTCCTGCATGTCCTCGCGCAGAACGGTCCTTCGTAGACGAATGGACCGCGAAGTTATCGCTCCATATTTCGGCCGAACTCCAGAAGTTCGTCCTTGGTGACTTCGCCGTCGCTGTTCTTATCGATGCGGTTGAAAAGCAACTGGCCACGCAAGGGAACTTCCGCGCGCTTGATAATGCCGTCGTTGTCGCGATCGAAGCGTTTTAAGATGTCGTTGGCACGCGATTGAATCAAGGCGACATCGATCTTGGGGCGTTGCGTCTTAGGAACCGAAATATCGCCATCGGCCGGTACGATCACGTCGAAGTAGCCGATCATCATTTCGTCCTTGGTCTGATCACCCCAGCGGACATCCTTTTCGGGATCCGGGTTGAATAGATTCTCGGTCGAGTTGTCGAAGTGGGCGATCGCATGAATCTGCGAGCCCTTCGGTAACGACCGAGGTTCGGCCAGTTCGTAAGCGGTCTGCCAATTGAAGTCGTAATGAGGAATGTCGATCAGCGTTTCCTCTTGACCATCTTCGGTCGCCAGGATGTAGCGAAACGACTTGCCACGCAGGTGCATATGCGGCATGAAGCTGAGCAGCCGCGTGTCGTCGTTGCTCACTTCGTCGGTGGATGCGAAAACCGGGTAGTTGCCTTCATTGGCGGGGATCTTAAACCAACGATTGGCGGCGCTGGTCGTGCGAACTTCGTACTTCACCTCTTCCTCTTCGGCGAAGATCAGGCCAAGCTGGCTGAGGTCTTCCTGAGGCGAGCCGATTGGCGTGTAGTGAATCTGAAAGACGAGACGAGCCCCTGCCGGGATCTTTTTGGCGGCACCTTCCGGATAGCTCTTGGCCAGCATGCCAGGCACGTAGCCAAACAAAAATCCGCCGGCACCCCCTTCCAAAGGAAGCATCCCTTTCTTGAGCGCCCCGGGCGAGACCGCGAAGCAAAGAATGTGGTGGACCACCTGCAGGTTGCCTGGCTTGATTTCGGCCGCTTTGACCCACATGTCTTTGTCGAAGCCAGGATCGACCACCGCGTACTTGTATTCCACTTCCCCTTCCGCTGGAACTGGGTAAGGGGTGCTCGTGACGTTCAACACCACGTCTGGCTTGGTCGGCAGCGTCCAGCCTTCGACAAAGGTTCGTGGCTGGGGCATCTGCTGGCTGTCTCCTTCCGGAGCTCCTGCTTCAACCCATTTCAGGATCGTGTCTTTCTCTTCAGCCGACAAGTGACGGTCGTTGGCGAAGTGGCCATACTTCGGGTCGGCATGCCAGGGAGGCATCCGCTGGTCTTCGACCACTTCGGCAATCATCTCGGCCCAGCCGACCACTTCCTCGTAGTCGGTCAGGGCGAACGGAGCGATCTGCCCTTCGCGGTGGCACTCGACGCAGCGATTCTGGAAGATGCGTGCGATCTGATTCGAGTAGGTTACCTCGGCCTTCTCGTCCGCTTCCAGCAAGCGACCAATGTGGCAACCGACCGGATCGGTTTCAGCAACGGTGACTGTCTTACCGGCGAGCACTTCGTTGATGGCGATCTTCAGGTCGTCGCGGGTCGCGGCGTCACGGACGTTGCCCACCAGGAAGTGATCGTCAATCCGGCCGCGATAGCGAATCGTGCGAGCCTGATCGAGCAAGACTACCTCAGGCGTTCGACGGGCACCTACTTCGTCGGCCAGCCGATTGGCCAAATCTTTCAGGAACGGAATCTCCAGAGAGTGCGTTTTGGCGAACGCGGCCATTTCGGTTAGCGAGTCGTGCTGGTTGGCATCGACCGCAATAATCGCGACCTTCTGGTCTTGGAAATCGTTGGCAAGTTGTTGCAGCGTCAGCGTATACCGCTTGGCAACCGGGCATTCGCAGCCGATGAACGCCAGCACGACAACCGGACTCTCTTGGAAGTCCGACAGTTTGACGGTCTTGCCACGGAAGTCTTTCAGCTCGAAGCCCTCGACCTGCTTCCCGATCGGCTGCGGCTCGACTTTCGATTCGCGGGCTAGCAGCGATCCGGCGGAAAAGCAGACAAGAAGAAGGGCAGCAACGGCGCGGTTCACGGCAGGAACCCTTATGAAAATCGGGGCTTGGCGAAAAGAATTTCCTACTTCGCTAACTGTAGCGAAGGGCTTTTGGTTTCGCCAAGCTAAAATTTTCAGCCGTTTAGAAGGTCGTCAGGCGGTTCACGCTGATATTCACCCCTTGGAACGGAACGACCCCATAAATACCGCGGGTGAAAACCAGGTTGATGAATTCATCCGCCCACAAGATCGGGCTCTTGGGGACGATGATGATATCGGAATCGCGAATCCAGATTTCATCCGAAGGGGCAGGGCGTTTGCCATAGAGGGCCCCCTTCAGGTCGAGCTTCGTCGCCACCAGACGCCAGTCTTCGGCACGGCGGAAGACGACCACCTCTCGCAGGTTAGCTCCCACGTTCCAGCCGCCAGCCATTGCCACGCTTTGGATCGCCGTCGTCGGTCCGGTCAGTTCGTAGCGGCCTGGGTTCGGGACTTCGCCCAGGACGTAAACATACCGAGCCGCTCGCTGAATCAGCACGGGCGTCACTTCGATGCCTTCGATCTGCTGAGCATAGCGTTCGTCGATTTCGCGTTTCAGTTCGTCCAGGGTCATCCCTTGGGCGGGGATGTTCCCGATGGCGGGAAGCTGAATCGTCCCTTCGGGCGTCACACGGCTACGACGCTGCTGACCACCTTCACCGGCACGACTGTCGACCGAGGCTCGCAGGTCTTCCAGCTTGGTGTTCACCTTCAGTGGTGTGACCGTGATAGCAGGCACCTTGTAGTACTTCTTGTACTTCTCGTCCAACGCCTGACGCAGTTCGTCGACCGTACGACGGGCCGCATGGATTTGACCCAGCAGCAAGACGGTGATCGTGCCGTCGGGCTGCACTACCAGGTTGCGGTTGAGGTTCGGATCGGTAAGCGATTCGATGTTGATCTCGTCGCCGACATTCAAGCGATAGGGGCTGGTCGTTTCCTGGCGAGTCAATCGGAAGATGAAGTCGAGTTCATCATCGACACGCAGGCGATACTCTGGCACGTGAGATGTTCGCGCGGGGCCGACGTATTCCCCTTGGGCGAAGACCTGCCATGGAATCGGTCGCCGAGCATTCCAGTGAAGTTCACCTTCGCAAGTCGGATCGGCCGAGTCCACACCTACCAAGATATCACTCGTGCCAGGTGGCTGGTGATAAGCCGAAATGTTCTGGGCATGGGCCGACATGCTGAACGCGAAGATCAGCAGACCACTCAGGGTGAATATCCAAGTACGCATTGGGTCGAATCCTTGACCGTGAATCGTGACTAGCGGGGGGTGGTGCGTTGTCGTCGTGCAATCGGATCGATGGCTTCGCCGCTCGGTGCCTGCTTGAGGCCGGTGTCTCCCTTGCCATGCTGGGCCATCTCTTCTGGCGAAACCCAGCGGACCGCATCAAGACCGGCGTTGGTTTCCGAGAACTGGCGAGCAAGCTGGGCTTCCGTCGAAGCACGTTGTGCCATCTCTGCTTCCCCCAGCGACTGGTGAACCGACGCCAGGTTTTGCCAGATCTCGGCTCGTGGTGAAGACTTCACACCTTGCAGCAAGACCTGCTTGGCATCTTCCAGTTGACCATAGCGAGCCAGCATGACCCCTAGTTCGTTCGCCGCCTCGAAGTTCGATCCATCGATGGCCAAAGCGGTTTGGAACAAGGCCATCGAGCGAGGCCCAATCAACGTCCGGTTATCGCCGGTCGTCTTGTAAAGGTACTCTTGAATGCGACCCAGTCCGACCAAGGCCCGAGCGGTTTCCGGCACGCCACCGCAAGCGATCGACAACTTGTCTTGGGCATAGTTGAAGTAGAGTTGAGCCGCGGTCAACGCGGTTTCAAACTGTAGGTCTCGGTTCTTGAGCACCGGCGTGCGGTGCGAACTCACCACCATCGACAGGTCGACGTTCGCTTCCAGCCGGGCACCCGAAGGAATGAAATCGCCTGCTTCTTCCAGGGCGACGATCGCTTCGGCCAGGGCATCGCTATGACGATGCGACTTCTCGGCCGTATCGAGCGTTTGCGTAGCGAGACGCAGCACCTGAATGAACTCGGCACGAGCCGAGAAATAGGCACCGCGCTGAGCCAGGATCAAACCATGATTGACCAGCGAATCCATACGCCCACGCACTGCCAGCATCGCATGATCGATGGATGGTGTCGGCTGCTGGGGAGATGGCACCATCTGGGGACCGATCGGAAGCATGTTCTGCATTTGCGAACGGATATCCATCGGTGGACCGGGGAGATTCACAATCTCTTGCATCGCTGGATTGGCCGGAGCGAGTTCCACCTGCTGCGGAGCCAGGCTGACGTAATCAGCTCGCGGACCAGGTTGCCGCGGAGCAGGCGACTCCAGGACCGATTTCTGCGGCGAAGCAGGACCGACGTAGTTTGGCAGAACCGTGTTGTTCGGGATCTCACGCATTTGGCTGGTTGGTTCCGGCAGCGGCTCTTGCGGCGGCAAGTTGGCAAGGAACTCTTCCGCCGACATCCGAGGCTGGCTGGCCGCTGGCGTTGGCTGCGGAGGCATTTCCAGCTCCGGGCCGTTCAACACCAGCGGAGTAGATGCCTCGACAGCCGGAGTGATTGCTGGCTGCGGTTGAGGTGCTGGATTGGGTTGAACGGGAATCGAAGCAGGTCGCTTGGGTGCGGCCGAGGGGAGTGGCGGTTCCGCGAAGAAGGAATCGAATCCTGCTTCGGGGGCTTTTACCGGAGTTGGAACAGGTTCCAGTTGCGGTAAGTTTTCCGATGAGGGCTTCTTTTCGATTCTGATAGGAAAGCGGATCGTCTCGAGCGACGTTGGTTTCTGATCTTGCCCGACCGGGGGTAGCCGCGTTGGATTGCTGTCGGAGTTTTCGATCGCGCTGGCAGCTGCGTGAGCTTCGCTAATGACCAGATGAGCAGCCAACTGGGTCATAGGACGAACATCGTCCGGTGCCTGGAAACGATTCGGGGCAACGACCTTGGGAGCCGGTGTTTGCGTGTGATCGGCCAGTTCAGGCGTGCGTCCACATCCGGCGATCATTGCAATCGCCAAACTCAGCACAATCCCAACCTGGGTTGTTGAGGGCAGAGGTCGATCCATCTTTCCATCCATGAAGACTCGCGTGATGTGGCGCACTCCGATCCGTGGAATGGCACATCGATTCCTAAAGACGGAATCGACCAATCCAAAACGATGCAATCACTCAAACCGGACTCACCAGAGCCAGTCCTGCGCAGGCTGGAAGTCATACCTGATACACGCCGTAGGAGATGAACGTTCCGGATAACCGTTACAGCCAGATCGAGGCGACGCCAGAGGCTGAAAGAAGAGGAGGAACCTGGAAAATGGATTTACCAGTAAGTAACTCACGCTTGGCAAAAGAACGTATTCTAATCTTGGGAGACGGTAATCAGTTACCGGCGTTGTGAGGGGCGTCTCCGACTCGAAGAGCGACACATTGACCACGATTCATAGTCCACAACTTGAGCACAAACCAGCCCACGGCCGCGTCCTGGTCGTGGACGATGATCGGCTCATGCGCACGCTGATGCACGAATATCTTAGCCGTGAAGGCTATGAAGTCGTGCTTGCCGAGAATTGCCTCGACGCCCTCTCGATTTTGGAAGAGGCCAGCAACGAATTCAAATTCCTGGTGACCGACTGGGAACTGCCAGATGGTTCCGGGATCGATCTGATCCGTCACGTTCGCCACGTGGTTTGTTCGCATTACATGTATATCGTGATGGCGACTTCGCATGGCCATCGAGACAATCTGACCCGTGCCCTCAATGCTGGGGCCGACGACTTCCTCGCCAAGCCGATTGATCGCGGCGAACTGATCGCCCGTATGCGGGCTGGTCAACGTATCCTCGATCTCGAAACCCGGCTCACGCATCTCGCCAATAGCGACTTACTTACCGGCCTGCCGACGCGTCGCGTCTTCGAGGAACTGGTCTCGAAGGAATGGGGCCGAGCCCGACGTTACCGACGTCCATTGGCATGTGTGCTGTTCGACATCGACTACTTCAAACGAGTCAACGACATTCACGGCCATGCCGCCGGTGACCAAGTGCTGCGAGAAGTGGGACGCGTGTTCGCCGATTCGGTGCGTGACTCCGATATTATCTGTCGCTATGGTGGCGAAGAGTTCTGTGCCTTGCTGCCAGAAGCCACTTCCGAACAGGCCGCCATCTGGGCCGAGAAACTGCGGAAACGTATTTCCGAACGCGACATCATCCTCGACTCTGCCGTCGTCAATGTGACCATCAGTATGGGCATCGCTGAGTCACTGGCCGAGATGGAAGATCCTGAGGACCTGGTCGAGATCGCCGATCAATGTCTGCTGGAAGCCAAGGGGAGCGGACGCAACCAGATCGTTTGTTTTAACGATCTGAAGAAGGCCGCCGCAGATTCCGCCAATCGAGTTGATCCAGTCTTCGGCGAAGCGATTGCTGCCGATGCGATGACCCAGGTTGTCAGCTCGGTGACGCCTGATTCCAGCGTGATCGATGTCAGTCAGTTCTTCTTGACCTATCGCATTCCCTCGGCCCCAGTGGTCGACAAAGACGGCATCCTGGTCGGTGTCGTCTCTGATAAAGACTTGCTGGCGGTTGCCAGCCAACCCGATCCCTATACGACGACGATCGATCAGGTCATGCGTCGTAATCCGATTTGCTATCCCCCCGACATCCCCTTGCGGGTCGTCTGGGAGTTTCTCAATCGCGTTTCGATCCGTTCGCTGTTTATCAGCCAGAATGGCAAGACACTGGGAATCATCAGCCGGCAGAGCATCTTACGCTGGCTGGCGAACTCGGTGTGGAAGAATTCCACGCCAGTTGAAGGTGGCGGGGTAGCACCCGTTAGCACGCCACAACGCATCGAGACGGCCGCCAGGCTGTTGGCCCACGCGTCTCGCAAGCTGAGCGACGATGTCGATCACGTTTCGGAAGAGGATCATGCTGCCATGGTGATTGGTTCGGTCTCGCAGATGCAAGAACTGTTGAACGAACTATTGGCATCGGTCGGCGAAGGTGGCGGAGCGATGCACTTGGATTCGATCCTCGAATCTTACGAAGTCTAAGATCAACGCACCCAGATCTGGTAACGCCACTGAATCGTTTTTGGGAACGGTTCGTGATCGAGCGATGCGTTCACCTCGAAACCGGTCGCTGAGGCCGGCAACTCAGGCGTCGGAAATTGTTCCTGGGCGATCACCTCGACGCAAACTTCCACGCCGTTGACGCTCCAGACCCAAGGTCCATCTCGTTCCAACTTCGGTTCGACAGGCGTCGGCATCACCGACCCGTATCGGCTGCACATGCAGCGTGGATAATCTTGCATGCGGCAGGCAACCGCATACTGCAGACCGCCGGGCTTACTGGTCGGCTCGACCGCGGCAGACCAGTGGCTATGACCTGCCTTGCCCACCAACAAAGCGACACTCGAATCGCCCCGTTCTTCCATGTGGACCTCTTGATAAGGTGGGCTATCGGGCCAATCTTCTTCGTCGGTCCCTTCGATGGAAGCGAACAGCGGCGTGCACTCTTCGCCCTGAACCAGGGCGAGGACATGACCGAAGCGATCCTTCTGCTTGACGAAATGTACGAACAAGCCGACACCGTCTTCACGAATCGATTCGACAATATACTCGTTGGCTTCCGCGGGGTTTTGAGACACGTCTCTGGCTCCTGATGATGGAGGGGGCGTTAAGGCTTAGTTGTCTGGAGTTTCCTGTCCGACTCGCCAACGCAAGTAGGCATCGAGAAACCCTTGAATCTCACCATTCATCACGCTGTGGAAACTGCCCATATAAAAACCAGTTCGGGCATCTTTCACGCGTTGATCGGGGTGCAGGAAGTAGTTGCGAATCTGCGATCCGAAACCAACTTTCGCCTGCGTCTTGTACTTGGCGGCTTGCTCGTTTTCGCGACGTTCTTCTTCAACACGAGCCAGTCGCGAACGAAGCATCTTCCAGGCCTGGGCCCGGTTCTTATGCTGACTTCGCTCTTGCTGGCACTGCACCACGATCCCAGTCGGAATGTGGGTCAAGCGAATCGCGCTGTCGGTTTTGTTGACATGCTGACCGCCGGCACCGCTGGCCCGGAAGGTGTCGGTTCGCACATCTTCTTCGTCGATGTCGACTTCTTCCGAATCGGGGATTTCAGGAGAAACATCGACCGCCGCGAAGCTGGTCTGGCGTTTCCCTTCCGAGTTGAACGGGCTGATACGCACCAGGCGATGCATGCCCGTTTCCCCTTTCAGGTAGCCGTAAGCCATCGGACCGCGAACGACGAACGTAGCGTTGTTGATGCCTGCTTCTTCGTTATCGGTTCGATCGAGCAGTTCGACGTTGTATTCATTCTGGTCCGCCCAGCGGCCATACATGATCAGCAACATCTCGGCCCAATCGTTGGCGTCGGTCCCGCCGTCGCGAGCATTAATTGTGACGATCGCTCCGCAATTATCGTAGGGCCCGTCGAGCAATGCCTTCAGTTCCAGCGCTTCGAGCGTTGTTTCCAGCGTCTCGAGCGTGCCTGGAACTTCCGCGGCCAGCGAGTCATCTTCTTCGGCCATCTCGAGCATCACGTCCAGGTCTTCGATTCCCGCCAGGCATTCATCCAGCGGTTCGACCAGCGCACGGAGCGACTTCATTTGGCCGACGGTTTCCTGGGCGCGTTCCTGGTTATCCCAGAAATCGGCAGCGGCCATGCGCTCTTCGATACTCTTCAACTGTTTCTGTTTGGCAGCGTAGTCAAAGAGAGTCCTTTAGCTGTAGGAGTCGCTCGCGGATCGATTCGGCACGGTCGTAAAACTCGCGTTCCATGGTAAACCTGAAAGAGGCTTGCAAATCAAAGACAGGGTGAGATCGAAAAGCAAATGGCCAGAACGTGGCACGCGGCGACGCTCTGGCCTGAGATGCGATGCGACTTAGTCGTTCAGCTCGAAGATCGCTTCGACTTCCACGCACATGTTGGCTGGCAGAGCGTTCACGCCGACAGCGCTACGGGCGGCAATGCCACAATCTTCGCCGAACACTTCCTTCATCAGTTCGCTGAATCCGTTGATCACGGCTGGCTGCTGCGAGAAACCATCGACACAGTTGACCAGACCAAAGGTCTTTACCAGACGCTTGATCTTGTCGAGGCTGCCGAGGTGAGCCTTCAACGTAGCCAGCATGGCCAGACCGGTCTGGCGAGCTGCGGCGTAGCCTTGTTCCTGATCGAGGTCTTGACCGATCTTGCCCAATTGCAGCGTACCGTCGGTGCTCAAAGGACCGTGACCCGACAGGTAAACCAGGTTACCGACGGTGACGGCTGGCTTGTACAAGCCCATGGCCTTGGGGGCCGGTGGAAGTTCTACGTTCAGGGCTGCCAGGTTTGCGTCGAAGCTCATTGCTCGCTCTCTCGTTCGATTAGTTCTTACTTCTTATAGACATCGTCTGGGTTGACCAGACGTGTTTCGACAATCTTGGTTTCGCTGGAATCGATCTCGCGGAAGAAGCAGGTTCGGAAGCCTTCGTGACAGGCCGCTCCGACTTGCTCGACTTTCAGCAGCACGGTATCGGCATCGCAGTCGACCAGAATCTGACGGACCGTTTGTTGATGCCCGCTCTCTTCGCCCTTTCGCCACAGCTTGTTCCGGCTGCGGCTGAAATAGACCGCTTTGCCGGTGGCCAGCGTTTCAGCGAAGGCTTCGCGATTCATCCATGCCATCATGAGGACATCGCCGTTATCAGCATCCTGGGCGATCGCCGGCACCAAACCACCAGCCTTGTCGAAGTCCGGCTCGCGGGGGAGAGAAATCGTCATCGCTGGGGAATCTCTAGTAAATGGGCAGGAAATCGGGAAACCAATTCGGTTTAGTGTGACCGTCTGGGCCGCAATCGGCAACCGGGTGAGCGCACTGCGGACGCCCCCTCAACCTGGCGGGCCGGTCAAACGTCATACGTGGCTTGCGAGGGGCATTCCGTGTTGCCCGCAGACACCGCAAATCCGGACCAAAGCCGCTAGCGGTGTAGTCACTGGAAGCAGATTGCCGAATCTGAGTTTGTCAGGCCGCTTTCGCGCTGCAAAGGACTAGCAATCGCCAGCTTCCTTCGATAATTCCCCCAGAATGCACGAGGTTCCGTCGTGAAGAAGTCGCTCAGTATTATCATGCCGGTTCACAATGTTCAGTCGAGCATCGGTGGGGAAGTAGAGCGTTTGCTCGATATCGTTTCGGATCTGACCAACGATTTCGAGGTGATGATCGTCGACGATGGCTCGACCGACGGTACCGAAGAAGTACTGTACGAAATCACTTGCCGATATCCGCAAGTCCGCTCGCGTCGTTACACACCACGCCAGGGCAAAGCCACTGCCATCGATCTCGGCCTGGCGGCGGCTTCCGGGGAAGTGGTGATGATCCAAGATCAGGAACGCCAACTTACCAGCGACGATATCCACTCGCTGTGGGCTATGCACATTGATGCCGCGACGGCCCAACCGGTTCGCCAGACAGAACCGGCCATCAATCGGCCGGGCTTCCCCGTGCTGCCAAACGATCCGCAACCACTCAACGACGATCTCTTGCGTCGCCTGGCCAGTTGGGGCGCTGACATCAGCGAACTCGAATCGCTGAACGAGGCACTGGAGCAACTGCATTACGAAATGGAATCAGACAAGCAGCCTACCGAAGTGGTTCAGCCTCCGGCTCCTCGCCTGAAAATGCCACGCTTCCTCCGTCGTTTACACGACTTCGCCACCGGTGAATAACGGGCAATTTGCGAAGAGTTTTCCGTTCGTCAAGATGGTGCCCCTTACTGTCAAAGTTGCGGCGAAGTATTTTCCAATAAATATTGCAAACTCTTGATTCGTCGAAATGGATTCGATAGAATCGGCCATTGCTGATAAGACGTTTCAGGCGCTATATCCCTCATTTTCCCTTCCAGGTGATCTTTTCATTCCTAAGGGTTGAGAAGTGACCCCAACGGCAGCTTCGGAATCATTCCGATGCTTGGAGCGTTTTCAGGCACACTTTTCACGGAGTTCGATGAAGTCCTGGTTCTTTTCGGGGACGGCATCAAATTCCAAACATCAGGCTTAGCAGACGGGATTAGGCACCCCACGCTAATTGGCCTTCGATCGATTACAACGGAACAGTCAAGAAGCATTCCGACAAACTCTCTCTCCTTAGGTGCCCGCGCGCTTTGGGTGTGTGTTTGCTGTCGTGCCGTCTTTTCGTTGCTACCGACCAGGGGTCATTTGGCAGTCGGTTGAGTCTCCGGAATAGGGAGGACTTCTCATGGCAACGGTTCCATTTACCATGGACCACGCGGTATACGCGTATGCGCCTTCCGGGACGGGCAATAAGTCCCCTCGTAAGTTGCATCGCATCCGCGAGCTTCGTAAACAGCAGGGTGTATCGCTTCGCACCGCATCTCGGAAGTTGGGCATGCCCGCTTCTCAGGTCCGCGAAGAAGAGAAGCCCGGTTCGGATCTTCTCGTTTCTCAACTTTCGCAGTGGGCCGATATCTTAGACGTGCCCATCGCCGATCTACTGGAAGAGCCACAAAACAATCTCTCGTCTCCGATTCGTGAACGTGCCAAGCTGGTTCGTATCATGAAGACCGTCAAGGCAATCTCGGAGCGTACCCAGGAGGCCAATATCGGTATCCTGGCGGAAGTGCTGGTCGATCAACTGACCGACCTGATGCCAGAACTGGCAGAAATCAATGCGTGGAACAACGTCGGTCAACGTCGTTCGCTGAACGACCTGGGCCAAATCGCCGAACGGCGAATTTCGTGCGATTCGATCGTTAGTGCTCTGCGAGACTAGCCACCGCCAATCGCGCTTCTCCCGATCAGTGTTTCCCCGTGCCCCAAGCTTGATCCGTTCAGGCTTGGGGCATTTTTATGCACGTTCGCGTGATGGAAACCAACCTGCCGGCTAGTCCAGCGTTAAACCAGATCTTTCAGGTGGAAATGGAATTTCCCGAGCTTACCGCCGTAGTTTCCGGCCGAGATCGCCAGAACGCCTTCAATTGCAGCGGCATGGAGGGCTGTTTTCATGCCGGCGGCGACCGCTTCTTCGCTGGTGCCATCCAGAACGATTTCAAGCACGCAGTTGGCACCTTCGACCACTTGCGATTCGACTCGGCCCCGCAAGGTTGGGCAGTTCGTATCAGAAGTCGAGGCCCGTAAGGTCTTATATCGAGAGCCAACTTTACTGCCGCTTCGCGCCACGCCGCCTGGGAAGGGAGCGATCACCTCCGGCTGCGGTGCCAGGGCATCGATCGCTTTCCGAGCAGCCATAAGGGCGGTTGCCTGGTCGACAGCTTGAAAGATGATGTTTCCGCCGGCGACCCCTTTTTCGATCCCCAGCGACTCGACGCAGAAGAACTCGCCATCCATGACCGGGATCCGCCAGTACCTTGTGCCGCCTACGACCTTGCTCTTCTGGAACCCGTCGCCAAAGTACCGTAGCGATTTGCCGAGCGGCAGTCGTTTCTCCGCGGCTGGCAATCCGTCGAAGACGGCCGTCGAAGCACAGGTCATCACGCACTGACCAACCCGGTTGCTGACCGCTTTGGTGAGGGCATCGGCCGAAAAGCCGAATGCCAGGATCGAAACCGCCGGCCTGCCATCTGGCGATTGGTCGGCAGTCAGAAAGTGCTCGATCCCAACTTCCGCATCACAGGCAATCACGCTACTGCCATAGCCACACAGTTCGTTGGCGGCGGCCATCAGCCAGTGATCGTCGAAAGCGGTAATGATCAAACGTGTGTAGACCATCCCGAACGCTTCGGCGAACGTATCGACAATTTGCGTATTTCCGAGTTGCACAGAGCCGTTTCCCGTTGAAAGATCGAGCCAATCGAATCTCTATCTTCCCCCGTGACCAGGGCACTGCCAACCCCGCCCAGCCGCAGCATGGGTAACCATATCTGGGCGGCTGATCTACAATAGAAAGAGTCTGCCTCGTTCCTGCCTAGATGAAGCCACACGTTCCATGAGCGAAACCTCGACACCTTCCCGCCGCGTTGCCGTCATCGGGGGAGGTATTTCCGGGCTGTCTGCCGCGTACCGTTTGCAAGAACTCGATCCGTCGTGCGAGATTCATCTATATGAAGCTGACGACAAACTGGGGGGCGTTCTGCAAACGACCCACACCGACGATGGCTATCTGCTGGAAAACAGCGCCGACAACTTCATTACGAACATCCCTTTCGCGCTGAATCTGTGCCGCCGGCTAGGGATGGAAGAAGAGTTGCTGCCGACCAACGAGTTGCTGCGGAAGGCGTTTGTAGTCCGCAAGAGTCGACTGCATCCGGTGCCGGAAGGCTTCGTGTTAATGGCTCCGAGCAAGATGTGGTCGGTCCTGACGACTCCTATTCTTTCGTGGAGCGGCAAGCTGCGACTCGCTCAGGAATACTTCGTTCCCAAACGTGAAGATGCCACCGACGAATCGCTTCAATCATTCGTAACTCGGCGAATGGGTCAGGAAGTTTACGATCGTTTGGTGCAGCCGTTGATCGGTGGGATCTACACCGCCGATCCGCTGAAGCTCAGCGTTCAGGCCACGCTGCGGCAGTTCGTCGAAATGGAAAAGAAGCATGGCAGTCTCATCAAAGGGATGCGAACCCGCGAGGCGGCCGAGTCGAAGAGGGGGGACAGTGGTGCTCGGTATTCGATGTTTGTCGCACCGAAGCATGGCATGGGAGACATCGTCCAGCGATTGACCGAGCGGCTTGCCGGCCAGTCGATTCATTTGAACACGCCGGTCGAGTCGGTCCGTCAATCGGCTGAAGGATGGATCGTTGAGACAGCCGACGCGCAGCAAACTTTCGACGCCGTCGTCATGGCCTTACCGGCACCTCATGCGGCGAAGGTGCTGACCGAGTTTCCGAAGTTGGCGGCGGGTCTCGAGACGATTCCTTACGCCGGCTGCAGTGTCGCGATCTTGGCGGTTGACCAGAAGCAAATTCGGCGACCTGTTGCTGGGTTTGGGTTTGTTGTGCCTGAGATTGAAAACCGGAAGATCCTCGCTGGGAGCTTTTCGAGTGCCAAGTTCCCAGGACGAGCGCCCGATGGGAAGGTGATCATTCGCGTGTTTGTGGGTGGTGCTTGTCATCCGGAACTGGCGAACCTGACCGACGACCAGATGAAAGAGATCGTCCAAACCGAGCTTCGCGAATTGATTGGATTGGAAGGTGAGCCGGAGAAGTTTCTGGTCACGCGGTGGATGGGGAAGATGCCGCAATATCACCTCGGGCATCTCGATCGAGTCGCGGAACTAGAAAACGAAGCGGCTCAATTGCCCGGCTTCGAGTTGGCAGGCAATGCATACCGCGGAGTGGGCGTTCCGCAATGTGTTCAAAGCGGTGAACAGGCGGCGACCAAAGTGATCGAGTATCTTTCCGCAGCGAATGTGGAAGCTTCGGCAGACAATCGCTAGAAGCTAGGCCGAACCAAGCTGGAAGCCAGAGATCTCGCCACCGACGAAGGTGACGTTGAGCTCAGCTTGTTTGCTGCGAGCTTTCTCTAAGGCATCGGCCGCCGCAATCGGATCTTCGTTGAACTGTTTGGCGTAGGCCTCTTGTTCAGTGGCAGCTTTGATGGCGGCCGTTTGGGCGGCGATCTGATTTAGAATCCGTTGGGCTTCTTCCGCCTGACCCAGCAAGCTTTCGGTTTGCTTACTTAGTGGGTCGGACGATTGCAGGGCCACTTCGCCGTCGGCATTAATGCTCAGTTGGAATGCATCGGGAAGCTCTTGTCCCGATTGATGGGCGGTGCGACGAAGGATCCCTTCCAGTTCTTCCAGCGAACTTTGAAGCTGTTGTTCCAGTTCGTCTTTCTGGGCACCCAGTTCACCGGCTTGAGAGAGAAACGCTTCCAGCGTCGAGCCTGCGATGGAACCTTGGTCGGACGAACCCGCGTCGGCTTCTGCTTCCGTTCCGTTGAACAGCGAAAACACACCCTGAGAAAGCTGCGATGCAGCTCCAGCGGCGAGTGACGCAGCACCGATGCCCAATGGTATGGCGGATGTGATGTTCATTTCGCTTTCGCTTCCTGCGAGAAGAAAGAAACCGAGTCCTGTGTGTTTCTTTCTATCGGGAATGCTGGCAGGCCGACTTTAATGATTGCGCCGATTTGGCAGGCAGAATTTCCCCACAGCAGAATGGGAGGCCAAGAAAGAGAAAAAGTTCCCATTGCCTACGATCGCGATGCAACCAAACTTCCTGCCGACACCTGGCGGTGTCCTGCCCCGGGAAGAAGTTCGCTGTAGGTAATGGGAACAGATTCTGCTGAGCTTATCGCGATGTCATCAGCAATCGCTCCTTGCTCGGAAGCAGGGAAAATTGCCGATGCGACGAGTCTCTATCGAATACTTCGCATTAGCGTAGGCGTATCCCTCTATCGAGTCAATGTAAAACTGCCAGTAAATTTAATTATCGCAGTTTAAGATAGAGTTGTTTCGCCTGCTAAGCAGCAGCGAGTCGCGGCTGGAAGGCCTCTTCCACCGGCATCTCGAGCACGTCGCGATAGAGATCGACGTATTGCTTGGCAGAGTCTTGCCAGCAGAAGCGGGCCGCTGCTTGTTGCAGTTCTGCGGGATAGGTCGGGCTGCTTGCGTACGTCTGCATCCCGTTGCGATAGATAGTCACCATGTGATCCTTGGTGAACTCATCCCAATAAAAGGCCTTGTTACCGCCGATTTCCGGCAGGCTGGTACGGCGGGCCAGGAAGACTGGCTTTCCGCAGGTCATCGCTTCGATAGGCGGAAGTCCAAAGCCTTCGGTCAACGAAGGGAACACGAACGATTCGCAATTTTCGTACAGCCACTGACGCTCGTGATCGCTCACGGGGCCAGACAAGATCACGCGATCGGCCAGCCCACGCTGCTCTACGCTGCGGCGAATTTCGGAAGCATACTCCGAGTCATTCTGACCGGCGATCACCAACTGATGGTCGCCCAGGTTCTCTATCAGATCGAGCAGAACGTGAAAGTTCTTCTTTCGATCAACGATGCCAATGGTGAACAGAAATGGTCGCGAGTTTTGCAGCCAACCTGGCTGGACCGATTCGTACTGTGAAATGTCGGGCCGACCGTTGTAGATCACATGCAGCGGTTTGCCTTGCAGGTCAAAGTGCGATTGCACCTCGCCGGCGACAAACTTCGAGATCACCGTCACGGCATCGCAGCGGCGGATGAGCCGGGCGATGCGGCGATGTTCGCGTTCGATCTTCGAGCCGTTCTTTTCACGCAAGTAATTCAAGTCGTGAATGGTCAGCACCACGCGTGTCTTCGTATTTAATGGCAGGAACTTGACCTGCTGGTGCGTAGCGTGCCACAAGGCATACGGTGGTTTGCGGCCCGTTTGAGTCCAGCGATACCACCGCTGAAAGATCTCTTTCCGCCACAGCTTCGCGACCAACGATTCCGGTGTACCGAATTCATCGCTGTTGTTGGGCGACACGAACGGAATCGGCACCAGGCCACGACTGGTCATTTCGCTCAACAGCGCATGACCAAGTTGACAGGCAAATTGCCCGAGTCCGGAACAGCGGTTCCGTGACTTCTCGAGATCGAGAACAACTCGTGGTGGTGGATTGTGCATGTAGTTTAATTTCAGGATCGAAGCCAACTAGAATCCCTAGCCATGCTCAGGCTGAAAATCGAGTAGATGGCCGATAGTCTGACTGGGAAGAATCCTTAGCCCTCAAACGACTTGGAGCAAATCCCCCGCCGACGCCCAGAGAGTACCGATTTCATCGACCGTGGGAAATAGAGATCTGAACCATTAAAACTGCCGGCCGTAAGACCCGGAGTTTTTGCTGCGGCATGACAACAATCGTAACAAGTTAACAAGATAGGCGTTCTTGGGGCCTGGGGATGCTTGGTTCTCTAGCGGAAATAGATCAGAATAGTCAATTCAACTCATCCTTACCCTCGCAGTTGTCGCCCCGCTTGCCCCCATTTGAGGACCTAACCTGGTGAATATCTACCTGGGAATCGATATCGGTACGTCTGGAACCAAGACCATCGCGATGGCCGAAGATGGATCGATTCTGGCAGACGCTTCTGCTAGCTATGGTGTTTCGCATCCGAAGCCTCTGTGGAGCGAACAAGATCCTGAGCTCTGGTGGAAGGCAACCATCAAGACCGTCAAAAAGGTGGTGCAGCTAGCAAAGGCCAAACCGGAGGACGTGAAAGGGATCGGGCTTTCCGGGCAGATGCATGGCTCGGTGTTCCTCGACAAAAACGACGAAGTCATTCGTCCGGCACTGCTCTGGAACGATCAACGAACGGTTGCCGAATGCGAAGAGATCGAATCGCGTGCTGGCGGCCGGGCTAAGCTGATCAAGATGGTTGCCAACCCGGCTCTGACTGGTTTTACGGCTCCCAAGATCTTGTGGCTCCGCAACAACGAACCGAAGAACTTCGCGCGTCTGGCAAAGGTGCTGCTGCCCAAAGACGAAATCCGTCGCCGCTTGACGGGCGAATACGCCACCGAAGTGAGCGATGCGAGCGGCATGCTGCTTCTGGATGTCGCCAAACGTGACTGGTCGCTCGACTTGTTGTCGAAGCTGGAACTCGATCGCGACTTGCTGGGCAAGGTTTACGAGTCGGAAGATGTCACCGGCACCCTGACCAAGAAGGCGGCTCGTCAACTTGGCTTGACCACTGAATGTGTTGTGGTGGGCGGGGCAGGGGACTGCGCCGCCAACGCACTGGGCAATGGCGTGGTGAAGAAGGGGATTCTCGCCAGTTCGCTCGGAACCAGCGGGGTGATGTTCGTCCACAGCGACGAAATGGCCGCCGATCCGAAGGGCCGTTTGCACACTTTCTGTCACGCAGTTCGTGGCAAGTGGCATATGATGGGAGTTACTCTTTGTGCTGCCGGTACGCTGGAATGGTTCGTCCAGAAACTATGCAGCGACATGAAGGGTCCCAAGGGAAAGGTCGATCCCTACGCGACGCTGATGAAAGAAGCTGCCTCGGTTCCGGCCGGTAGCGAAGGTCTGATGGTCCTGCCATACCTGGCCGGCGAACGGACTCCGCATGCCGACCCGGATGCTCGCGGCTGTTTTATTGGGGTGACGTTGAAGCATGAGCGAGCCCACGTGACGCGTGCGATCATGGAAGGGGTGACTTACTCGCTGCGAGAAAGCCTGGAAGTGCTGAACGAGATGAACATTCCGGTTCGCCAGGTGCGTGCCGGCGGTGGCGGGGCCAAGTCGCCCCTGTGGCGACAGATGCAGTCCGATGTTTTCGGCAAGAAGGTCGTGACACTGAACGCCGAACAGGGCCCTGCCTATGGGGTCGCCCTGTTGGCAGCCACAGGTGCCGGAGCGTACAAAAACATTCAGGAAGCATGTGCGGCGACGATTCGCGAAGTGAGCGAAACGACTCCAGATCGCACGGCCAAGAAGTATTACGATCGGGCCTTCCCGGTCTATCAAGATCTGTATCGATCACTGAAAGACGATTTCAAAAAGCTGGGGCGGCTTGACGACTGATCCCTGGCGGAAAGGGAGGCGACATGACGTGCCGATTCTATGGCGAAGAAGAAGTAGCTTCGCTACTCGATATGGCGACCGCCATTGATGTGGTGGACGAGAGCTTTCGGCAACTGGGCACCGGCGGGGCCGAGAACATCCCTCGTCAGCGTGCCCAGGCCCCGGGCTTCGCGCTGCATGGCATGCACGCCGCCGCCGAGTACCTGGGAGTGGCGGGCTGGAAAATGTACAGCACTACCCGGATCAAGGCGAGGTTTCATGTTGGTCTGTACGACATCGATAGCGGCCAGATGAAGGCCCTGATCGAGGCCGATAAGCTCGGCCAGATTCGTACGGCTGCTTCTTCGGCCGTCGGCGCGCGGTACCTGGCCCGTAAGCCGATCTCGCAGCTAGGCATCTTTGGAAGTGGTTGGCAGGCCGAGTCTCAGCTCGAAGCACTCGCCACGGAATTACCCATCACCCAGGCATTCATCTATTCCCGCGATCAGGAAAAGCGAGAGTCGTTCGCCGAACGCATGGGCAAGAAGCTGCAGATCGAAATCGTTCCGGTACACGATCCGAAAGATGCGGTGGAAGACCTGCCATTGGTCGTCACCGCCACAACCAGCAAACATCCTGTTTTCGACGGCAACCTTTTGGCCGAAGGGGCACTGGTCTGCGCGATGGGATCAAACTGGACGTTCAAGCGAGAGCTCGATGTCGTCGCGATTCGCCGGGCCGATAACTGGGTGTGCGATTCGATCGAGGCTTGTCGCGGAGAAGCAGGCGATTATGTCTTGGCCGCCGAAGAAGGTTACTTCGACTGGGATAAATCGGTTTCGCTGGCAGACGTGATTGCCGGTCAGTCGATTGGTCGAAACAACGCCGATAGCATTGTCATCTATAAGACTGTCGGCCTTGCCATACAGGACGTGGCTCTGGGAACGAAGTTCTTGGAACTTGCCGCCCGAAATCCAGAGCTGGGCGTCGACTTGCCGTTCTAGCGGATTTCTTTGGCAGGATTCTGCGGAGCCTCTGCCATCGCCTTTTCGGGGAGCGGCGACTCTGCTTCCTGCTTTTGCACTTCCGCCGAGATCGATTCGGCGGCGGCGACCTTCAACTGGATTTCCGTCGCGTAGCGGGTCGCCGGTTGAGCGCATTGAAGCTCAGGGCGAACCAGGAACTGACCCGGGGTCTTGGTTTCAATGGTCACCACCAGGCGAACGCTTTCGCCCGCTTCGATCGTCATCGGATCGAACATTGCCTGACCTGGGGCGATACGCCCTGGCTGGCCTTCGACCTTGATCGGTTCGATCCCTTCCGACAAGTTCACCACGACCTGAACCAGATCGCTTGGCTTGTCGCTCATGTTGGTGATTTCAATTCCATAGCGAGCTGGCTTGCCTTGCAGCACGGCGACAGCCGGGGCGAAGACTTCCATCTTCAACGCATCGACTGGCTGGCTGGTCATCGGCTCGACGGGGACCGGCATCTCGGGCTCGGGAGTGGTTGGAGCGGCAACAACAGTCTCGACCGGGGCTTTCTCTTCAATCCAGCGAATGTCGACGTGACTGCCGGTCAGGGCATGCAGCAGCTTCCAGTCGTCGGCGGTCACCAGCAGCGAGTTCGGTTCTGGCGCGATGTTCTCTTGGTCGATCACGACAGCGACCGAACCGATCGAAAGGCGTTCCACTTCTTCGACCATTTCGACATTCAAGATACTTTCGGCCGGAACGGTCACGTCCGCTTTGCCAATCGACATGCGACCCGCGTAAAGATCGCCCACCGTCATTCGCATGGTCTTCGCCGGCAAGTCGATCACCAGGGTGATTGGACCTTGAAGGACTTTGACCGAGTCGCCTGGCGTTGGCTGGAACTGTTCGTCCCAGCCGTTGATTTGACGGAGGAACGAGACCGGGATCTCGTGCGTCTTGGCGATTTCAACGACGTTGGTGCCTGGCAAATAGGTAAGGGCTGGCTGGGCCAGATGTTTGTTGCTGGCGAAGATCACCGTTTCGGCGAGCTCGTCACCCTTGGCGAGAACTTGTTCGCGCTGGGCGTTGGTGAGATCGTCACGCTGAATCAACTGCTGAATCTGTCGCAAGGCAATCGCCCAGGTAAATGCCGCTTCCGACATTTCGATTTGCGTCCAGGCATCTTCAAACGAAAGGACCTTGGGCGTGATATCGCCCAGCGGTGCCATCACGACATCGGTCTGGGGGGCTTCAGCTACCTCAGCAGGTTCGACTGGTTCCGTGGCTACAGTTGCCGTTTCCGAGAAGCGGCTGCCACGTGGATTGGCTGGCACTTCGGCCGAAACTGGCAGGACTTCGGTCTTTTCGACCGACGACTCCAGCACCGGATTGGCGACGACCGCGTCGGTTTGCGCCGGCTGTGCAGGGGTGATTACCGTAGGAACTTCTTTGACGGTGACTTGGCTCCGATTCTCGGCGAGTTCCGTGAAGGCCTCGGCCGAAAACAATGGAGCAGTCTCTTCCGGAGCGGTCGCTTCGGTAGGAGATGAAGCCAATTGATTGCGGTAAATGACGTAGCCGTTGTAGGCTACACAGATCAGAAGTCCCACGATCAACAGATTTCGGAAAACGGACACGGTATCCTCGGCTGGAGCGAGTTTCTCGAAAATAATTGCGCAAGTTGGTCGTGCTTTATCAAAAATGCCGAAGCAGTTCCAGGCCAGTTGGGGGAGATTCGGTCGTAATGACCGAACCAACTGGCCCTTTGCGTAAAAATGCATGGCACCAATAGCTAATTTCTTCTACGATTGAAGAAACATCCCCACACAATTCCCTCCTTGATTGACCGGTAAGCATGCACCAACCTGCACCCACCGCAAACTGGTCTCCCCCTGGACCAGATAACGGCGCTACACCGCTAGCACCGACCACGGAAGGTGCGCCTCGTCGGTCGTGGCTGCGTGTCGAGAGTATCCATAACTCGGCGTCGTTCCTGATCTCGTTCATGTTCCACTTCGGCCTGGTGGTCGTGCTGGCGATGTACACGATTCTGGAACCTCCCACCAAGCAGATCGAGCTGGTGGTGATTGAGCCCGAACTGGAAGAGCATATCAAGCCGCTCGAAATTGAACTCGACGAGTCAGAAAAGATCGCCGAGGAAATGACGATCGCCAATCTGACCACCACCGAGCAAGGGCTCCAGGGAATGGTCGAGGCTTCGCTCACCGCGCCGCAGCTCGAGATGCCGCCGACGGAGTTCGACAACGCTCCGCTCGTTTCGCTGGAAGCGGACGCCCTGCTGACGAAAGACACCGACTCGCTGATCGAAGACATGCCGCTAGGGACTGTTGGCTCGGTCCAAGCGGTCGTTGGTGATTATCAGGAAGCGATGGATCAGATCTCGCAGGAACTGATCTGGATGCTCTCGCACAACAAGGTGCTGGTGATCTGGCTGTTCGATCAGTCGGAAAGCATGAAGGACGACCAGGAAGATATCCGTCGTCGCATTCATCGTATCTACGCCGAAGTCGGCCTCAGCGAACATGCCCGCGGTGACGCGTTGACCACGGCGGTCGCTAGTTTCGGGCAGGGCTTTCTGATGCATACCAAGGCACCCACAAACGACCCGGCCGAAGTCGATCAGGCCATCGCGGCCGTTCCGGTCGATCCTTCTGGCGAGGAGATGTTCAGTTCGGCTGTCGCCGAGGTCCTCACAAGACATCGCCGTTACGCGAAGATCGCCGATCGAAAGATCGCCTTAATTGTGGTGACCGACGAAAGTGGCAACAGCGCCGACAACGAAAGCCGGCTGGAAACTTCGATCGGGATTGCCAAGGCAACCGACGCTCGGGTTTTTGTCCTGGGACGCGAAGCAGTGTTCGGCTATCCCTACGCTCACGTTCGCTGGACCCATCCTGAAAACGGCACCGATCACTTGCTACCGGTCGATCGCGGTCCCGAGGCCGCCATCATCGAGCAACTTCAAACCGATGGTTTCGGTAAACGAACCGACGCCTTGGCCAGTGGATTCGGACCGTTCGAGCAGGTTCGCCTGGCCAAAGAGACCGGCGGTATCTTCTTCATGCTGCCTGGGGAAGAATCGAACGTGAACAACGCCATCGATCGTCGGTACGAACCGAAGACGATGGACATGTATCGCCCTGATTTGCGGTCGCGTCTGGAACAAGTTGGCGAGGTGAAGAAAGATCCGCTCAAAACGCTGGTGACCAAGATCATCTACGATCTGAATCCCTATCAAGAGAGCGTGGCGGACGTGATCGAGATTCAGCAGTCGTTCAGCCCTGACCTGCGAATGTTCCGCCAGCAAGTTCGCCAGCAACAGGCGAAGATGATCACCTATATCACGTACCTCGACCGCGCGATCGAAGTGGCGGAGAAGAATCGTGATTTGAGAGACGACTCGACGTCCCTTCGCTGGAGTGCGAACTACGACCTGTTGTATGGCCAGCTGTTGGCCTACCGCGCCCGGGCCTTCGAGTACGGAGCTTACCTGACGAAGTTTGCCGAGAACCCACCGGCTCCGCCGCAGATGCCTCCGTATATGGAGTTTCGCGGTTGGCGATTGGCGACGACCGACGAGTTGTCGGCCCCAGAGAAAACCGAAGCCGACATTTCCCTCTCACGCGAAATATTGCAATACATTCGCGAGGAACACGAGGGGACGCCATGGGCGACGCGAGCCACGTGGGAAATCAAACGTGGCTTCGGCGTTAAGTTGGAGCCGGTCTTCTTCGATACTCGCCGTATCAATCGACCTCGTCCGGTCGGCAATGGCCCGGCACCACCACCGGTTCAAATTCCGAAGCTCTAAGCGTTCTTCTCGGAAATCGCCTTCCAAAGCTTAGGGGGCGACATTGGTAGCTCGAACATGCGAACGCTGGTCGCTTCGTAGATGGCGGCGGCAACCGCGGCAGGGGGAGCGACAATCGGCGTTTCCCCCACGCCACGAACCCCGTACGGATGGTCTGGGTTCGGAACCTCGACAATGATCGTATCGATCATCGGCAAGTCGTAGCAGGTCGGAATGCGATAGTCGAGGAACGACGCGTTCGCCATGGTGGCGTTGTCGCGATAGTAATACTCTTCGTTCAAAGCCCAGCCGATTCCCTGGACCGCGCCCCCTTGCAGTTGCCCTTCGACGTAGCTGGGGTGAATCGCTTTGCCGGCATCTTGAATGGCCGTGTACCGCAGCACGCGAACCTTACCGGTCTCAGGGTCAACTTCCACGTCGCAGAGATGTACGCCGAAGCCATTGGTCGAAACATCTTTGGAGATCGAGGCCCGGCCGACGACCGGTTCGCCGGTCTCTGGAAGTTGAGCCGCCAACTGCTGAAACGTCAGCGACTTATCCTGATGGACGAAGGTGCCCTCGTGGAACGTCACTTCGCTCGGATCGCATTCCCACAGCATCGCCGCGCGTTGGCAAAGCTGCTTCCGCAGGTCGAGTCCAACTTCATACGCTGCCAGTCCGGTGGCAAACGTCGTTCGGCTTCCGCCGGTGACATCGGTGTAGCCCACGCTATCGGTATCAACCACCTTCGGATGCACGGCTTCGGCAGGGATACCCAGCGTTTCGGCCAATTGCATCGCGATCGAAGTCCGCGTCCCGCCGATGTCGGTCGAGCCTTCCAGCAGGTTCACCGTGCCGTCATGATTAACCGTGGCGGTCACCGACGACTTCAAGCCGATGTTGAACCAGAACCCCTCCGCGATCCCACGTCCCTGATTCGGACCTTCCAGCGGCGTGTTCCAGTGAGGGCTGTTCCTGGCAGCTTCGAGGCATTCCATCAGGCCGACCCGAGGATAGACTGGGCCGTCGACGCGACGGGTTCCTTCTTTCGCTGCGTTCTTCAGTCGTAACTCAAGCGGGCAGATCCCAAGCGACTCGGCCAGTTCGTTCATGACCGACTCGAACGCGAATGCGGCCTGAGTCGCCCCAGGTGCGCGATAGGCCTGCGTTTTCGGTTTGTTCAAGCAAACGTCGTAGCCATGCACGCGGGCATTCGGAAGTTCGACGCAGCTGAACACACACATGCAGCCAGGACCGATCACGCCATCGGGGAAGGCACCGGCATCGTAGGCCAGCGTCGCGTCGCCGGCGATCAGCTTGCCGTCGCGGGTCGCTCCGAGCTTCACCTTCACGTACGAGCCAGGCGTCGGGCCGGTTGCCTCGAAGACTTCGTCACGCTGCATGACCATCTTCACCGGGCGGCCACTCTTGCGGCTGAGCAGGGCCGCGACTGGTTCCAAATAGACCGCGATCTTGCCGCCGAATCCGCCGCCGATCTCGCATGGCGTGACCGTCACGTTGGAAATCGGAATCTGCAGCAGTTCAGCGACCTGATGACGACAGGTGAACGAACCCTGAGTCGCGGTCCAAATCTTCAGCTTGCCATCTTCGTTCCAAAGGGCGACCGAATTGTGAGGCTCGATGTAGCCTTGGTGTACGGTCGCCGTTTTGAACTCGCGTTCAACGACGACATCGGCCGATTCAAACGCCGCGTCGACATCGCCGGTCTCGAAGTGGAGATGCTTGGCGATGTTCGTGGGGTGATCGCCCGGCTTGCCCATGTGATCGGTGCGAAGATTGGGATGCAGAATCGGAGCGTTCTCGTGCATCGCATCTTGCACCCAGAGCACCGACGGCAGTTCTTCGTATTCGACGCGAATCAAAGCCAACGCTTCTTCCGCGACGTGAACATTGCGGGCCGCTACGGCAGCGACGGCGTGCCCTTTGTACAGCACTTTGTCGTGGGCCATGCAGTTGGCACCCAGTTCGGCAAGGTTCACGGCACCTTCCCCCAGGTCGGCCATCTTGTCTTTCAGGTCAGGCCAATCTTTGACCGTGACGACGGCCACGACGCCGTCGAGGGCTTCCGCCGCGGAAGTATCGATCGACTTGATCCGGGCATGAGCGACTGGGCTGCGCAAAATCTTGCCATGCACCATGTCGGGGAAGTGGACGTCGTTGGTGTAGATCGCTCGGCCGGTGACTTTATCGTTTCCGTCGTGACGGATCGGTCGCGTGCCCAGAACCTGATACTTCTTATCGCTGTAGGAAATGGGTGATCCTTGCATCGCTTGGTTTCCTATTGCTGTTGCTGGGCTTGTTGCTGATTGGCGGAAGAGGGGAGGGGAGCCTCTGCCGCTTGAAGCTGGTCGGCGGCAGCTTGCACGGCCCGAACGATTTTGTCGTATCCAGTGCAGCGGCAAAGGTTGCCTGCCAGCGAAAAGCGAATCTCTTCTTCGGTCGGGTTGGGCTTCTTATCGAGCAGCGCCTTCGCGGCTACCAGGAAGCCGGGCGTGCAGATCCCGCATTGCAGGGCCGCACCTTCGAGGAAGCATTGCTGCAAAGGATGCAGCACACCTTTGTTGGCCAGGCCTTCGACGGTCGTCAGCTGCTTGCCTTCGACTTCGACCGCCAACACAAGGCAACTGTTGACCGGCTCGCCATCCATTAAGACGGTGCATGCTCCGCAATTGCCGTTGTTGCAGCCCTCTTTCGCTCCGGTCAGTTGTAGCGTGTCGCGTAAAACCTCCAACAAGCTTTGTCGTGGCTGACAAAGGAATTCGTGCGATTGTCCGTTGATCGTGGTCGAGACCGCCACTTTTGCTGGGGTGTTGCCTGGCATCGAGTTCACTTTCGGCTCGTTAAACGTGCGGATGAGAGACAACCACTTCGCCAGTGGCGCGGCGGATTGCCGTTTGCAAAGTTCGTTTCACCAACACCGAGGCGAGGTGTTTGCGAAACTCGATCGTGCCACGCATGTCAGTGATCGGCGTGGCAATATTGGCGGCCTCTTGGGCGACTTTTTCGATCAACGCTTCTTCCGGCGTTTCACCGACAAGCATGTCGGCAGCATCACTGGCCAAAAAGGGCGTGGGGCCAACGGCGCCCAGGGCGATGGTCGCGGTGGCGACCGTACCATCTTCCAGCAGTTCGACGTACGAAGCCGCACTGGCAACGGCGATATCCATTTCATACCGAGGAATAAAACGCTGGTAGGCCGATCCACTGATCGTGCCGACTTCGGGAATCGCGAGCCCCAGCAGCAAACCATTTCCTGCCAGGGCATTCTTCCCGGGGCCGGTGCAGAAATGGCTGACCGGTATGTTCTGGTGGCCATCTTCGTTGATCACTTCCGCGACCGCACGATGAACCATCAGCGAGGGAATCGAGTCGGCCGCCGGCGACGAATTGCAGAGGTTACCGCCGATGGTCGCTCGCGATTGAATTTGCCAGCCACCGATGATCTGGGCTGAGTCACGCAGTGCGGCATACGGCTGGGTGATCTTGCTTCGCAGAAGCTGCGAACAGGTCACGGCCGAGCCCAGATACATCCCTTGTTTCGCATTGCCATCCAGGCGAGTGAGATCCTGGATCTGCTTGATGTCGATGACGTGGTCGGCATGACGCAGGTTTTCGCGAAGCTGCACCAAGATATCGGTGCCGCCGGCCAGCAAGACCGACTTTCCATCCGACTCGGTAAGCAGTGCGACCGCCTCGGGAATAGTTCGAGGCGCATGGTATGTGAACGATTGCACGCGAACTCCGATTTCTATCAGCGAGAGTGGGGCGATATTGCGGGGCAGGCAGCCGCTGCAAAATGGGTTCGCCCCCAATATCGAGGCTCACTATGACAGTGTCAAGCAATCGAAGTCGCTTGGGCTAGCGGCGTGAGACTACTCGTCGTCGTTCAATATGAATCGGGGCTTCGAATGTTCCGAGGATTCGTAACCATCGAAGGTGGAAACAGAATCATTCGAATATTGATTCTCGGTCCGATAGTAATCGACGAACGACGTGTCTGGTTCTGGCATCGTGTCGCTTTGAGCGAAACCCAATTCACAGGCCACGTCCAGTAATGCTCCCGAGATCAAACGACCAGGCCCCAGGACCGCATAGAAACAGAACAGCCACTGGTTGCAGTCGTCGGTGTAAGTGAACGGATTGTTGATCATGCCCCCGCACCAACCCATGTTGTCGGTATTGGGACGAGGGACCACGAAGAAGGCGAGCCCGGTATAGATCAATACACCGCCGGCAGCGACCGCAATGCGTTGCCAGCCGACGAGCGGGAGAAAGTGAAATAGCAACCAGAAGAGAAAGCCAGCGACGATCACCGCCGCGAAAGCTTTCACCAGGATCACGCCCCATGACCGCTGAGCGATGTACTGCGTGTTGACGTCGATACTGCCGACCTGGCGTCTCGGATCTTTCCCGCTCCAGTATTCGTAATAGTTGAACATTGGTCGATCGTTTTCGGCATCAAATCTGGTGGTGTTGGAGCCCGTTTTTCTAGCCTATGTCACGTTCCTGAAAGTGGCAGGCAACAAATTATTGAGAGGATGTCTCAATCAGGGGGATCTGGGCAATTTTGGAGCATTGCCTAAGGAAATTGGTTAGGGAGAACTGTACGATGAGGCGAGTTGTGCAAAGTCATTCGATTTTGCGGCTTCCTGTTTGACCTGCCTCTGCTGGAGATATTGTGATGAAGAAAGGTTTGCTCGTTGCGACCGGGCTACTGGCTGTCGTGTTGCTTGGCAACATTGCGATGGCTGATAAAGGGGAAGATTCCAAGTTTAGCACCGAAGAGATCATGAAGAAGGGCTTCAAAGGGGGCCTGATCGCTAAGGTTGCCAAGGGCGAAGCCGACGACGAAGAAAAGAAGTTGGCGATGGAAATGTTGGAATCGCTGGCCAAGAATCCACCGCACAAAGGCAGCGAAGAGAGCTGGAAGGAAAAGACCACCGCTCTGATCGACGCCGCGAAAGCCACCATTGATGGTAAAGAAGGGGCTGGAGATAAGCTGAAGAAGGCTGCCAACTGCAAGGCTTGCCACGACGTGCATAAATAAGCCGACCCCTTGGATAACTCCGAGAATAACGCAAAGGCCCGGGCGTCAAACGCTGCGGGCCTTTAATCGTTGGTTGCGAAGTTTTGGGATGTGCTGTAGCCTAAACTGTTTGAAAATTTCCCCCTAGCCTCGCTAAATTGTCCCCTTTAGGAAATCGTTCTCCATGACCCGTCTCTGGACTCTCGGACTTGTTCTGCTCGCACTTCCCTTGTTTGTCGGCTGCCCCTCCAGTACCCCTACCGACTCCCCCGAGGGTAAAGGTGGCAATGCCTCGGCTGCGAAACCAGAAGCGGACGATGCGGAAGCGGTCGCGGCCCTGGAAAAGCTGGGTGGAGAACTGACCAAAGATGCCAATGGCAACGTCATTCGTGCCGACCTCTCGAAGGTTCTGATTGAAGACGACAAGGTCTTCGAACCTGTCTCGAAGCTGAAGCAGCTTCAGGTGGTCAAGTTCTATGGGGCGGAAGTGACCGACCAGGTAACCGAGTACCTGAAGGGACTGACCGAACTGCGTGACGTTTCGTTCGAGAACACCGTCATCACCGACACCGGTATCGAGAACCTGAAGGCGTCCAAGAACCTCGGTGCATTCGGTCTGCGTCGTACGAACATCTCGAACAAGTCGATGGCCACCATCGCCACCTTCCCGAAGACCCGTTATCTCGATATTCGCTACTGCAATATCGACGACGAAGGGATGAAGTCGGTTGGCAAAATGAAGAACATGGAAGTGCTGCGAACCGAAGGCACGCTGATTAGCGACGAAGGTTTGTCGTACATCGCCGACCTGACCAAGATGCGTTTTCTGAATCTGCGTGACAAGAAGATTACCGACAAGGGTATGTCGTA
Source organism: Bremerella sp. JC817 (assembly GCF_040718835.1). Taxonomy (NCBI): domain Bacteria; kingdom Pseudomonadati; phylum Planctomycetota; class Planctomycetia; order Pirellulales; family Pirellulaceae; genus Bremerella; species Bremerella sp. JC817. The sequence continues at coordinate 899,874 of NZ_JBFEFG010000281.1, read as the reverse complement.
CCTGACCGGGATGAAGAATCTGGAAACGCTGGAACTGAACGAAGTGCCATGCACCGACGAAGGTCTGGCCCATATCAAAGATTGCACCAAGCTGAAGAAGCTACACTTGTTCCGTACCAAGGTGAGCGACGATGGCCTGCAGTACCTGAGCGGCATGACCGAAATGGTCGACCTGAAGCTGCGTCAGTCGGCCAAGATCCGTGGCTTGAAGATGGATGCCTTGAAGAACATGAAGAAGCTGAAGGATCTGGACGTCAGCGAAACCTCGTTCGTCGATGAAGGGGTCGCCACGGTTTCGACCTTCGAGAGCCTCGAATCGCTGAACCTCTGGAACACGTTCATCACCGACGCCGGGCTCGAGCCAATCAAGAACCTGAAAAACTTGAAGGAACTCGACCTGCAGAACTGTGCCCTCTCGGATGAAGGGGTGAAGTACCTTGAAGGGATGACCAGCCTGCAAATCCTCTCGCTGAAAGAAAACAGCAGCATCAGCGACGAATCGATTCCGGTTCTGTTGACGCTGACCAACCTGAAGAAGCTGACGCTGAACTTCACGCAGATCTACGAAGACGGCGTCGAAAAGCTGAAGGAAGCCAATCCAAAGCTGGACGTTACGTTCTAAGCGAAACGGATCCTGCCAACAAAAAGAGGCCTCGGCATCGATTGCCGGGGCCTTTTTCATGCGCGGATGGATGCCGGGCCAGGCGTCACTTGCCGCCGCTTTTCTTGCGAAGCGTACGCAAAGCACGATGAGCGATTCGCTGCGTATGGGGAGAATCATATTCGGCCAGCCAGCGATCGCAAATCGATTGAACGAAGTCGGGACGCGTCTTACTGGCATCGTTCAGCCAGTTCGCGACCGAGTCTTGCACGTATTTCGATTCGTCGGTGCAACAGGTCTCGAGCAATGTTTCCGCGACTTCCGGACGCTGCTTCAGCTCGGTAATGTGCTTCGTCCATACGCCGCATGGTCGCGAGAGCTCAATTGCAAAGCGTCGGGCGTAATGATGTTTTTGCTTCGCCCAGGGAACCAGCTTTTCGATCTGCGTGACGATCTCTTTCGCGGCTGGCAAGCGGACGCACATCCAGGCGATCTCGCGAACGCCCATGTTCGGGTCGAGAGCGAACGGGCGGACTCGCTTCAGCCGCTGGCTGAAGGTCATCCCCGCATCAGCCGCATCCATGTAAGCGGCCCAGTTCCGCAGCGTGTCGCTGGTGTGGCCAGCTAACTGTTGATAGACCACTTCCCTCTGATCGACATCCGGCAAGGCTTCATGGAAGGCAATACCAGTTTGCACGAGCCGCTGCATGACCCCTTCGTCCGCCAGTCGTTTGAGCGTGGCGGCAACTTGCTTGGCGGCGCGGTCGTCGAGATTCAGCGAAGAACGGACCGCGCGAAAGAGTTTGATGTGATCGACGATTAGAAACTCGACCAGGTTGACCGTTTCGAGTTCGCCACGGTTGAGCGCCGTGACGACGTTCGACGGGATTTCGCTCCGTCGAACGGCACCTTTGCGGGATCGTAATTGTTCCAGGTCGACCACGTTGGCGATCGCCCGAGTTAGCTGGCGACGGTCGAATCGAAGACGCGAACCGATTCCCAGGATTCTTTGTTCTCTTCGATGAACTGCACGTGGCGTTCAGCAACCTGATATGCGTTTTGCGATTCGAGCGAATCGAAAACGACGTGCAACGCCACCTGGAACGCACGATCGTTGACTGGGCGATCGAGTTCTTCGGTCAGCACACCGGCGGCAAAGAAGACACAGCCTGGGTGACCCGAAAGATACTTGTGACAAGCTTCGACCAACTTCTGCTGGGCTTCTGGCGACTTGTCTTTCAGCGTGAAGTAAACGTTGTGGGCAATTTGCGTCAGGTTTTCCATGGCTGGCTGTCGTCTTCCAAGGGCATGTTTGGTGGGTTCGATTGAAGCAGTGCAATTTAACCAGACACCCTCCGCCCCACAACGCAGGGGCACGAAAAAGGCCACGGCATGTGACCGTGGCCTTTCGAGTTTATTTGATCGAATCGACGACTGCGTTATTCGGAGCGACGACGCGCGTTGCCGATGCCGGCCCGTTCCAACAGCGACTTGCCGAGGATTTCTTCGGTCATGTCGGTTTCAGACGGTGGTGGTCCGGTCGCACCCAATTCGATCGGGTCATAATGCAGTTCGTATTCGTGCTTGGCAATGGCAATGATCTTGCCGGGATCGATCCGCTTGTCGGTATCGGTCACGCGCTTGCCGTTCACTTTCGTGCCGTTGCGGCTGTTCTGGTCTTCGACAAACCAGTAGCCCTGCTTCACGTAGAGCTGACAGTGGTTGCTCGATACGTTGGCGAAGCGAAGAACCACATCATTGGTTTCGCGACGACCCACTAAAAGTGTCTTCTTAAGCAGAGGAATGGGATCTCCCCCGCCGACGGGGACCAGCTCCCCAAATTTCTGGGACATTACAAGTGCCTCGTTCCGTAGTGCCTAGATGATAAGCCTAATATCGATAAGAATAGGGCATGATCCACTGTACCAATTCCTTAACATCAGTCAACACGCATCAGTAGAGGTTGATTTGTCCGCGACGGTCGACAACGGATGGCGCGAAGCCGGGCTCCGATATTATGCCTATAGCTGGTATCTGAGGCAGCGTTTTGGCGAACGAATCCAGAAGGTAAGCCTCGATGCCAAGTTCACCTGCCCGAACGTGGATGGCACGGTCGCGAAGGGGGGCTGTACGTTCTGTGACAACCGTAGCTTCAGTCCGAGTCGTCGCGAGCCAATTCGTGATGTGACGGACCAGTTGGAAAACGGCATGATGCGATTGAAGCGTCGCTATAAGGTCGAACGCTTCATTGCTTACTTCCAGCCAGCGACCAATACCTATGCGGCCGTCGATCGTCTGCGTCCTCTCTACGATCAGGCCATCGACCACGACAAGGTGGTCGGGCTGAGCATCGGTACCCGACCAGACTGTGTCGGTCCTGACGTGATGGACCTGCTGGAAGAGTTTGCCGGGCGGACCTATTTGACGGTCGAGTACGGCATGCAAACGATTCACGATCGTTCGCTCGACTGGATGAATCGTGGTCATCATCACGATGCAACCGTCGACGCCATCGAGCGGAGCCGAGGCCGGGGATTCGAGATCTGTCTGCACGTTATCCTCGGTTTACCGGGAGAAACGCACGAAGACATGATGGCGACCGCCGCCGAAGTTGCACGGCTGAACATCGATGCGGTGAAGATCCACAACTTGTACTGCGTCAAGAACACGAAGATGGCCGATCAGGTTGCTTCAGGCGAAGTGATGTTGATGGAGCGGCAAGATTACATCAACACGCTGGTCGATTTCCTCGAGCGCATTCCGGCGAATGTGCTGGTCGAACGAACGATTGGCGACGCCCCGCCTGACTATTTCGTGGGGCCAAGCTGGTGTCTCGACAAGTCGGCTGTGCTGAGGGCGATCGACGACGAGCTGGTTTGCCGCGATACCTGGCAAGGGAAGTTCTGTCCGACCGCTTGAGGCGGATTCGAGGGAACACCGACGCTTCGATCGGCGCATAAAAGAAGCCCGAGTGGATCGGTAAGCCGGGTTCTGTCCCGCAAAAAGCGGGGATAGCCATTCCTCTAGGACGACGATTGCTCGGCGTCTCAAGCAGCGTACCCGGCGGAAGTGACGGGCCGGACGAGCCCGTGGTAGTCTGTTGCCAGACCCCGTTCCGCCTGTTTGCCTTGCTCCGGGTGGGGTTTACCAAGCCAACCAGGTCACCCTGGCTGCTGGTGCGCTCTTACCGCACCTTTTCACCCTTACCGGCCCCCGAGGGGACTTAGGCGGTATGTTTTCTGCGGCACTTTCCCTAATCTCACGACCGGTCGACGTTATCGACCACCCTGTCCTGTGGAGCCCGGACTTTCCTCCCGCTGGTGGTGTAACACCCTCAGCCGGCGACTATCTGATCCACTTGGGCAATGGTTAAGCATAGGTGAACCGTCCCAGATTGGATACGTACCCCTGAAAGGAGGCGTTCGCCTTAGGGTGGGGATTGGGGGAAAAAGTTCCCCCATCTCGCAAAAATACCCGCGAAACTATTTTCCAAGTTCACTAGAATGAAGACTTCGGACCCACCTCTTTCTTCCTCCTTTTCTCGGGACCTATAGCACGATGCGCTTTCGCCTGCCTTTGCTGGGGCTTAGTTGCCTGTTTCTGTTTGCCATGTCGGTAACTGCTGTCTCTGCTGAAGACCAACTTTTCGAGCTGCGGACCTACGTTACTAACGAAGGCAAGCTCGAGAACCTGCATACCCGTTTCCGCGATCACACCGTCGGTCTGTTTGCCAAGCATGGCATGAAGAACCTGATTTACTGGGTTCCAGTCGATGGCGAAGGGGCGGACAACACGCTCGTTTACATCATCTCGCACGAAGATAAAGAGGCCGCGCAGGCCAGTTGGAAAGGCTTTCGCGAAGATGCCGAGTGGCAGAAGGTCGCCGCCGAATCGGAAAAGGATGGCAAGATCTTGTCGGCACGTCCTGATGCGGTCTATATGACTGCGACCGACTTCTCGCCGCAGAATTTCGAGTCGGCTGAAGAACCGCGCCTGTTCGAACTGCGGAAGTACACCACCGCCGAAGGTCGCCTGCCAGCCCTCCTCCAGCGTTTCCGCGATGGCGAGTTGAAACTGTTCGAGAAACAGGGAATGACCAACATCGCTTATTTTGTCCCGGTCGATATGCCGAATACGTTGATTTATGTGGTCGCCCATAAAGATGCCGACGCGATGAAGAAATCGTGGGACGGTTTCCGAGCCGACGAAGAGTGGCAACAATTATGGGAAAAGTCGACGAAGGATGGCAAAATCGTGATCAAGGTCGAAAGCCAGGTCCTGCGTCCGGTCGATTATTCCCCAACGAAATAAAAGGCAAGGCATCCACCGAATCAGGGTGGATAGGTCAGGAAGTCGCCTGACAGAAGGTCAGATCGAACTAGTAGCGTCTTATCTAGGGGGTATCAGGGCAATCCCTGACCTGTCACAGCGAAGGTTCGCAAGCGGATGAAAATTGGATTTCGCTGCCGGCATTGCCATCAGAAGCTGACAATCTCAGCCTCTGCCGCGGGTACTCGACAAAAGTGTCCGCGCTGCCTGGAAGAACTTGTTGTCCCAACGCCTCCGGCCCAGCCCAATCCCGACCCGGTCGGGGCGACGCAGCACCGCGAATCCCTGAAGGACTCGACTTCCTCGTCCGAAAACTGGAAGTCTCCGGTTCAACGTTCGCTACGGCTTCCTTCTCAGCGAGCTGAACATTTCGAGCGAACTTCGCCGCTGTATGCGCCGGAATTCCCCGCCGATGGTCTGCGGATTCTGAAGGCGTTCGGCCGACCGATTGAAAAGACCGAGCCGACGTGGGCTTACAAGATTGCCGTCGCGATCGTCGCGCTGGTGATGATCACGCTGCCGATGATCTATTTCCTGTTCGTCGGCAGTATCTGCTATGCGACCTATTGGTATTACGCGCATGCCCAGTACCAGCTGTTTCCCAGCATGGTTGGGCCGCTCCCTTACTTCGTCGGTTCGGCGATTGGGGTGATTAGCTGCGTGGTGGTCTTCTTCCTGCTGAAGCCGATCTTTGCCGCACCGGCGAATGTCGCTCGCACGAGAAGCATCACGCCGCAAAGTGATCCGATGTTGTTCGCCTTCGTCTCTCGCGTATGCGACGTGGTCGGTTCGCCATTCCCGACACGTATCGATGTGACGTACGACGTCAACGCTTCCGCGAGCTTCCGTTCCGGGCTCTCGAGTTTGCTGCGCGGCAATGACCTGGTGCTGACGATCGGGGTGCCACTGGTCGGCGCATTGACGATGCGGCAGTTCGCGGGCGTGCTGGCGCACGAGTTCGGGCACTTCAGCCAGGGAACCGGCATGCGGCTGACCTTCATCATCCGCGCCATCAACGACTGGTTCGCACGTGTCGTGTTTGAACGCGATCAGTGGGATAAGTCTCTCGACATGCTGTGCGGCCCTGAATTTCTACCGTTGGCGGTGATTACCTGGCCGGCCCGATCTTGCGTTTGGCTTTCGCGGCAGCTGCTGCGGTTATTGATGAACATTGGCCGGTTGGTGGGCGGTTTTCTGCTGCGAGAGATGGAATACGATGCCGATCGTTACGAAGCTCGCGTGGCTGGCAGCGACGAGTTTGCCAGGACTAGTTGGCGAATTCAATTGGCCGGATATGCCTGGCTGCACGCCCAGTCGCAGATCTCGCAGTTGGCCGAACGTGACATCCTGATCGACGATGTCGCACTGCTGGTTCGTCACCACATCGCCAGCATGTCGGATGCGATCATCGAACAGATTCAAAAAGAAACCACCTCCGGGCGGAGCGGTTTGTTTGACTCGCATCCTTGCGAATCAGCCCGCTTTCAGAATGCTGCCCGAGAGAACGCGCCAGGGATCTTCACGCTGGACGAAGATGCCAAAAATCTCTTTGCCGACTTCGAGTCGATGGCCAAGAATGTGACATGGGATTTGTACTGCCAGTATCTGCGTCGGACCGTGAAGCGGAACACGCTGCAGGATACGCAGTCGGTCTTAATGCGGTATCGCATTGGTGTCGGAACCGTTCGTCCCTGGAACGAACCCGACTACTATTAGGCCTGCAAGTCGCCTACAATCCAGGCTCGGTTGAGGTGGCGCGATGTGCTCCTCTTGTTTCACAAACTAGAGATCACTACCACGAGTCAGGCATGGCCTCGAAAGCACATCCGGTTAAGCTGCCGATTATCGGCTGGCGCGAATGGGTTCAGCTTCCCCAGTTGGGGATCGCCAAGATCAAGGCGAAGATTGACACCGGGGCCCGGTCTTCTTCGCTGCATGCGTACGACCTGAAATACGAGCAGCGGGATGGTCAGGATTGGGTCCGTTTCAAAGTCCATCCTCGTCAACGCAGTTCTTCTGGCCCAATCGTTGCCGAGGCACCGGTCCTTGAGTTCCGCAAGGTCCGCAGTTCGAACGGTCAGGTCACCAAGCGTCCAGTTATATTGACGAATGTCGATATCTTGGGCGGAATCTGGCAAATTGAGATAACTCTCGCCAATCGCGACGCCATGGGCTTCCGGATGCTGCTGGGGCGTGAAGCGATTCGAGGCCGATTGCTGGTCGACTCTGGGGCTTCGTTCCTCTCGGGCGTCCCTAAGCGATTGAAGATCGCCCGTAAACCCAAGGTCTTACCTGGAAAAACGACGTCCGCCCAGCCGCAGCAGGATGCCACCTAGCAATTCGGTTGCCTCACGTCAAAATGTCTTTACGATGACGCAAAAGGGGAGACCGCTCCCTCGCGTCTGGCCGCCTCGCCGCGGTGTCTTAATAAATCCCTGTCGAGATGGAAACGCGACGTAATGAAGTTAGGAATTCTTTCCTGCAATCGGTATTGCTACAGCACTCGTCGCTTACGCGACGCCGCGGTCGAGCGTGGGCACGAAGTCAAAGTGCTTAACACGCTCAAGTTCGCGATCGATCTCGAGAAGGGTGAGCCCGACCTTTACTTTCGGTCGAAGCAACTCAGCCCGTACGACGCTGTGCTCCCCCGGATCGGCGCGTCGATTACCTACTTCGGTACGGCCGTGGTGCGGCAGTTCGAGCAAATGGATGTCTTCCCGGCCAACAGTTCGTCGGGCATCACCAACTCGCGTGACAAGCTGCGCAGCCTGCAAATCCTCAGTCGCCATCATATTGGCATCCCGCAAACGACATTCGTTCGCGATCGAGCCGATATTCTGCCGGCAATCGAACGCGTGGGTGGGGCACCGGTCGTAATCAAGCTCATTGAAGGAACCCAGGGGGTTGGTGTCATCCTGGCCGATTCGGTCAAGATTGCCGAAGCGATCATCGAAACCCTGCACAGCACCCGTCAGAACGTGCTGGTGCAGAAGTTTGTCTCCGAGAGCCGTGGCCGTGACGTGCGAGCCTTCGTCGTCGGCGATCAGGTCGTCGCTGCGATGCGCCGCGTTGCCCAAGGAACCGAGTTCCGCAGCAACGTTCATCGCGGGGGCACGACGGAGCCTGTCGAACTGGACGAACGCTACCGAGAAACGGCCGTCCGCGCCGCCCAGATCATGGGACTTCGCGTTGCTGGTGTCGATATGCTGGAAAGCGAAAGCGGGCCGCAGGTCATGGAAGTGAATTCTTCCCCTGGCCTGGAAGGGATCGAACGCTGTACCAAGCTCGATATCGCTGGTGCGATCGTCGACTACATCGCTGCTCAGGTCGACTTCCCTGAAATCGACATCCGTCAGCGTCTGACGGTTAGCCGAGGCTACGGCGTGACCGAACTGCGTATCCCGGAAGGATCGGAATACTGCGGCAAGACGATCGACGAATCGGGGCTGCCCGATCTCGATATCAACGTGCTGACGCTTTACCGCGGGACCTCGGTGATTCCGAACCCACGCCTTAAGCGAACCCTCGAACCGGGAGACCGTCTGCTCTGCTTCGGCAAGCTCGACGCGATGCGCGGCATGATCCCAGAAAAGGTGATCAAGCAGCGTCGTCCGAAGGTGAAGAAGCTGACCGACTCGGCACTGGGAAAACCTTAGTCGCCTTACCGATCCCGATCATTCAAAGCCCGTCCGGCGAATTGCCAGGCGGGCTTTTTCATGCGCTGATAAGTAGCGGTGTCCTTGCAACAGCGCATAAAAAAAGCCGCAAAGCAAATTGGTCTGCGGCTTTTTGAAGTGGAGGATAACGGGATCGAACCGATGACCTCTTGCATGCCATGCAAGCGCTCTCCCAGCTGAGCTAATCCCCCGTACTGGGTCGTTGTTTTGGGGCTTTTGCATCCCGCAACAACCTTTAGTTTACCTTATCGGCCTCAGAGGCCGTCAAGTAAAGGGTTAAAATTACCAATCCCCGCCAAGGGTGTCAATGACTGGTCGCGGAACTTTTTACTAAGTTACACTACACCTACGATTTCCGCCCGATTACGTGCGGGCATCAGTATCGCTAAGGGGGCGACCCTCACCTTTAAGCTTCTAAGGAAACGCGTGAAAAAGCATCTGTTGACTCTTCTGCGGATCCTCGTGCCGGCGGCCATTCTGGTCTATTTGATTTGGACTATTGCTAGGGACCCTGAAAACGTCGAAGCGGTTCGCCAGATTTTCAGTTCACGAACACGCTGGGGAATGGTGGCGCTCGCTTTCGGCTTTGCGTTGAGTGCGTTATCGCTCACGTTCATTCGTTGGTATCTGCTGGTGATCTCGGTCGGCATTCCTTTCCATTTGAAAGATGCGTTCCGGCTTGGTTTCCTGGGCTATCTGTTGAACTTCGTCGGGCTCGGCGGCGTGGGGGGCGACCTGTTTAAAGGGTACATGCTGGCGAAAGACAATCCCGAGAAACGTCCCGAAGCAGTTTCGACAATCATCATGGATCGGTTGATCGGGCTGTACGCGTTGTTCGTGGTGACGTCGGCCGCTGCGTCAACCATCGATCTGGAAACCGCCAAGCCTGCCATTCGCACGATGGCCTACGTCGTCCATTCGGTATCGATCGCCGGATTGTTTGGGATGTCATTGGCACTTCTGCCGGGTTTTGCGAAGGGATCGCTGCGCGACTTTCTGGAAGGGATTCCGAAGCTCGGGCATATCTTCAAACGGATCTTTGCTTCGGTCCGCATGTATCGTCGCTATCCGCGCTATCTCGTGGTGATCGCAGTCTTGAGCCTGGGAGTGCATTCCCTGTTTTCGGTCGCGGCTTACTTTCTGGCTTCAGGCTTGTTTGAGCACCATCCGACGCTGCTCGAAATGATGGTGATCACGCCGCTGGCGATGGTGTTCGCGGCGATTCCTCTTTCCCCTGGCGGGATGGGAACGTTGGAACTAGCGATCACCGAGTTGTACGTGACCGTTCCGGAAGAAGAGATGTCGAAGGCCAGTGCGATTACCGTGGCACTTGGCTTTCGCGCCTTGACGATCGGCCTGGCATTTATCGGAGCCGTGTTCTATTGGACCAATCGTGCTTCGGTCGATCGGTCGATGGCAGAGGCTACCGCTGAAGAGGAGAACCTGGAGCACCTGGCTGAGACAGCGGGCGAGGAGTTCGAGCCGTCTGAGGAGCCTGAGGCTCGCTAATTGGCTTGCCGTCGATTTCGATCTTGGCGTCTTTCTGGAAAGTCGCTGGTGCGGTGTTATCAAGAAGCGTGCAATCGATGACAGTCGTCTTCGAGAATCCTTCGCCACGGAGCTGCACGGTTCCGTTGTCACCCAGAAGCGACTTGGAAATCGTCGCCCGCGAGGCACCACCCACCGAAACACCACTGCGGCCGTTACCACGCGACGTGACCGCGATCAGGTCGGTGTGGTAGCAGTTGCTGTGGACGTTGATGCCATCAAGCTGAAAGCCTTGGACGGTCAGATCGACGATCTTCACGTGCCGCACTTCGTAAAGCGTGATGCCGGTACGTTGGGCCGAATAGGTCAGGTTGTAGCTACCAGGGCCGTGATCCTTTTCCGCACGGAAGAAGATCATGCCATCGACCAGGCTCCACTGCAGAGGCTGCAGCTTGATGATATCCGCCACGTTATCAATCTGGGCACGTTCGGCCGGACGGTCTTCGATGTAAAGCTGCTGGTACGACTTGTAGGTTGGGGCGAAGCAATAGATGTCGCCGGTCGCATGCTTCCAGCCGTCGAGTGGAATGTTCGCACGGCCATCGAGAACCGCGCCGTTGCCTTCAATAATGAAGGGGAGATACTGCAGGCCGCTGTTGTTGGCACCTTGCAGCGTGATCGATTCGCGATACGGAACGCCGGTATTCTTCAAAACAATGCGATCCCCTTTACGGGCAATTCGCAAGGCTTTGGCGATCGTGAAGATGGGGCCGGTGCTTCCTTCCTTGAGCGCAGCAGCGCTGCCGGTGTTGCGATCATCTCCGCTGATATTGTCCACGAAGATGTCGGCACACCAGGCTGGGCTGGCGAAAAGGATAGTCATCAAGGCGAACGCGATATGACGCATGGAAGTCCACTCAGTCGATTTATTCGTCACAATTGAACCAGTTTCACACGACCCATCATGCCGTGGTAACCGAGTGATTTCCACCCGGGAAAACTGGTTAAAACCAAATTCTCAGGCCCGAAAGGAATCCATCCAATTCGATGCCCTCCAAGTTGGTGTATTGATACCCCGCGAACACTTCCGCCCGTTTCCATTGCAGACCAAGGGTGGTCCGAAAGCGAAACAGGTCAGCCGAACCTACTTTGCCCAGATCGAATTCGGTCGACCAGATCCAAGGCTTGCCCAGGTAGGCATCGTATCCGCCGGTAAAGTTGAGCCCGTATTCGGAGCCGTGTCGGTCGTGCAGGTAATTGGCACCCAGCCCGAAACGGAGCTGGTTGTGATACCCCTGACCAAACCGGTACATCAGGTTGATATCGCCCATCGACAGTTGATCGGTGCCACCGGTCGATAGGTTCTCGAAGTATTCGTCCCACTGCATATCGAGGCCCCATTTCGAGGTCCCTTCGACCAGCAGCTTCGTGCCGATCCGCGTCAGGTCTTGGAAGTCGTTGCCATGTTCGACCGAGGCGCGAATCGAGGATGTCTTTCCAATGCCGTACCACTCGTCGCCCATCAGCATGTAGCCAAACTCGTGCTGGTAGGGGTAATCGGAAAAGTAGCCCGGCAGTGCGATGATCTCTCGGCTGACGGTCGGCCCGGACTCGGTCGTATAGACCGTGGTCGTCGTTCGTTTCGGGAACATCGAGCCAAGGATGGCAGCGAATGCGGCCTCGGCCAGGACGTCGCCGAACGAATCGTCGTCGTCGCAATCATCATCGTAATGATGGTGTTTTTTCTTCTTTTGGGGTTTCGGCGGATCAGGGTCGTCAGCTCGGCTCTCGCTCGAGGCAGCCGACAGCAATCCTTGGCCCAGGGCGAAATCCGGACTGGTGGTCCATGCCACAATCGTCACGATCAGGCAGAAAGCCAGCGTTTTCGCCATGGGTGGTGTCCTTTGCCGATAAGGATCGAGAGCCAAGATTTCTCGTGCGAAACCGACGAAACGGCAGCGCACAGGTGGGGCAAAATCTGAAGCGCGGCAACATTACGAAGCCCCCGTAGATGGGTCAAGGTGAATTCAACCCATGGTTTGCCAGCATGCCCTGGTAGCACCCGCCGCCGTTCGCAGTAGGATAGATGGGGTTTGCTTCATGCCCCCAACCTTGCCTTGTGATCTATGGCCCGCATTCTTCTGACCTCGGGACCAACCCGACAGTACATCGATCCGGTTCGTTACCTGACCAACGCCTCGAGCGGGCGGATGGGGTGTAGCCTGGCCGAAGCCGCCGTGGCTGCCGGTCACGAAGTAATCATCGTCTCGGGCCCGGTCACCGTGACCTATCCAGAGCAGGCCACCGTGGTATGGGTCAATACCACCGACGAGATGCTGGCGGCGGCTCGCGAGCAGTTCGCTCAGTGCGATGGTTTGATCGGCGTGGCCGCTCCGTGCGACTATCGGCCGGAGTTCGTTCAGGACCAGAAGATCGCCAAAACCGGCCAGCCACTCGTCCTGCAGCTGATCGAAACGCCCGACATCGTGGCGACGCTGGGGGCTGAAAAGAAAGACCGCTGGGTCGTCGGGTTCGCCCTGGAAACCGAAGATCGCCGCTTCCGAGCGCTTGTGAAGCTCGAAAAGAAAAGCTGCGATCTGATGGTTTTGAACGGCCCCGAGGCGATGAACAGCGAAGAAAACCACGTCGAAGTGCTGGCCAAAGATGGCAGCGTGGTCGCGACCATCGACGGCTCGAAGGGTGAGGTCGCCTCGCAGATCATGCAGATCGTCGGCGAGCGACTAATCGACGCGTAGTACTTCTGGGATTCGAGTTGGCTTCCCCTCGCGAGAGATACAAGCCAGGATCGTCCGCCCTTCGACCACCAACTCGTCGTCACGGCGAATCTCGTAAACGAGCTCGATCCGGGCACCCTTCGCTTTGAGGGTTTTGACCGTCACCAGCAGCAAATCGTCGAATTCGGCAGGCAGGTGGTAGCGGACTTCGACATCACGGACGACCAGCAGCAGGCCTTCTGCTTCCATCCGTTTGTAATTAAATCCGCCGGCTCGCAGCATTTCTGTTCGTGCCAACTCGAAATAGGTTATATAGTTGGCGTGATGAACTCGGCCTTGGGCGTCCGTTTCCTGATAGCGAACGCGGACCTCAATGGTATGTTCCGTCAGCATCTTCTCGTCCTTGGGGACCTGGCAGTGGCCGATATTGGGTTTGATCTGTGATCGGCCCGCGTTGGCGAGCGCTTCCCACCAATTGGGGCGATGATTGACCGAACCCTAGGGCTGTTTTATAGTTGCGAATGTTATCCGCCAGTTTCGTTTTAGCATGATTGGGGCTCTATGAGTACGGGAGCCGGCTCCGGTACGAACTTCAGCACGATGCGTGGCCGCGACTATCCATCGCTGCGCCAGTTCACGGTCTTTTTGGAAAACCGCGTCGGGCAATTGCTCGAAATCGTGCGACGGTTCGAGGGGAGCAATGTTCGCATCGTCGCTCTCTCGATTAACGATGCGACCGAATGTTGTTTCGTTCGGTTTCTTTTAAGCGATCCCGAAGGGGGACGCGAAATCCTCGAGCGAGCAGGCCTCGCGCTGATTGAATCTGATTTGATCGGTGTGGAACTTCCTGCCGAGAAGCAGCCACTGCTGCGGGTATGCACCGCGCTGCTGCAATCGGAAGTGAATATCGTTCAGGCCTATCCGCTTCTCTACACGCCCAACAACCGAGCGGCAGTCGCCTTGATGGTCGACAACGCCGATATTGCGATGGACACCCTGCTGGCCCGCAATTTCAAGGTTTTGAGCGAAGACGACCTGAAATTCGACGACCCCTAGTTCGTCGTGGGGTCCTGCTGAAAATCGTTACAACCGCGCCATGCCACTTCGGATATGGCGAACTGTGACGCGAACTGCCTGCCCAAGGCCATCGCTTGTCCGTCGTCAGATAGAATTCACTGCAACGACGAACTCAAGTTCCCAGCAACCTTTTTAGCCATCGGACACTGGCTGCCGTATGATTCACGTTCGTGATCTCGTCAAATCGTACGACGATCTGCAACTCGGCAAATTCACGGCAGTGGATCACATCAGCTTTTACGCGATGCCGGGCGAAATCTTCGGCTTGCTCGGTCCCAACGGTGCCGGGAAGACCACCGCGCTGCGAATCTTGAGCACGGTTCTCGAACCCACTTCTGGCACGGTGAAGATCTCCGGTTACGACGTTACCACCGAGCCAGCCATGGTGCGGCATCGCATCGGATTTATGTCGGCCAACACGGCGGTTTACGACCGGATGACGGCCTGGGAAATGGTCGAGTACTTCGGTCGACTCTACGGCCTGCCGGACGAAGAACTGCACGAGCGAATGGAAGAGCTATTCCATCGGCTTGGCATGCGAGAAATCCGTGACGTGCTCGGCGCGAAGATGTCGACCGGCATGAAGCAGAAGGTTTCGATCGCGCGTGCCTTGGTGCATGATCCTCCGGTTTTGATCTTCGACGAACCAACGCTGGGCCTCGATGTGTTCGTGGCTCGGGCACTAGTTCAACTGATCGCCGAACTTCGCGATCAAGGGAAGTGCATCATCTTTTCGTCGCACATCATGCGGGAAGTCGAGAAGCTGTGTGACAAAGTCGCCATCATGAATCGCGGGAAGATTCTGGCGGAAGGTACGATCGACGAACTTCGTACACAGTACGGGCAGCCTGACCTGGAAGAACTTTTCTTCCACTTGATTGGCGAGCCGGATGGAATCGCCAATTAAGGGCAGCGAGATCAGGGCATGAACTGGGACAACGTCAAACTGATTTTGAAGCGTGAACTGCGCGACCAGGCGCGGGATCGCCGTACGTTGTTCTCGGTTGTCGGTTTGCCGGTGCTGCTGTATCCCTTGATGGGATTGATGGTGCTGAATGTCATGCAGTTTCGCCAGGCCCATCCAACTCGCTTGCGGGTGATTGGCCTCACCGAACTTCCCAGCACGCCGCAGCTCTTTGAATCGTCGGTCGAGAAAAACGACGACGACACCGAAACAACCACCTACCAGTTCGCGGAAGAACTGCTGAAGAGTGCTGGGGTGACCAGCCGGTTTAATATTGAAGTTTCTGAAGCTTCGGTCGATGCGGCCGTCGTCGAGAAGACGGCTCGCGAAACGCTGGAGGCCGAGAAGCTGGATGCGATCATCTATTTCCCGCCCGGCTTTCGCGAGCGGATGGAGAGTTTTCAGAACGCCCGGAACAATCAGGAAGAATCGGCCGAGGGGCTACCAGCGCCGCAACTGATTACCAAGTCTTCCGACGAGCGATCGAAGCTGGCCGAGAACCGGCTCAAGCAAATCTTGCACTCATGGCGAGAGAACCTCATTCAGTTCAACCTGGAAGCGAATGACGTTCCTTCGCAAATCACCGACCCGTTCAGTATCGGGACGCTCGATCTTTCCGACAAACCGCTCGATACGTCGTCGTATCTGTGGGCGAAGATCTTCCCGTTCATTGTGGTGATCTGGGCGTTGACGGGGGCGTTTTACCCGGCGATCGACTTATGTGCCGGTGAAAAAGAACGAGGCACGCTCGAGACGTTGCTTTCCAGTCCTGCGTTGCGATCCGAAATTGTCGCAGGCAAGCTGTTAGCGATTATGACGTTTAGTATCGCGACGAGTGTCTTGAATCTCATGAGCATGGGTTTCACTGCCACGTTCGTGATGGGGCAAGTCGGTGGCGAGATGGCCGGTAAGTTGAACTTCGGTCCTCCTCCGATCTGGTCGCTGGGCTGGTTGTTCCTTGCGTTGATTCCGATGGCGGCTCTTTTCAGTGCGTTGGCATTGGCGATCGCGACGATGGCTCGCAGTAGCAAGGAAGGACAATATTACCTGCTGCCGCTGTTGATGCTGAACTTGCCGTTGGTGGTGCTGCCGGTGCTGCCGGATACCGAGCTGAGCTTCGGTACGTCGTTGATTCCCGTCAGCGGAATGTCGTTCCTGCTGAAAACGTTGATGGAAGGGGATTATGCCCGGGCCGCGACCTATTTCGTGCCGGTCTTGGCGGTGACGGCATTCTGTATCTGGATTGCGATTCGCTGGGCGATTGATCAATTCAATAACGAGTCGGTTTTGTTCCGCGAAAGCGAACGTTTCAATCTGAAAGCCTGGCTGCGAAAAGTTTGGCGAGATCGTCAGACAACGCCATCCCCGGCCGGAGCGTTCGTGATGGGAATTGTGTTGCTGGCCCTTCCGCACGCCCTGAGTGGCTACATTCAGCCAGAGTTGAATGGCGATGGGCAGCTCGAAGCTCCGCAGCTTGTCCGCTATATGCTGACCAACCAGATCGGTTTAATCTTGTTGCCGGTGGTGGTTGCCGCGTTGATTTTCACGCGCAGTGTGACCAAGACGTTTCAGCTTCGGCTGGCCGATCGCCAGGCGTTGCTGGGAATTCCATTGGCAATCGCTCTGGCCATTTGTCTGCATCCGTTCGCGTTGTACCTGCGGATGCTGATTCAGAAATCGATTCCGATGTCGCAAGATTTACAGGAACGTTTGGCGAGTATGCTGGGGGGCACGGCCGATCTGCCGATCTGGGCGATCTTCGCAATGTTTGCAGTCTTGCCGGCGATCTGCGAAGAGTTTGCCTGCCGCGGGTTTATTCTGTCAGGCATGCGGCACCTCGGTCATAAATGGGCCGCCATTTCGATCTCGGCGATCTTCTTTGGAATGTTGCATGGCATTTTGCAGCAGTCGATCCCTGCCGCGATCTTTGGCCTGATGATCGGCTTTGTTGCTGTTCAGTGCCGAAGCTTGTTCCCGGCGATCGCTTTCCACATGGTGCATAACAGCCTGGTGTTCGCCCACGGTGTGATCACGGCCGAGACCATGGAAGAGCATCCTTGGCTCAACGGGCTGGTGTGGTGGGTGAGTGATATGCCAGGCGAGGCGGGCTACAACCCGTTTCTGGTTGCCATTGCCGCCCTGGGCGCCGTGGTCATTGTCGGCGTTATTGCTCGCATGCCCGCGGAACTTTCCGTGGAAGAGCGTCGCCAAATGGCACTCAGCCATCAAGGGACCTACCGAGCGTCGGCCCCGAAGCGTGAAGATGGTAGCCCGTCGACTTAGTACGTGATCGACGGACGAAGACGCTATTCTGCTGAAACGCCTTCGGCCCAGCTCGGTGCGGGGGCCTGGAACGTAACCATCTCGGTTGTCTGCGGATGACGGAAGCGAACTTCCCACGCATGCAAACACATCGGCGGTTCTTCCACGCCTAGCGTCTGCTTCTGCTGCATGACGTTGTTTTGCTGGTACATCGGATCCCCGACGATCGGGAAGCCGAGATGCCACAGGTGCAAACGAATTTGATTCGTGCGACCTGTCTTCGGCGAAACTTCCATCAGAGCGGTGCCGTTATCGAATCGCTCGCGAACGATGAAATCGGTTCGGGCTGGCTGGCCACCTTCTTCCACGCGGCGACCACCACCGGTGACACGCGAAGTGCCAATCGGTTCTTCGCAGATGAATTCGTTTTCGGTCGGATGGCCATGGACCAGAGCGAGATAACGCTTCTCGACTTTGCCTTGCTCGAACTGCGGCTGAACCTGACGCGCGACAGCGCTGGTTCGCGACAACACGGCCACGCCGGTCGTGTTGGCATCGAGGCGATGCGCGATGCGAAGCTTCTGAGGGTGATAGACCCGTTCGAGGAAGTTGACCAGCGAGTTCTTATTGAACCGACCACATGGATGCATGGGCAGTGGGGCCGGCTTGCTGACAACAATCAGGCCGGTGTCTTCGTACAAAATCTGAATGTCGGTGCTGACGTCCGGTTCGATGGTGCCTGGGTAGCGTTGTTCGAAGAGCTGGCCTGCTTCCAGGGGGGCGTTTGGATCGACGGCGCGGTATTCGACCAGGCGTTCGTCCTGGTGTTCGATGATCTCGACCATCAAACGCTCGCGGACCATCTTTTCCCAAAAGCCTTGCGAGGCAGCCGGGACTTTCTCGGCCATCACTTCGTAGATCGTCTTACCCTTTTGTTCCGACGAAACGTAAATGCGGCGCGTGTTGGTGTAAGGGATGCTGCCTGGCAGGGGCGAGGTGACTTCCTTCAGCTTTGCATGTCGCTTGGCGATCACGGACGTCATCGCTTCCTGAGCCGACTTGAAGCAGTGCGGGCACGACTCGCCAGGGACATACAACGGCGAATTTTGTTCTTCGGTCGTCAGCGGTGTCTGGCAGACAAAGCACTGAGCCACAGCCGACTCTTGCAATCGCGGATCGACGGCGACCCGTTGATCGAAGACGAAACAATCTCCCTGGTAGTGATCGCCACCGACGAGTTCAAAGTACTTCAGGATGCCACCTTCCAGTTGATAAACTTCCTGGAAGCCTGCCTTCTGCATGAAGGGGCCAGCCTTCTCGCAGCGAATTCCACCGGTGCAGAACATGACGACCGGAGTTTGTTTGCTCTCTTCTGGCAAATTAGCGACCGCTTCCGGAAAATCACGGAAGGTATCGATCCCGGCCGGCACCGCATTGGTGAACGTCCCGACTTTGACTTCGTAGTCGTTACGGACGTCGTACAGCATCAGCGGCTTGCCTTCGTCGAGCCACTGCTTGAGTTGCTGAGGCGGAAGCTTGGGAGCAGTCCGCGTGGCGGGTTCGATGCCATCGATACCGAAGGCGATGATCTCTTTCTTGATCTTCACCAGCATACGGCGGAATGGCTGGTAGCTGGTGAAGCTTTCTTTCGCTTCCAGCTTTTCCAGGCCGGGGACTTTGCGGAGGGCGGCCAACAACTTCTCGATGCTCTCGGCCGGTCCGGCGACGAAGAGGTTGATCCCTTCGGTGCTCAGCAGAATCGTTCCGCGCAGGTCTAAGCGACGACAAAGCCGGCGAAGCGAGTCGCGCAGCGGCTTCAAGTCGCTCAGCGATGCGAACAGGTACGAAGAAATGTTCAGAACGGGCCCGGCGTCGGGCAGAGCAGTGGTCGTATTCATACCGCAAATTATCGGTAAGACGTCCATTTTCGCAAACGGGGGACCGCCAAGTCAGGGGCGCTATTGCGGCATTTCTTCCAGGGTGACCTTCAGCGGAAGGGCGCCGCGGCCCTTCATTTCCGGATCGGCACCGCGCGAAAGGATCAGTTCACGCTTCAGCTCGGCGCCTTCCAGTGTTCCGCACCAGACCAGGCTGCGGCCGTGGTCGTGGGCTTCAAGGGTCAGCAGAAAGCACTTTTCGAGATCGTATCCGAATACCTTTCGGAGGGTCTCGACCACGAACTCGATCGTGTTGATGTGATCGTTATGCAGAATCACGCCATAGGGGGGCTGGCGTCGAGGTTTGTTCTCGACGATCGATTCTGGGGTGGCGACAACGGTATCTTCGCTGCTCATTCTCTCTTGGAACGCCATGTTGAAAGGAACTGGATCGCACTCTTTTCAGTTGTAATAACGAATTCCTTCGCCGCCAAACCAATTTTTGGGGAACAATTGCCAGCAAGAAACGAAAAAAGGGCCGGCAGATCGCTGGGCGATGCTGCCAGACCCTTTTCGTCCTCAGCCGCAATCGAATTCAAGTGCGCGGCGACCTGACCAGCGAACGGATCGCTAGCGGGTCGCGCGTGGAAGCGCGAAGGTTGCCGGATGGGGTGTTGGTTCCGCGTGGTGCTTGGAGCCTGATTGGTCCGGTCTTCTGTGTTTCTCGAATCGAGCCGGGATCGACCATCGCACGTGGCGGCGTCCCTGGGCGGCTCGGATCCTTAGTCGTTCGGGATCATCGAATCGTCGATGACCTGCAGCAGTTTCGAGATGCAAAGCTTGTTCATGCTGGTGCGACGCGAGTGGGCTTCGACACGCAGCGATTCGTGCAGGCTCTTCGGCAGACGAACGGTGATAACCCGGGTAGGTTCTTTCGATTCGTTCTGAGTGTTGGTGCGTTCACGCAGCTTGACGATCATCAGCTGGATTTCGCCGTACTCTTCCGACTGCTCGAACTTGGTGAATTCTTCTGGCTGTGGGAAGAGGCGATGCACGATGCCTTCCACGCCCAGGATTTCACGGAAGTAGGTAACCCAATCCGGAACGCCACGGAAGAAATCGCGAGCGATACGGAGGGCTTCACCCTTCTTTTCGTCGAAGGTGGCAGTTGGGGCAACGTTCATGGCCGGGCCGGCAGGGGCAGCTGGCTGAACCGGTGCTTGCGGCGAACCAGTGAAGGTCGGACGCGAGGTCGCGTAAATGCCTTCGGTAGCTGCTGGCTGCGGAGCGTGGTACTGCGGCTGGCTGTGCTGCTGCGGCGGGAACGTGGTGTTCGGATAAACCGGTCGCGGTGCTGGCTGTGGCTGCGGGTACGAGTTAGTGCCTGGGTTGAACTGCGACATTAGCGAGGCTCCTTCCTGGAAACGACTGAGGACTTTTTGCACCGTCATGCCTTGGTGTGACATGCGATGTGTAACGGTATGCCAGAATCCTGTGTTTCGAGTCAAGAGCAGCGTAGAAGTGACTGCAATGCAAGCACTTACGCGTATCAGCAATGCATGCGCAATCTGCTTGCAGTCGAGCGACTTTTTTGGGCAGGGGTGTCTCTGCTTAAAAGTTGTGCACGGCCGAAAGTCGCATGAGGGAAGATGTTTGTCCAAGGGCCCTTCATTTTTCCGAAAATAGTTCCAAATAGTTGCTCTGATAGCAGTTTTCCGGGGGAAATGCGCATAAAGAAACCCCGGAGCGTGATAGCACCGGGGTTTCGGGTTCGTCGGGTTGTGTGAGTTCGCCTGGGTGTCCAGGCAATGCTGGCACTAGGCCGATAGCTTTTCGGCGCAACGTTCCAGCAGCTTGCGGGTCAGGATGATCCCTTCGATCTCATCCGGACTGCCACCTTCCCATTCGACACCGACATAGCCGTGATAGCCATGCTTGTTCACGACGATGTCCATCATCTTGAAGTAGTCGGTGTTGGTTTCCAGGCCTTCGGCGTTGAAGTTGTGCGACTTGGCACTGACCGCCTTGGCGTATGGCATCAGTTCGTTGACACCCTTATAGCGATCGTACATTTCGTCTTTGCTGACACGGAAGTTGCCGAAGTCTGGCAGCGTGCCGCAGTTTTCCATGTCGACGGTCTTCATCACTTCGGCTAGCCAGGCGCCGTTGGACGAAAGGCCGCCATGGTTTTCGACGATCACGTTCAGGCCCAGGCCCTTCGCGAACTCGCTCAATTGAGCCAGGCCATCGGCGGCTCGCTTGATCTGTTCTTCGTAGCTACCGCTGCTCTGGGCATTCACGCGGATCGAGTGGCCACCCAGGGTTTTGGCGGCTTCGGCCCATTTATAGTGGTTTTCGACTGCTTTCTTGCGCTTCGCGTCGTCGGCATCGCCCAGGGCGCCTTCGCCGTCGACCATGATCAACAGCTGCTTCACGCCCAGGTCGTTGGCTCGCATGTTCATTTCAGCCAGGTACTTTTCGTCCTTGGCCTTATCTTTGAAGAACTGATTCACATACTCGATGGCCTCAATTCCGCACTGTTCTTTGGCGGTCTTGGCGAAATCGAGGTTGTCGAGCTTGCCGCTGCGGATGGTACGGTGCAGTGACCACTGGGCTAGCGAGATTTTGAAGGGGGCCTTCTTTTCCGATTCAGCAGCCAAAAGCGATGAGCCTAGGGACAGGCTGGCGCCAGCGGCAGCCATCGAATGAAGAAACTGGCGACGGCCAAGTTGCATGGGCATTGGGTGTTCCTTGGTAGGTAATTACGTGAGATTAGCGAACTTTTCGCGAGGTTTCGTCTCCAGTTTAGTTTAGAAGACGGATTATCCTGCCGCTATTCCCGGGGCTATTTCGGGGGAAAAATTGGGCACCCAGGCCATAAATTCTTACCCACAGGGGGTGTGATTGCACCTTCGCTGTATGGCCTGAGCGGGTTAAAATTGAAATGGAAGTTGCTGACCCGGTTTCAGCAGTCTCAAAGTGGCTCTCGCGAATGGTTCGTTGGAACCAGACGCAGGTCAATAGAAAGGAATAGCAGGCACCGCTTGTGACAGAACGAGATCGCAAACAGAGCGTCGCTCAAGAAAACGCCATTCTAGTTAAGCTTTTGGACCCTGGTGTCGAGTATCCAAACGACCCCCTCGACGAATTGGATGGGCTGGCGACCACCGCTGGAACGACCGTGGTGGGCAAGTTAACTCAGCGACGTGAAAGGCCTGATCCGGGGACCTACCTGGGAAAAGGAAAGATCGAAGAATTGAAGCTGTGCGCTGATGCCTCGTCGGCCGATGTGATCATCTTCGATAACGAGCTTTCGCCTGGTCAAACGCGTAATCTGGAACGCGAAACCGAACGGAAGGTGATCGACCGGACTGAGTTGATTCTGGATATCTTCGCCACCCATGCTCAGACCCTCGAATCGCGTCTGGCGGTCGAGCTGGCGCAGCTGGAATATTCGCTTCCACGCCTCAAGCGGATGTGGTCTCACTTGGACCGTATCAAGATGGGCGTGGGTATGCGTGGTCCTGGTGAAAAGCAGCTGGAAGTTGACCGCCGATTGGTCGAAAAGCGGATCCGCGATTTGAAGGACGACCTGGAGAAAGTCGCCAAGCGTCGCGAACGCCAGGTGGCCGCCCGTAAAGAGTCGATGACCATCAGTCTGGTGGGCTATACCAACGCCGGAAAAAGCACGCTGATGAACAAGTTGACCGACGCCCAGGTGCTGTCGGCTGACATGCTTTTCGCCACGCTCGATACTCGGACTCGACGTTGGCGATTGCCACACTGGGGACCGGTTCTGTTGAGTGATACGGTTGGGTTTATTCGCGACCTGCCTCACCGTTTGATTGCTTCGTTTAAAGCGACTCTGGAAGAAGCCAATCAGGCCGATTTGCTGCTGCACGTGGCCGATGCCAGTAATCCGGAAGCCGAGCAGCAAATCGCTGCGGTTTACGAGGTTCTCGAGGAAATCGGCATCGAACAGAAAGATACGCTGCTGGTCCTGAATAAAATCGATCGGATCGAAGATTCTCGGCAGTTAGAGCAGCTTCAGGCCAGGTTCCCACATGCGGTTCCCGTGAGTGCCTACTCGGGCGAAGGGCTCGATAAGCTGGCGATCGCCGTGAGTGACGCGCTCAGTAAATCGTTCTCGGATGTCGAGATCGAAGCCCCGGTCGAGAACGGCAAATTGGTCGCCTATTGTGCGACCCATGGCGAGATCGTTTCCAAGCGATATGGCAACGAGAAGCTCTTCGTGCATTGCCGGATTCCGACGGCTCATTTGGGGCGTATCGAAAACCAAAACCCCGGCGTTGTCATTCGTCCCTACGCTCAGGATTTCGATCCTGCGGAATCGGACGCCGTGGGGGATGTGGCCTGATGCGGAGAAAACTCGATGGCCTGCGGATGCTCATCACGGGGGCGTCCTCAGGCATTGGCCGTTCGATGGCAATTCTGGCGGCCGAGGCAGGGGCAAAGCTGCTGCTAACAGCCCGCCGCGAAGACCGTCTGGAAGAGCTTCTTGGTGTGCTGCATGCCAAGGGTTGTGATGCTCGCTATGTTGTCGGCGACGTAACCGATCCAGCCCATCGGCAGCATCTGGTTGAGCGAGCGGAAAGCGACTTTCGAGGGCTCGATGTGCTGGTCAATAATGCGGGCGTCGGGGCGTATGGAAGCTTTGAAGATGCTACGCCCGAGCGGCTGCGAACGCTGATGGAAGTCAACTTCTTCGCCCCGGTCGAATTGACCCGTTTGATGCTCCCGATTCTGGAAAAAGGGACCACGTCGGCGGTCTGTAATATCTCGTCGGTTCTGGCGCATCGAGCGGTCCCTGGGAAGAGCGAATACTGTGCTAGCAAGTTCGCGTTGCATGGTTTCAGTGATGCCCTACGGGCGGAAGTGTCGAGTAAGGGAATAGATGTGATTTTGGTCAGCCCCAGCACCACCAGCAGCGAGTTTGCCGCCGCGGTGATCGAGAAGCGGGGCAGGGTTCCGGCCCAAGGAAAGTTCGTCCGAACGCCCCACAGTGTGGCCATCGCGGCCCTGCGAGCGATTCGCCTGGGTCGGCACGAAATCATCCCCAGTAAAACGGGTTTCGCGATGGTTCTGCTCGATCGGCTCTGTCCATCTCTGGCGGACTGGGCCGTGGCGAAGTTTGGCTATGTTTGATTAGTCAAAAACTTGCCCTTGTTTTGATTGGTCAAAAACGTGGCCTGGCTCGGAAAATCTGGGCGGAAACGTTGTCTGCCGCAGACTCTAACTGGGGCCCTGTTTTCCAAACCGCCTCTCCCTTGATGGCGACCTTGTGGGTGGCAATTTTGCCGTGCAGGTTCGAGCCCGAAATAGTTGTCAGAAGCTATAAGAACAGTTATTCTTATTATTGCTCAGTGACTCCCTGTTTGGGGGCGATTCTGCGAGCTCGACCCCCGTCATGCTCCTATCGTTGGATTCCAGCCTGGGCACTACCTACCTGCCATCAAGCCCGTCAAATCAATTTCATCAAAAAGGCTACCGCCATGACGATTCGCAAGTCTCGCCGCGAGTTCCTGGAAGATTCCATGTTTGCCGCCGCCGCGGCCGCTGCTTTCGCGGCTCCGACTTCGCTGCTGGCCGCAGAAGAAAAGCAAAGCAAAAGCCCCAACGAAAAGCTGCATGTTGCGGTGATCGGTTTGAATGGCCGCGGTAACGCCCACATCGGTGGCTTCACCAATCGCGACGACGTGATCATTACCCACCTGTGCGATGTCGACTCGAAGTTCCACGAAAGCAAAGTCGAAGGTGTCGCCAAGCGTCAGGATGGTCACAAGCCAAAGTTTGAGACCGACCTTCGCCGCGTACTGGATGACCCATCGGTCGATATCGTCAGCATCGCGACCCCAAACCATCAGCACTCGCTCCAGGCCATTTGGGCATTGCAGGCCGGCAAAGACGTCTACGTCGAAAAGCCAGTCAGTCACAACGTCAGCGAAGGCCGTCGCGCTGTCGAAGCGGCACGCAAGTACAACCGTATCTGCCAGGCCGGTACCCAAAGCCGCTCGAACCCCGGCATGATCGAAGCGATCGAGTTCGTTCACAGCGGCAAGATCGGCGACGTGAAGGTTGCTCGTGGTCTGTGCTACAAGCCTCGTAAGAGCATCGGTCCGAAGGGCGTTTATCAGCCGCCAAAGACCGTGGACTACAGCCTGTGGCTTGGCCCAGCACAGATGCAGGAAGTAACCCGTCCTCAGTTCCACTACGACTGGCATTGGCAGATGCCTTTCGGCAACGGTGACTTGGGCAACCAAGGTATCCATCAGATGGACCTGGCTCGCTGGGGCTTGAACGTCAACGAACTGAGCAAGGCGGTGATCAGCTACGGCGGTCGCTTCGGTTACGAAGATGCCGGCACCACGCCCAACACCCAGGTCGTCGTTCACGACTACGGCGACAAGTCGCTGGTCTTCGAAGTGCGTGGCCTGGTCTACGACAAGAAGTTGAAGGAAAGCTCGGTCAGCTACAAGGGCTCGAAGATCGGCGTGATCTTTGAAGGTACCGATGGCTATGTTGTCATGACCACCTACCACTCCGGTTCGGCCTTCGACAAAGATGGCAACAAGATCCGCGACTTCAACGGTGGTGGCGACCAGAACCACTACAACAACTTCGTGGAAGCCGTTCGTAGCCGCGACGTTGACCACCTCAACGGCGACATCCTGGAAGGTCACCTCTCGAGTGCTCTGTGCCATACCGGGCTCATCTCGTACCAGATGGGTGAACAGGTTTCTCCAGAAGAATGCCTGGAACGGATGGAAGACATCAAGACGACCGAAAACGTTCGTGCGACCATGGAACGTGTCCAGGATCACCTCCGCGACAACGGTGTCGACATCGTGAAAGAAGGTGTCACGCTCGGCCCGATGCTGCCATTCGATCCGAAGACCGAAACCTTCGTCGACAACAAGGAAGCCGACGGTTATCTGACTCGCAACTACCGCAAGGGCTTCGAAGTTCCAGCGGAAGGCAAAGTCTAAGCCGACTTGCCCATTTCAAATCAGAGAACGCCAGGTGCATGTCGCCTGGCGTTTTCTGTTTCTTGGCAAGGGGAGCCGTGCGGACCATCCCTAATCGAAGAATCGTCGCGCGATATAATGGCGGGCATGAACTCGCCTGTGACGCCACCATTTGAAGTCTTATACGAAAAAGGTCCCTGCATCTGCGTGCTGAAGCAGGCCGGGTTGCTCACGCAAGCGCCCCCCGGAATCGACAACCTGGAACTTCAGGTGCGCGAGTTCTGCAAGCGGCGTGACGGTAAGACCGGCAAAATCTACCTGGCGATCATCCATCGGCTTGATCGCCCCGTTTCGGGAGCGATTGTGTTTTGCCGCAATGTGCGGGCAGCCCAGCGACTCTCGGCCCAATTTCGCGAGCGAAGTGTACGAAAGACATATTGGGCGATCGTCGAAGGTGTCGTGCCGGAAGATTCGGGGGAGTGGACCGATCACGTTCGTAAGATCCCCGATGTCGCCCAAGGCGAAGTGGTCGCGGCTGGCAGCGACGATGCCCGGCCGGCGGAGCTTTCGTTCGAGGTGCTAGCGCGGACTTCGACGCATTCCCTGCTGGAGATCGAGCTGGGAACCGGTCGATACCATCAAATCCGCCTGCAATGTGCTTCCCGGCAGTTTCCCATTCTCGGCGATTCGCTGTATGGTGCTCAGCAGGCCTTTGGCCCGATCGTCGAAGATCCGCGGCAGCAGCATATTGCCTTGCACGCTCGGCGGCTGCAATTCCGGCACCCGATGGTTGAAGAACAGGTCGATGTCGTGGCACCATTGTCATCGGCATGGTTAGAAAACGAAGCCTGGCAGGAACTGGCTCGTCAAAGCAGTAGGGAGATTCAACCATGATTCGCAGGTATCGTGTCGGCTGGCTATTCACCATCAGTGGAGCGCCCATCCAAGACGCCACGGTTTCCGTCGAAGATGGCAGGATCGTCGCGATCGAAGAAAATGGAATCTGGCCCGATGCGGTCGACCTGCGTTCGTGGGCGATTATGCCGGCGCTGGTAAATGCCCACACCCATCTCGAGTTCAGCAATCTTGAAGCTCCGCTCGGTACCGAAGCGATGCCTTTTCCGCAGTGGATTACGGAAGTGGTTCGTTATCGTCAGGGTTTTGGCGAAGATCTGGCGGTCGAACGGGCTCATGCAATTCGCAACGGCTTACAGCAGTCGGCAAGTTTCGGCGTGGGTGTCGTGGGCGAGATCGCCACGCTTCCGCTGTTGGAAGCATCGTACGATCGATCCCAGGTTCACGTGGTCTCGATGCTGGAAGTTCTCGGGCTCGATCCGGAACGGGCGGCCGAAAGGATCGTCCAGGCCGAGACCCATGCAGGGTATCCTTGGTCCAGCAAGTTGGTGACGCCAGGGATCAGTCCCCATGCTCCGTACACGGTGCAGATGGAAATTGTCGATCAGTGTGCGAAGCTTTCACAAAAGCATCAGTTGCCGCTGGCGATGCACCTGGGCGAGTCGCTGGAAGAGCTAGAGCTTCTCGAAAAAGGGACCGGGCCATTTCGAGTGATGCTCGAAAACATGGGACTGTTCCAAGCGGAAGACTTCCCAGGCGGTCGGAAGGTCTCGGATTACATCCAGCATCTGACCTCGGCCTATCGGGCCTTGATTGTGCATGGCAATTATCTGGCGGAAGCGAGTTACGAGGTCTTGCAGCAGTTTCCCGATAAGCTGACCGTCTGCTATTGCCCGCGAACGCACGCTTATTTCCATCATCCGAAGCATCCAATCGAAGAGATGTTAGGGCAGGGGATTCGCGTCGTGCTGGGGACCGATTCGCGGGCATCGAGCCCTGATTTAAATCTGTGGGCGGAAGTTCAGCACGTCCATCACACGTTCCCCGATATTCCGGCCGAGCAGCTCTTGACGATGGTTACGCGGGATGCCGCGTACGCGTTAGGTCTGGAAGAACGCTACGGCACGATCGAACCGGGCTATCAGGCTCGCGTTGCTGCGTTTGCCGTGGGAAGCGATTGTCCCGACGTGCTGACCACTATGTTGGCTGGCCAGCCAAGACTTTGGGACCTGGAGGCCGGGCTAGACAATCTCGACCTTGCCACTGCCTGAGGTGACTTTGCCGATCTCGAAGACATCGCAGCCACCTTCGTCCAGCATCTTTTGAACGCTGGCCGCATAGTAGCTGCTGACGATCACCACCAGGCCGATACCCATGTTGAAGACGCGTCCCATTTCGGCGTCTTCGATTTCGCCCAGTTCCTGCAGCCACGGGAAGACTGGCAGCTGGGGCCAGCTTCCCTTTTTGATCTCGACGTCGACATTCTTCGGCAGAATACGCTCGAGGTTCTCTTGCAGGCCACCCCCCGTGATGTGGGCGATGCCATGCACGACATTCTTGATCTTATAGTGCGCCAAGACCTGGCGAACCGGACGAACGTAGACCTTGGTTGGCGTCAGCAAGGTTTCGCCCACGGTGCCACCAAGGGCTTCGATATGGTCGTCCAACTGGAGGCCGGCGATATCGAAGACCACTTTCCGGACCAGGCTGAATCCATTGGAATGGACGCCGCTGGACGAGATACCAAGCACCACGTCGCCATCGGCAATCGCTTTGCCGTCGATCAGATTCTTACGGTCGGCAACCCCGACACAGAAGCCAGCCATGTCGTAGTCCCCCACTTTGTACAAGTCGGGCATGATGGCTGTTTCGCCACCGATCAACGCACAGTCGCTGTCGATACAGCCGTTGGTGATCCCGGTGACCAATTGTTCGAGCAGTTCTGGATCGTCTTTGCCCATGGCAACGTAATCCAGAAAGAAGAGGGGTTCGGCCCCGCAGCAGATGGCATCGTTGACGCACATGGCGACCAGGTCGATCCCCACGGTGTCGTGTTTGCCGCTATCGATCGCCAGCTTGATCTTGGTACCGACACCATCCGTGCAAGAGATCAGAACAGGGTCTTCGTACTTGCGGGCGAACAGGGCGTTATCGAAGTCAAGCTTGAACAGCCCGGCAAAGCCGCCATCCAACTGCATAACCCGAGGCGAGAAGGTTCGTTTCACCAATCGCGGCAGTCGGGACATCGATTCTGCGTATACGTCTAAATCGACGCCGGCATCTTTGTAGGTGGCTTTTGCCATTAGTTATTTCTATGGGGGCAAGGGTGTGCGACCAGAGAGCCCGATTTTCGAACCCACCGCCGATATTGTCAACGCACCGCAGAATGGCTGACGGAGGACAACTTCGTGAAAATTGCGGAAATTCTTTCGGGGGGAGGGCTCGCCAACGGAATAGGCACCACTGCCGATCGGCCTAGCACGTATTTGGGGGGCCCAGGTTCTATTACTGGGGTCGGAATGATTAAAATGAAACGGCAAAATCGGCGAAATGGGAAATTTGCTCCTAGGCGGCGCGTCGCACACTCCCCCAATGGCCCGACGATTGCAACAGACTCGGGCGACCCAGGGCATTCCCTGGTGAGGGCACGAGGATTGGTCCCTCAGGCAGGAACATCCCGGGTTCATTCGGTTGAACCGGCAAACTCTCCGCAGGACCTACTCCTTAGCCCTAAGCTATTATTTCGCCAGATGATGCATCACGCGTATTGAAGTCAAAAATTTGGATTTAGGAGGGGAGTCTTACCCGGTCTTCTGCGAAATGGGTGGTAGTGTTCTAGCACACGCATTCATCGAGACCTTTGGAGGTTAGATCGGGATAGTCGCCTATGCTTATGGTTCATCCGCATCCGGAGCTGCAATTTAGTCACGTGCTTCCTTATGGAGCAATCCTGCACGAACGCGGCGTTCGGTTTGTTGTATTCAGCCGTTCCGCCACGGCGATGCGACTCCTACTTTATAAAAACGTCGACGATCGCGAGCCAAGCGAAATCATCGACTTCGATCGCGAAACCGATCGTTGGGGAGACATCTGGAGTATTTTTATTCCAGGGCTCTCGGCTGGACAGCTTTATCACTTCCAAGCCGAAGGACCGTACAACCCTGACGAAGGTATGCTGTTCGACGGTCGCGCACGGTTGATCGATCCTTACGCCAAAGCTTTGGCCGGGACGTTCCAACCATCGGACGACGGTATCATCCGTCCGCCCAAGTGCGTTGTCGTGGATGAAAGCTTCAACTGGGAAGGGGACCGCCATCTCAAGCGGGACCTCAGTGAGTCGATCATCTACGAAATGCACGTGAAAGGTTTCACGGCACACGAGTCGAGCGACGTGAAGAACCCAGGCACCTACCTGGGGGTGATTGAAAAAATTCCGTACCTGAAGTCCCTCGGGGTGACCGCGGTCGAGCTGATGCCGATCCACGAGTTCCCGATCATGGACATGGTCACGGGCAAAACGCCGACGCGAGGCAACTATTGGGGTTACGACTCCATGGCCTTCTTCGCGCCGCACCGTGGATACGCCGCCAGCAAAACGCCTGGTGGTCAGGTCCGCGAATTCAAAGAGATGGTCAAGGCCTTGCACCAGGCCGGCATCGAAGTGATTCTCGACGTGGTTTACAACCACACCTGTGAAGGGAACGAGAAGGGACCGATCCTCAGCTTCAAGGGGCTCGAGAACCAGGTCTATTACATGTTGGCCAACGGCGGCCGCGAGTATAAGAACTACTCCGGTTGCGGTAACACGGTCAACGGTAACCACCCGATCGTTCGCGAGATGATCTTTAACAGCCTGCGTCACTGGGTGCATAACTACCACGTCGACGGTTTCCGTTTCGACCTGGCATCGATCTTGAGTCGCGATCGCAACGGCAACCTGGTGGCCAATCCGCCGCTGGTCGAAGCGATTGCTGAAGACCCGATGCTGGCCGATACGAAGATCATCGCCGAAGCTTGGGACGCCGCCGGTGCGTACCAGGTCGGATCGTTCGCCAACTTGCGTTGGGCAGAATGGAACGGCCGGTACCGCGACGACATCCGTAGCTTCTGGAAGGGTGAACCATTCAAGCTGGGGGCCTTGGCAACTCGCTTGGCCGGTTCGAGCGACCTTTACCAGGCGGGTGGTCGTCAGCCATACCACAGCATTAACTTCATCACGTCGCACGACGGCTTCCCGATGAACGACCTGGTCTCGTACAACCACAAGCACAACGAGGCCAACGGCGAAGGGAACCGCGACGGTGACAACCACAACCTGAGTTACAACTACGGTGTGGAAGGTCCGACCAAGCGGGCCAGCACGGAAAAGATCCGCAACCAGCAGATCAAGAATATGTTCTGCACGTTGCTGATGTCGCAGGGCGTTCCGATGATCCTGATGGGTGACGAAGTTCGTCGTACGCAGCACGGCAATAACAATGCCTACTGCCAGGACAACGAAATTTCGTGGCTCGACTGGAAGTTGGTGAAGAAGAACGACGAAATGCGTCGCTTCGTCCGAGCCTTGATCGCCTTCCGTCGCGACCAGCCAACCGTCCGCCAGAAGCACTTCCTCGGTGGTTTCCCCACCGGTCGACGTGGTCTGTTCGACGTGAACTGGTACAACAATCTCGGCACCGCCGTCGATTGGGACAGTGGCGACTCGATGCTGACCTGTTTGTTTGCAGCACCAAGCAAGGATACCGACCCAGAGCAATTCGGTCGCGACGTCCTGTTGCTGATGAACGGTAGTGCTTCGCCGCAGCAGTTCATTCTGCCGCCAGTTGCCAAGGGAACGAGCTGGCGAATGTTTGTCGACACGGCAGCAACCTCGCCAAGCGACGTTTACCCAGACCTCAATGGGCCACGCCCACCCGCTTCGGGCAAGTTCGTCATGCCAGAACGAAGCGTGCGAATCTACGTTGCCTCCCGGTAACGATTCGCGACCCCCTCGGGAAAACCTTAAAATGGCGGCTTGGAAACGAGCTGCCATTTTTTTATGGAGTGATCGTCATGGGTCTTCGCCTAGTTGCCTTGATGCTGGTCTGCCATCTGGGGCTGACCGCCATTGCCCATGGTCAAACGCTGCGAAAGGTGCAGATTGCAGAGAACGGCCAAGACTTTGCACTTGCCGGAACCGATCAGTCCTTCTTCGTCTGGGGCGTCAACTATGATCACGATGGCGACGGCCGGCTGATCGAAGACTACTGGGATGCCCAGTGGTCGACCGTGGAAGAAGACTTCGCCGAAATTAAATCGCTCGGCGCCAACGTCGTCCGGGTGCATCTGCAGTTGGGCAAATTCATGACCACGGCTGACCAGCCGAACGAAGCGAACCTTCGTAAGCTAGTCCAGTTGGCCGAATTGGCTGAAAAGACCGGGCTGTATCTTAATCTCACGGGCCTCGGGTGTTACCACAAAGCGGACATTCCGGCCTGGTATGACGGGCTACCGTTAGAGCAGCGTTGGCAGGTGCAATCCAACTTCTGGAAAGCAATCGCTCATGCATGTCGCGATCAGCCGGCAGTTTTCTGCTACGACTTGATGAACGAACCGGTTGTCAGTGGCGGCGGCCCCAGCGATGAGTGGCTGGTAGGGGAAGCGTTGGGCGGCAAGTATTTCGTCCAGCGAATTGCCCGGGCCGGCGATCTCAACGGACGAAGCAACCAGGAAATCGCCGCCGCGTGGGTGCAGAAGCTGACGGAAGCCATCCGTTCGGAAGATTCCCAAACGCTGATCACGATCGGCGTGATTCCGTGGGCCCATGTTTGGCCCAACGCGAAGCCGCTGTTCTATAGCGAGCCGGTCTCGAAGCACCTCGACTTCGCCAGCGTTCACTTCTATCCCGTTGCGGGGGAAGTCGACAAGGCGATCACCGCCTTGAAGATTTACGACATTGGCAAACCACTGGTAATCGAAGAGTTCTTTCCCTTGAAGTGCTCGCTGGAAGAAGCGAAAGACTTCATCGACAAGGCCAGGCCCGTGAGTGATGGCCTGACCAGTTTCTATTGGGGAAAGACGATCGAAGAAAATCAATCGTCGGGCGAGATCTCAGGAGCGATCGTCGCGAAATGGCTTGAAACCTATCGGGAGTTGACTTCTGGGCAGACACCATGAATGCCAAAACACTCGCCTGAATCGTTGGTCGTTCTAAAATGGACGTCTTAAACCTTTTTCAACGTCATGAGAACTTCGAGAGGTAGGACGTTCATGAGTCGATCGAAGGCAATCGTTCAATTCTCGTTAGTAGAATTTCTCGTGGTCGTTTCCGTGGGATTTGTCGTCCTGGGCTCGATTTGGTCCCCCTCGCCAGGGGATCAAATTCTGCTGACTTGCGTTTGGGTTGCTTTGATGGGTATGACAGCGCTGGTCTGGATTGTCGATGGTGAAAGAAAGTCTTTCCTGATTGGATTTTTGGTTTTCGCGTATGGCTACGTGGCAACGACCTTGCTCTTTTCTTTGCTGGCCAGTCAGATGGACATTGGACCTCGACTCCCTTCGCAGTTGGTTTGGGACAAAGTCTACGAAGGAATCGTCCGGTACGAGTATTTCGTCGAGGGAAAACTGGTGGACCCTGCGTCTGGGCCTACCGTTGATCGGGTTGGCCGAGTTTTCGATCGTCATGGTAATAAATTGGGAATGCTCGGCTCACAAGCCAGTTTATTTAGTAGTACGATAGTAACACGTGTGGCTTATCCCAATTGGCAAACGTTTCATGTGGCTGGGCACACCCTGTGGCTGCTCTTGTTGGGATATTTCGGAGGCAAATTTGCGGTTGCTGGTTTTCGGATGCAAGAAAACAGAAAGGGGAAAGAGACCTCCGTCGAGCAGCCTCTTTCCCCCTGATGCGATTTAGCAAGCGAAAATCGCTTCGCAATTATCTGGGTGCCTATTTATTTTCCGCCCAAGTCTTTCTTCAGCAGATCCAACAGCAGCGTCCACGACTTTTCGTCGGCCGCCTTGTTGTACTGCATGCCTGGGTTGCCATGCTTGCCGGCGTCTTCGACGGTGAAGCTATGCACGGCGCCTGGGAAGTTGACGAAGTTCAACGAGACGTTCGCATCCTTTAGCTTGCCCTGGAAAGCTTCGATCGATTCCTGCGAAATGAAGCTGTCGTCGGCTCCGTTGCAGACCAGCACATCCGCTTTGATCGCCTTGGCTTGTTCTTCCGTTGGCGTCGGCAAGGCAGCATGGAAAGTGGCGATCGCATCGAGATCGGCACCGGTGTAGCCAAGTTGCAGTGCGGTTGAACCACCGAAGCAGTAGCCAATGGCGGCGAGCTTCTTCGGATTGCACTGCGGCTGAGCCTTCAGAATGTCGAGCGCGACGACGGCACGCTTTTGCCACTCGTCGACGTTGGCACGCACCTTACCGGCCATCGCACCAGCGTCTTTCGGATGCTCGACGAACTGGCCGTCGCCATACATGTCGGCCGCGAATGCCACGTAGCCCTGTTCGGCCAGCATCCGGGTTCGCTCTTTGGCGTATTCGTTCAGGCCCCACCATTCATGAAAGACCACGATGCCAGGTCGTGGACCTTCCACCGAGTCGTCGTAGGCGAGGTAGCCGTCGAAGGTCTTGTCGCCAACGCGGTATTCGATGGTCTTCGTT
Source organism: Bremerella sp. JC817 (assembly GCF_040718835.1). Lineage (NCBI taxonomy): Bacteria > Pseudomonadati > Planctomycetota > Planctomycetia > Pirellulales > Pirellulaceae > Bremerella > Bremerella sp. JC817. Next base: position 865,373 of record NZ_JBFEFG010000281.1, on the reverse strand, counting down.
TTCACTTCCGCCTGGGCCAGGGAAACCGTGAACAGCAACATGGCCAGCGAGGTAGCGATCGCACGCATAGCAGAATTCTCCAGGTCTAAGGGTTTGAAAATCGAGACCGCGAATCCCTGCGGTGCGTAGTTAATTGTTCGCACAACAATTAACGGGAATCAATATCCCACAAGATGCCGGTACGCACGGCGGCGGCATACAAGTCGAGGTGATATGAGGGCGACGCAAGCGGGGCAACGGAACTAACACCTAATGCTCGAAAACCCTGGTTTTACCGAGGATTTGCCATGGTTGTTGTGCGGTTTCGATCTTGGTTTTCCGCCGGCAAATTCCTTGACCCTCAGTGTCAAATGAAATACACACGAATAATCAATAAATGCTTTGTCGACCTGCGAAGCACCCTTTTCACCCCCATCCTGCTCCCTTCGATCTCGCCGCTTTTCCATTCATCTCATCCTGGAATACGAGAGTGCGATTATGTCCGGACCTTCCCGCCGAAGCATGCGCCGGCTGGCATTTACGCTGGTCGAATTGCTGGTCGTGATTGCCATCATTGGCGTCTTAATTGCCTTGCTCTTGCCGGCCGTGCAGCAGGCTCGCGAATCAGCTCGACGGATGCAGTGCTCGAATCGTATGAAGCAGGTCGGGCTGGCGATGCACAACTATCACGACAGTTTCGGAGCCTTCCCCGCTCAGCAGATGCAAGTTCTGCCGAGTCGCCCCAGTGGCTTCGTCGCGCTGCTTCCTTATATCGAACAATACGCCGTTTACGAACGAGCCAAGTCAGCGAGCACGCCCTTTGGCACTGCCGACTGGAACCCTGCCGAGCAGAACACGTCGATCTCTGAACTGTTCTGCCCGTCCGATCCTTACCTCGGCTCGCGGGCCGGCGTGAATGGACGGAAGCCGCGGAGTTATCACTTCTGCGTTGGCGACAGTATCCGCAACAACCACACGACCACCTCGTCGAAGCGAGGGATGTTTGCTCCCGAGGTGAACATGGCGTTCCGTGATCTGGTGGATGGGGCGAGCAACACGCTCGCCTTAAGCGAAGTGGTGGTCGGGCCGAACTCGGTAACGCGAACGATGAAAGGGAACGTCGCCGTGACGCCGGGCATCAACGCCAGTCCTTCGAGCCCGGCTGACTGCTGGGCGGCTCGAGGCGTGAATGGTCAGATCGACGCGGCGGTTTCGGTCACGGCCGAATCGTATGTCCATCGAGCTCCAGGCAGTCGCTGGGCTGAGGGTCGTGTCTTCTTCACGGGATTCAGTACTGTGCTTCCACCGAATTCACCTCGCTGTTCGGTCGCCGATACCGACGGTAGCTGGGGCATCTGGACCCCCAGCAGTTTTCATCCCGGCGGCGTGGTTTGCGGTCGAGCCGATGGTTCGACGCAGTTCATCGCAGAAACGATCGATGCTGGCGATCCGACGTCAACGGAAGTGACCACAGGACGCAGCCCTTACGGAGTTTGGGGTGCTCTTGGTTCGATCAACGGCGGCGAAACGGTAACCCTTCCTTAAACTTCCCACCGACAAGAAGTCCTTATCATGTATCGAATGATTCCGCTGGCGATGCTGCTGGCGACCATAGTCAGCGGCTGCGCATCTTCGGACGATCCGAATCTGCCCAAGCGAGTCCCGACCAAAGTCATCGTGAAATACCAAGGTCAGCCCGTCGAACGGGCCACCGTGATCTTTGGCGATGCCGAGATTCGCGGGGCGGTCGGCAATACCGACAAGAACGGCGAGATCCAACTTTGGACCTACCAGCCAGGCGATGGCGTGATCCCAGGGACCTACAGCGTTGCGATTCGCAAACTGGAAGTGATGTCCGTACCAGATCCGGAGACGGTCAGTCCGGAAGAGTACTCGCGGAGAGTCAACGCGATGAATCGTTCATTGAGCCAAGGCCCAACGCACTTGCTGCCGAAGAAATACAGCAAGGCAGAAACCAGCGAACTCACCGCCGAAGTGGTCGACGGCGGTGAGAACGTGTTTACTTTCGAGCTGGAAGACTAGCCAGCGTCGCGACTACTTCTTCAGTTCGTCGAGCCGTAAAACCCGGATCGCCAGGTCTTCCAACTGCTTGCGATCGACCGTGCTCGGAGCGTCGGTCATCAAGTCGGCAGCACGCTGCGTCTTGGGGAACGCGATGCAGTCGCGAATGTTGTCCAGGTGACCAAACAGCATCACCCAGCGGTCGATACCCAAAGCGATACCGCCGTGCGGAGGAGCACCAAACTGAAGCGCTTCCAGCAGGAAGCCGAAACGTTCTTTGGCGTCTTCTTCGCTCATCCCCAGCAGGCCGAACACCTTTTGCTGGGTGACGTTGTCGTGGATACGAATCGTTCCACCACCTGCTTCGCTGCCGTTGATCACCAGGTCGTAGGCCAGGGCACGGCACTTGCCCGGATCGCTGTCGAGCAGTTCGAGGTCTTGCGGACGTGGAGCGGTGAAAGGATGATGCATGGCAACCCAGCGACCTTCCTCTTCGTCGTAGTCGAACATCGGGAACTCGACGATCCAGCTGAAGTGCATCGCTTCGGGATCGTACAACTTCAGTTCGGCACCCAGCTTCTTACGCAGGCCGTACAAAGCCTTGCAGGTCACCTCGAACTTGTCGGCCACGATCAGGATCAAGTCGCCCGGCTCGGCCGAGAAACGTTCCTTGAACTTCGCCAGCAGCTCTGGCGTGAAGTTCTTGGCGATCGGCGAGGCCAGCGTGCCGTCCGCTTCGACCTTGAACCAGGCAAGCCCCTTGGCACCGAAGTCGTCTTGAACCATCGAGGTCATGTCGTCGATCAAGCGACGCGAGTACTGATCGGCAGCACCCTTGGCACAAATACCACGGACACGATTGCCAGCGTCAGCCACCGCCTTGAAGACGCGGAACTCGGCTTCAGCAGCCAGGTCGGTCGCATCGACGATTTCCAGACCAAATCGCAGGTCGGGGGCGTCGTGACCGAAGCGTTCCATGGCTTCGTCATAGGTCATGCGTGGCAGCGGACCGCTGACTTCGATGTCCAGAACTTCCTTGGCGACCTTCTCGACCAGGCCATCGATGATACCGATGACGTCGTCCATTTCGCAGAACGCCATTTCCAAGTCGAGCTGAGTGAACTCGGGCTGACGGTCGGCTCGCAGGTCTTCGTCGCGGAAACAGCGGGCGACCTGAACATAGCGGTCGTAACCAGCCATCATCAGGATCTGCTTGTAAAGCTGTGGCGACTGAGGCAATGCGTAGAACTCGCCATGGTGCACACGGCTTGGCACCAGGTAATCGCGTGCACCTTCCGGAGTGCTACGGCCGAGGATCGGCGTTTCGACATCGATGAACTTGTGTTCTTCGAAGTAGTCCCGCATCAGCTTGATGATCTTGCTACGCAGCAACAGCGTCTGCTGCATTTGCTGACGACGCAGGTCGAGATAGCGATGCTTCAAGCGAAGGTCTTCGCCGGGCATGTCGAGCTGGCTGGGGAAGAACGGTGGCGTCTTGCACTTGTTCAAGATGGTCAGCTTTTCGACCTTCAGTTCGATCTCGCCGGTCGACAGCTTCGGGTTCACCGTGCCATCAGGACGTGGTTCGATCTTGCCGATGACCTGGATCACGTCTTCGTTGCGGAGCGAGCGAGAGAGCGTCTGCGTTTCGGCCCCACTGTCGCTGCTGAACACCAACTGCGTCTTGCCGTAGCGGTCGCGAAGATCGACGAACAACCCGCCGCCATGGTCGCGGTAGGTATCGACCCACCCGGCCAGGGTGACTGTTTGGCCGACGTCGGATTTGCGTAATTCGCCGCAAGTGTGTGTGCGATACAAGGTTCTGTTCCTCGCAGATGGTAGGACAGCGTCAAAAAGTGAAGGGGAAATCGAGTATTTTAGACCGCCGAAGGCGTAGTGCCTAGATTGGGCTCAGACCCGGTCTGAATTCGATCGGGCCGGGTATCTAATCTGGCAAAACGTAACGATTCTCCGGACCGCCTTTTCTCCGGTCTCTGGTTCGGGTATACCGGCGCTCATGAGTGAACTCCTTGAAATCCCCGAAGTGGTCGGCCTTCTATCACGTTCCGACGTGATTCGTATCCCTCCCGATCAGGACGTCCCGCTGACGCCGCGGGTTCGCCACCTAGTCGATACGGCCGAATTTCGCCGCCTGGTGCATATCAGCCAGTTGGGTTTGGTGTCGCTCGTTTTCCCGGCTGCCCATCACAGTCGGTTCGAGCACAGCCTGGGAGTTTACCGGACGATGCTGCTTTATTTGCAGCGTCTGGCCCACGTCCCGGCATTCACCGAAGTGATCGAGGTGAAAGATGCCGAGTTGATGATCGTGGCGGCGTTGCTGCACGATCTGGGGCATTGGCCCTTCTGCCATCCGATCGAAGACATGCGTCTGGCGGGGGTGCCGCAGCACGAACTATTCGCCAACAGCTTTCTGCTGGAAGGGGAAATCGCCGATTGCCTACGCGACGACTGGGGAATCAACCCGCGAGACGTGGTCAGCTTCTTATCCGAGAAAGGACGCACCAGCAAAATGAAGCTGATGCAAAGCGTCATCTCGGGGCCGATCGATGTCGATAAGCTCGATTACCTGCAACGCGATAGTCTGCACGCCGGAGTGCCTTATGGTCGTAACTTCGACCAGCAGCGTTTGATCGCCAGTTTGTGCGTCAGCGAGGCAGGCGACAAGCTCGCGCTGACCGGCAAGGGGCACACCGCCGCCGAGATGATGGTGTTTGCCCGCTATGTGATGTTCAGCGAAGTCTATTGGCATCATGCCGTGCGCAGTGCGACCGCGATGCTGCAGCGAGCGTTCTTCATGCTGCGGCCTCAATTGGAACTCGACTCGCTGTTTCGTTTGACCGAACGTCCGATGATCGAGGCAATGCTGGAAGCGGCTGGCAACGGGCCGGCCCGCGATTTGATGGATGGCTTGTTCGGACCGATGCGGCGGCTCTATAAGCGGTTCTTCGAGTACTCGCAGTTCGACCATCCAGAACTGTTTCATCAGATCGCCCACCAGCCATACGACTGGTTGGTACAGTTGAGCGATCAGTTCGCGACCGCTTTGTCGCGGCATCTGTCGCGGCGCGTCGCTCCGCACGAGATCTTGATCGACGCACCGCCGGTCAAGTTAGAAGTGCAATTCAACATCGACGTCCTCGACCAGAAGTCAGGCAAGTATCGAAGCCTGGGCGACGTTTCGCCGATGGTCGAAACGCTGGCCAAGCGGCAGTTTGACGACTTCGTGAAGAAGGTGCGGATCTTCGTCCATCCCCGTCTGGAAGAGTCGATCCAGAGCGACACTTCCATCGAGTCGTTGTTCATCGAGACCGTTCGCAGCATGTTCCCGGAGTCGGGCTAAGCTACTTCTTGGAAGTCAGCTCGAAACTGTGCTCGGTCTCAGTCGTGCTGACTTCGATCGCCAGTTCGGTGTTGCGGTTGTAGCGAGGCGGGATCGCTTCGACGGCGACATCTTCGACCGCACTGTCTTTGGTGTTGTAGGTCTTTTTCTGACCGACGACCTTTTCAGCATGGATCTTCACCGCTTTGCTACCGGCGGTGGTCTTCAGCGAATACTCGCCGTTGATGATGTCGCCCCCTTCGACACCGCCGCGTCCGTCGGTGGCTTCGAGGGTGATCTTTCCTTTTTCGAGCGGCTGATTGTCGAGCGTGACTTTGCCCTGGACCGGAATCAGATCGGTCCGCCCGCCGCCACAGCCAACGGTGGCCAGCAAGACGAAAGCAAGGCCCAGCGAGAGTGCCAGATGGCGTTGAGTCTTCATGGTTCTACCTGCATTTAAGCGAAACCGCGCGTCCTACGATGGATGGAGAAATGCGACGAGAAAACCAGCTGGTCATTACGGCAGCGGCAAGGTTTCTTTCCCGTTCATCGAACCAGCAGCTCGCCAGACGTCGAGCGCGATCGTTTCCGCAATGAAGTGAACCGAACCATCCGCCATCAACGTTTGTACGCCACCAGGGTGCAGGCTGCGTGCGGCGTGGTGCTCGTTACCGCCAATGCAAGGCAGTCCGATCTCTGGCTTATCGAGACACCACGACGACGACATGCCATCGGCGGCCGAAGAGTTCGGCGTCAGCACGGTCATGAACCCGCCCCCTGCGGCGTCGTCGTTGATCGAGTCCCCCCGGTGGTCGGCGGCGGAATCTTCAGGGTGGGCACGCAGTTCGGCCATTAGCATCGTGTTGCTAAGACCATCGGTGAAACCGGAGAAGTCGCTTGTGCGAGGCTTTTCTCCTAAGGCACCACTGGCGCCATCGAACCCGAATGGAGCCTTCAAACCTTCGATCCCGGTCGGGCTGCCATGCGGAATGGTGACGTTCCCATAGTTCACGGCGTAATGAACGCGGCAGCGCCAGTAGGCGTCGGAAGTGTTCATCCGACCGCCATTCATGCTGGGGCAATAGTACATGTCGACCGGCTTGGCGGTGACGCCGTCGAACGTGTTCTGGATGATATTCGGAGAGTTATAAAACGCTGCGTTGTAATCGTAAGCTTCCGCCAGATTGTTCTGTTCGATGTAGGGCCACAGACTGACAACCCACGTGTGCCGTTTGCCGTTACTGTCGTTGGTCGCACCAAACGGCAGCACATTAATCGTGTCGTGATAGTTGTGCATGGCGATGCCCCACTGCTTCAAATTATTGGTGCAGGTCATGCGTCGGGCCGACTCACGGGCCTGTTGCACGGCGGGCAAAAGCAAGGCAATCAAGACGCCAATAATGGCGATCACCACAAGCAACTCAACCAACGTGAAACCTCGCCGAACCATGGCATAACTCCTTGCAACGGCAGAAAAGAGGAGGGGATCAAAGGAAGAGAGGATCTACCGATCGCTGCGGATGAGAATCTGGAAAGTTAAAAATGATAAGAAAAAATACTTTCATATTTGCATGGTAGCGAGTTGCCAGGAGCCATGCAAGAATAACCTCCGCAATCCGCGTATTTACGGCGCATCGCCGCTGCTGAGTTGATTAGGAGGAAACGGCGGCTTGCTGGTAGCGAGCCAGATACCAGCCATCGCCGAGCGAGATTGCCCGTTGAAGATGGTGCGGTTCCTGCAAACCGCCAATAAACGACGCAGGGGCATCGTCGGTCGGGTGCCATTCGAGCCAAACACCACGCTCGTTGCCGGAAAGCTGGAAGCGAATGGCTCCGCTGGGGCTCTTTTCGACACTGCTGAAGGTCGGGCCATCGTCCGCGATCGGAGGCGTAGTCAGCAATAGAAGCGTCATTGGCTTGTCGGCTGGGTACGCCATAAACGGCCCAAGCTCTTCCCGGTCGCCATCCTGACTGGGCCAATCTTGCCGCAGCGATTCGACAATCGGCTCGAACGCCGCGATATGAGTATCGATCCGCAGACGGCGGCCAGTCCAAACCATCTCTTCCCAGTTGCTGACCAAAGCCAGCCAGCAGCAAGTAAGCGACAAAACGACCATCATCGAGGCTAGGGTTCGGTAGCCACGGCTTCCGGCTACCATGCCCAGCGCCATCACGACGAAGCTGATGATCGATAACGTGACGATCGTGGCCAGCACGACCACTTTGCTACGGACGAGCAGCCAATTTGCGGTATCGTCCTGGGCGGCGACGTCGGATGTCAGACCGAGGTCGAATTCCAACTGATTCCAGGTCGCGGTGACACGAGCATCGTAGATGATCCATCCCGCCAGCGAGATCAACACGGCGGCGTTCAGCAGCCAGATTATTAACGGATGTCGCCCCACATGCAGAAGATTCAGCCAGGTTCGCTGAGCTGAAGTCCGATCTTCGTCAGCAGAAGTCGGTGGCGATGGAGTAGGGGCGTGCATTCCAGAAATCCAAATCCGCCAGGCCGACCGGAGCGAGCCCGGTCGGCCGCACGGAGATTTGACTTACTTCGCGTCGGCAGCGGGAGCGGCGGCGACGTCGGCATCGCAGTACGACAACGCCATCAAGGCGAAGGCGGTTGCGAGGTTTTTATCGTCTTCAAACCAACGACGATTTTCGTTGGCCCATGAACCATCTTCGTTCTGACGCTTAGCCAACTCGAAGATCAGGTCTTCCCGCCAGTTGTGCTTGTTTCCTTCGGCATCGGTCACTTCGGCGATGCCAGCGGTACCAAGCCCAGCCGCGAAGGTGTGATAGTAGTAGAACAAGCCAGCGCTACCCATGCCTGGGTTTTCTTCGACGCTATAGTTCTTGCTGGCCCATTCCGACGCGGCTTTGACGCGAGGGTCGTCCTTGGTCAGGCCTGCGTAGATCATGCTCTTCAGACCGGCGTAGGTCATCGAACCATAGCTACGGATGCCACCGTTTTCGGTGTAGCGTTCTGGCGAAGTCGATGGATCGATCTTTTCGCGTGGGATCTCGTAGATGAAACCACCATCGTTCACCTTGTCAGCGAATTCGGTCGTGTTGAACTTGCTTTCCAGGTTCTGGCAGCGGGAAACAAACACGAGTGCTCGTTGAATCGCTTCGTCGTCCGCTTCGCTACCGGTGTCGATCAGGGCTTCGATCAGGAACCCGGTGTTCGACAGGTCAGGGCGACCAGCACCACCGTAGCCAACGCCGCCGAACCAAACGTCATCCTTGGGGACTTCGCCGTCGCCATACTGCAGACCGGTGACAAAGGCTCGGGCCTTCTTCAAGGTTTCGTTGTAGCGGCCATCCTTGTTGGCTTCTTTGAAGCAGAGCATCGCCACGCAGGTTTCGTAATTGCGAAGGCGCCCATTGCCATAGATACCACCGTCAGGCTTCACGAAGCCTTCAAGGGCCTTCAAGCCTTTGGCCACGACCGGATCGTCGACCGTCTTGCCATTTCGCAGGGCACCGGTGATCGCCAGGGCGGTTAGCCCAGGACCGGCTTTGATGGTGAAGGTACCATCGGCAGCCTGGCCGTTCTTTTCGAGATATTGAATGCCCTTGGTGACAATCTCATCCAGCTTCTTTTGGGCATCGCTCGAAATCGGACTGTCGGCCGCGGTGGCCAACGTCGTAAATGCCAGAAGCAAAATGGGGGAAGTGATCAACAAGGTACGACGGGGGAATTTCACGACGATCTCTCCTCGGATGTTGCCTGCAAACGCGCGTTTAGTTTGCTTGCAAAGGACGTGCCAGCTAGGTTTTGCCACGCAACCATACGTTGAACACCGTAGCCAGGCGAACGTTTTCTCGATGCGGCTTGGGGGGAATGTCGCGCCGGACGACAGGCATGTCGCGACAATCGACAGGGCGGATTGGCTTAATCGATTTCGTCCTTACGACGCGACTGACGTTTGGCGTCTAAAAGTCGATCGAGATAGCCCTTCTCATCCGCGGTGCCCAGCTCCGGCTTCGATGTGGCAGTGGTCGCGGGGGCCCCGTCGGTCGGTGCATCTTCGGTGGTCGTTGCCGATGGCGTTTCGTCGACGACCTGCGATTCGAAGGTGTTGAGCCACTCGCGACTGAGGTTCTCTTTCTTGGCCTTCAAGCGGTTCAGCGATGCGATGACCGGGGCTTCTGGTTGAGGGCGATGCAGGAGCCTCGCCCACAATGAGTTCGCCCAGGCGAATCCCCACAGCACGCGGCGATTGGCAATGTCGACAACAAACAGCGCTGCCGAAGTGACCAGAATCAAAAACCAGATAGGACTTTGACTGCTGGCCTTAGGGAGGTCATGACGGAACGGGGTACTCTCGATGTTAGCCAACTGCTCGGGCGTCATATCCAGATTGAAGACTTCGCCAGGCTTGCCACCGGGCGGCGTCAGTGCGGCGAGACGGCCGAGCATTGGCAAGTTGTCGCTCCGATCGCGGAACTCTTGAGCGTTTTGCACATTGATCCCGATGCGAACCGGCGACTTGCCTGCTTCGGGAGAAACCGCCAGGAAGTGTGGGCCAGCGTTTTCGGCTTCAAATTCCGCCTCGTATCGCCCTGGTGCCACTTGTTGGAAACCAGCAGTGATCATCTCCGACTTCGGGCCAACGCCATTAAGCTGCGGCGAAGCGAAGTTCACGAAGTTTCCGTCGTCGTCCAGGGCGTTCAAGATCAGCTTCACCCGCTGACCGTTGACCTCGGTCGCGACTAAGTAGTTCTTGGCCTGACTCGTGCTTCGCATGCTCCAGCGAATGATTTGCAGCAGCAGTTTGTCGTGACCTTCCCAGCCGGTCCAATTGGTCGTCCAGCGTTGCCCCACGTCCGAGGTCCAGCAGACCGATCGACCAATACCATACTGCCATGTTGCGAGCAGGGCGTTGGTTTGCCCGCCTGGTTCCGGAGCGATGATCGGCACATCGACGAGCGGACTGTCTTTCGGTGTCGTCATCACGTAGCCCGAGAACGCTGGGAGGCTGCCACCGAAGCCCTTCAAGATCTCATGCTGATCGACAATTTCAGCCACCATGCCTTCCGGCTTCTCGAACACGAGCGGCCGAGCCACACGACGGGCCTCTTGCATGAAGATGCGTGGAATCGCCTTGGGGGATGTCACGCGATAGAACTTGCCAGACCCAATACCTGCGACGCGGTTGAGGAGGGCGACGTCGGCGTCGGCACCAACCGCCACGGTAGAAACGGTGATGCCACTCTTGCGGATCTGTTGCGTCAAGTTGCCAAAGTCTGCCGCAGGGGTCTGCCCGTCGGTCAGCACAATCATATGTTTGACGGCGGCTTCGTTGCTTTGCATCTGGCGGAATGCATCTTCCATCGCCGGAAACAAGTTCGTGCCCCCATCGGCTGTCAGGCGACTGATCAGCTGCGTGACGAAAGGACGGTTCTTCGCTTCCTGCAGCGGAACCGTTCGGCTGGTGACCGAGTCGAAGCTGGTCACGCCGATGTAGTCGCGCGGGCCGAGTGCTCGCAAGGCTTCCCGGGCCGCCGCTTTGCACCAATGCAACTTCTCGCCCGACATCGAGCCTGACTTGTCCATCACCAGCATCAACGCGCCGACCGGAACAACCTTGGCATCTTTAATCTGAAAGTCGAGCGGCATCGCTTCTTCGATCGGCGTGTTGGTCCAACCGCCAGCACCGAAGCTGTCGGGGCCGCCCAGCATCACCAGGCCGGCACCCAGGTTACGAGTGTTGTCCGCCAGGATCTGCATCTGGGCATCGCTGAACGCGGTAATCGATTGCGAGTCGCCACTGCTACGGGCGACGTTGCCAAGCACCACGACATCGTAAGGCTGCAAGTCGGTCAGATTTGAGAACAACTGATCACTGGTCTGAATGGTGACCTTCAGGTTGTTGGCCCGCAGCATGTTCGCGAAGTCATCGAACTCGTCAGGACGCGTTGAATCGACAATCAATAGAACCTGACCGGTCGACTCGATGTGGGTGAACGATGTTGCGCGGTTATTTTGCGTAAACCCATCCAGGCCGGCGGCATCCGGAGTGAACTCGGCCTGGTAGGAGTAGAAGCCACCATCAGGAAGTTGGTCCTGGAACGAGAAGACGCGAATGCCAGGGGGCAACTCGATCGCTTGTTCGACGACGACTTGCTCGTTCCCATTGCCCGAGCGAACCACGCGCAGCTTCCCTGGGACAGGCTTCTTTTTCGCTTCGGCGTCCCAGTGATTACCGGGATCGTTGTTCAGAACCACCTGAACTTGGAAGGGAGACTTTTCGCGGCTGGTCGCCGGTGTCGTGATCTTTTCAACCGAAACCTCGGCTCGGGCCTGCTTGGTGACCGGAACCACATCGATCCCGATGCCGGCCTCGCTCAGCGATCGGGCGGCGGCCAAGGCGTCTCCCATCGTTTGCTTGCCGTCGGTCACGATCACGATGCGTTTAGCGGCATCGATCGGGAAGGCGGCTTGCGCCAACTTCAAGGCGGCCTCAAGATTCGTCTGCTGAGGATCGATGCGTGATTCCGACTGCGATCGCAGAAAGAGATCGCTTGACCAAGGTGGGATTTCAATTGCCGCGTCGCCGCCGAAGTTGATCACGCCGACGCGATCGTCCGGGACCGGCTGGCGAAAGTCGTTGGCGGTCGAGCGAACGTAATCGACCACTTCTTCCAAGCGATCTGGCGGAATGCTGAGCGAACGATCGACCAGGTAGATGACCGTCAAACGATCGTTGGTTTGAACCAGTTCGACTTCGGCGAGTGCGCCAATGATCAAAAGGCACAGCAAACTGCGCAGGGCGTTCGAGATCGTCCAGCGGACGCGATTGCCCAGGGAAAGACCATCCCAGGAGATCCACCACATGATCGGTAACAGAGCGAGCAGCACCAGATAGATCGGTCGTTCTACGGAAATCTGGTAATCGATCATGCACTCTCTTTCGGACGAGCTTCTCGCAATGGTTGCCGGCAGCTCTATTCTATGTCAGAACCTTCAGAAAAGACCAGTTTCGGACCACCCGCCGGGCCAAGTTAACCCGGATTGCGTTGCGTCGTATCGAGCCATTAGGGTGGTCTTTTCACGTTTCTCGACGGTAAGCATCTAGACAGATAGGAAACCTTGGATCATGGAACCGCGAATCAGTCTGATTACGTTGGGTGTGCAGGATTTGCCGCGTTCGCTCGCGTTTTATCGCGATGGTCTCGGGTTGCCGACGACTTGGACCGGCGATCGGGGCGTCGTGTTCTTCCAGACCCAAGGAACCAGTTTGGCTTTGTATCCCTTCGACAAGTTAGCTGAAGACGTCGGTGAGGCGTTCGAGGGAAGTACGCCGGTTCGTTTCGGCGGAATTACCTTGGCTCATAACGTTCGGACGAAGGAAGAGGTCGATCAGGTCTTGGCCGCTGCGGAAGCTGCTGGGGCGAAAATTGAAAAGCCGGGGCAAGACACCTTTTGGGGTGGTTACTCCGGCTATTTTTCGGACCTGGACGGCTACCTGTGGGAAGTCGCCTCCGGTGCTTTTGAATTCAACGAAGATGGCAGCCTGCAGATTCCTTAACGGCGGGCACCTTTCTTCATCTCTTCCAATTCAAACTGAAACACGTTGTCGCCAGGTTCGACCGTGGCGGTCAGCGTGGTCTCGGTATTGTACCTGGCTGGCAAGATTTCTTTCTGCCAGCGAGCCTCGCCGGTGGTGGGATCTTCGATGCGGTCTTCGGTCGTGATCGCAACTTGATGGTCCCCCACCAACGCTCCCCATTCACGCCCCATAAATTTCAGCGTGAACTCGCCTGCTTCGTTCGTCTTGCCGTACGAAGGTCGGCCGCTGGAAGGTTGAAAACGAACGGTTGCGTGCGGCAACGGCGTGCCTTGTAGCTGCACCGTGCCGCGGACCTCGCCAAAGTCGAGGTCCGGCTTTCCGCTCGAGCATCCCAACAAAACCACCAGGCTGAAGAGCAGGGGAATGCAAACGCTTTTCATCAACAATGCTCCTGATAGCTCGTCGGTCTTAGTATTCGCCTAGCGTCTGGCCGTCGTAACGATTGGCCAGATTGCGATAGGTGGTCTGGTCGATCGTTTCGCTGAGGAAATGAACGCTGCCATCGCCAAAAGCAAACATCGCTCCACCTGGGTGAAGACTGCTGAACCAGTGTCGATACTGCCAGTTGGTGGCGTCGACTTCATTCATCGGATAGCCGGTCGTTCCGGCGACTTCCATCGAGCCGTAGTAACCGCTGTCGTGCATGCTGGCGTTGGTCGTACCGGCCCACAGCGTGTAGGTATCGTTCGTGTTGTAAGGCAGCTTGTAGTGGCGTTCGCCGATCATCATGGTGTTGGATGAACCGTCGGTGATGTCGCGGAAGCCACACCCTTTGTTGCGTTCGTTGAAGATACCGGAAGCGTTTACCTGGTTGCCTTGATCGCGGTAGTAAGCGCGCGGGCCGATTCCGTTGACGCCAGGATAGCTCGACAGGCCTAAGGCAACACCAGAGACCGAACGGGGCGAAGCTTCGACCGATCGAGCATCCGAAGGACACTTAAACGCATCGAGGCTTTGATTCAAAATCGTCTGCCCTTCGGTCGTGGCGGCAGAAGCGCTCAGCGACAATCGCCCAACCTGCAACGACTCGTGGACGTTGCCTTGCTCGAGCATTGGCAGAACTAACGCACTCCAGCCCCATGCGGGTGCGGTGGCTGGATCGGGCAGGATGATCATCGGCGGGAAGGTGCCGTGCGTGTCGTGATAGTTGTGCAGTGCCAGGCCCAATTGCTTTTGATTGTTCGAGCACGACATCCGGCGAGCCGCTTCCCGGGCTTGCTGCACAGCCGGCAACAGCAGGGCGATCAACACACCAATGATGGCAATAACCACGAGCAATTCCACCAGCGTAAAACCGGTGCGGTTCGACTTCGAATACATAGCGTCTTCCAGAGGATGAATTGGAATAGAGGTCGCAAGGGCTGCATGATGAAGAGTAGGGAGCGATTCATGGGGCGAATCGGTAAGCAGCTCTGATGTTCGGACCGCGGACAAGAATTCTCAGAGACGTTACACTTCCTAATTTTTTGTAACAACAACTCGAGATATCAGCTAGTGAAAATCCATAAAAGTATCGGTTACTCATACTAATGGACCGCCTCTCCCCCTTACGCAGAGGGAAGGGCAAGCGTTGCCACGAGTTAATCCGTAGGGGTTGATTAGCGAGATTTACTCGGCCTGCACGGATTTCCAGATTACGGTCCGAGCGAGCCGCAACCGCCCATACAAGGGTAGGCGGCCGGATCGCAGAACTAAAACGACCAGATGCGGGGGATCAGTGTCATTGCGGTGATCGCGATCAGAACCGCCAACGGCAGACCAGACTTCAGATAGTCTCGAGGCGTATAACCACCAGGCCCCATCACCATGAGGTTGGTCTGATAGCCGATCGGGGTGAGGAACGCCATCGAGGCCCCAATCGCGATCGCCATGATGAAAGGACGAGGGTTCAAATCGCCTTGCTGGCCAATGGCCACGGCAATCGGAAGCAGCAGCGCGGCGACCGCCGTGTTGGTGATCGTTTCGGTGAAGATTACCGTCATCAAGTAGATCACCACCAGCAGCACCCATGGATTCGATCCGACGGCAGAGACCAGCGCTTCCGCGATCATCTGCGCCGCGCCACTTTCCCACAGGGCATTGCCCAGGCCAAGAGCGGCAGCGATGGTCACAATGACTTGAATATCGAGAGCACTTCGCGCTTCCGATGCCGACAAGCACTGCGTCAGGATCATCAATGCCGCGATCGTCACGGCGGCAATCGCCGGACTGCCGAAGCCTCCGGCGAACTCGAAGCCGGAGAACAAACTGGTCAAGCAGAGCCACGCGATCAAAACGATCATCAGCCCGCCCGAGAGCAAGGCTCGATCGTGACGACGTGGCTCGGCATCGTCGACACTGCTGACCAGATAGAAGTCGCGATTGTTGCGATGCTGAACGATAAAGTCGCTGCGAGTTTGCAGCAGAAGCGTGTCCCCGATTTCCAGCACAATGTTACCGATCTTGTTCGGCAAACGCTGGCCATTGCGATGCACGGCGACAACTGCGGCGTTGTAAAGCTGACGGAAGTTCGCTTTGCGGACCGTGGTACCAATCAGCGGCGAAGAAGGGGAGAGCACCACTTCGGTCAAGTGTCGTTGAACACGCGACTGCGGATGGAACTCGTACGTTCGATCGGCTGCCGGGATCAGCCCAGGGATCTTCTCGAGATCGACGATCGTATTCACCAGCCCGGTAAACACCAGGCGGTCGCCGGCACGAACAAAGTCGCGCGGGGTAACTGGCGTGATGATGTCGCCATCGCGATCGATTTCAATCAGAAACAAGCCATGCAGATTACGTAGACCAGCGGCCTCGACCGTTTTGTCAATCAATGGGCAATCAGGCTGGACCTGCATTTCGACGAGGTACTCTCGCTGCTGATCCCCGAGTTGTTCCATGATGTCCTGCTTGCCAGGCAGGAAGCGTTGCCCGATGAGCAGCATGTACAAACTGCCAACCAAGGCGCAAGGAACCCCGATCCAGCTAATCTCGAAAAAGCCCATTGGCTGAACGTTCGGCAGAACCTGGCGACGTTTGGCGAGTTGAAGTTCGAGTTCTGGACGTTGCTCTTCGGTCGCTTTGGCGATCTGCGTTTCGAGCGAAGCAATTTCCGCTTCGACAATCGCCACGCTGTCGCGTAGTTTCTCATTCACCACCAGCGTGGTGCTTGTGCCAATCAAGGTGCAGACGCCGCCGAGTATGGTCAGGTAGCTTAGCGGAAGCAGCAGTTTGGAAGGGGAAAGGTTGCGCTGACGGCACCAGTCAAGAATGACCGGCATCATCATGGCGACCAGGGCAGTGTTGAGCACGAAGGCGGCTGAAACGACGATGGGGCCTGTCAGCCGCATCAGGGCCGAGCGTTCGTTGTTCGCGTTGCCTAGGATCTTGGAACCGATCCAATCGAGAACCCCTGTCTTACGAAGCCCTGCCGAGACGACCAACAGCGCGCTGATGGCAATCACCGCGCGACTCGAGAACCCGCTGATCGCCATCGTCGGAGTGATCAGGCCCAGCAGGGTGACGGCGCACAAGGCAAGCAAAAACAGCAGGTCGACCGGAACCCGTCGAGCAAACTGGATCGCCAGAAATACTGCCACGGTCGTGCCGATGGCAATCCAAGGATGAGCAGCTTGCAAGAGTTCCATAAGTATTCGTTGGTCGCCAGTGGAACTGGCCCGCCATCATGGCTTGAAAGTGGGGTGTGGTCGTTATGGAAAGGTGGTCGAAGGCGAGGGAATCCTTCCCTCAGCATTGGAGACGGTGATGTTTGAGCGGCTCGAGGCTGTGAAAAAAGGTACGGAATGTGACGGCACCAGGTAGACGCAATTTCGCTGTCTTACTCAAACCTGCTAATGGGTTCATTTTGAAGACGTCGATATCCTATTCTACCTAACTTGCCCACCAAACACGTGACGCATGGATTGCCTAACGGTTCAGGTCACGTTCTTTCGCATAATCTCTGGGAGGATACAGAGTCATGAGTTGTCGCACGTTTGCCACCCTCATCGCCATTGTCATGGCAACCGTTTGCACAGTCCGTGCCAAAGCTTCGGAAATGTCGGACTATGTGAGTCGTCCCCTGGTGCGTGTGACGATGAACCCAGACTTCCATCCGGAGGTTGAGTTCCGAATTGCCGAGGCTTTGAAGCGTCCGCCCATCGATTGGAGCATGGTTCAGGATCATACCCTGGCCGAAGTCGCCCGACCGGTCGCTGTCGCCGAACCAGCTCCATCCCAGCATATAGCACAGCGAATGATTGCTGAATGGGAACATTTGCTGGCAAGCCCAGCACATATGAGCGTTGCCGAGACGGTGAAGTCGCATTTGCGATCGATCATCCGGGCCGAGTTCGCGGCTCAGAGCCTGGTGGGGAAGAAAGTTGCGACCTGCGAAGTGAGCTCGGAACGGGAGTTGGCCCCGATCCAAGAGATCTGCCTGGATGACCTGCCAACGATTAATACCGGAGATCTGGCAGTTGCTGAGGTTTCGCTGGACGATCTGCCGCAGATCCATACCGGCGAAGAGGTGATGGCCCTGATTGCTCAGGACGACGCTGGTTTCCCTCTCGATCCTTACGGTTATTCGGAATACAACGCCTATTTCGAGCCTGAGGTTTACGACTGGTTCGTCTTTGCAACCGACGATCTGACCGTAGTTTATGTCTACGAGAACAGCGACATCCTGCCGAGCCGAGTCGATCCTGTGATGCTGGCCGAGCAGAACGCATCGCCAGAGGTACCGGAAGCGTTCAAAGTCGCTGTGCGAGAACATGTTAGGTCGCTTTTCGCTGGGGAAATCGACTTCCGCCCACTGGCAGCCTCGCTGCAGACCGGTTGGAGCACCGTGACGGCTCCTTTCTCGATTGCTTCGCTAAAACAAAGCGAGCTTCTGCCTGTTCATCGGGTCTCGCAACTTCCGGAATTGTTCCGTTTTTAGCAAGTCCCTTTCTAACCGTGACTTATGATAGCTATGACGAGGGAGCTCCGGCTCCCTTTAGTCGTTTCCGAAGCGGCAGAATTCCCCGAATAGGGGAGGTCTGCAGGAATGACCCCTTTCATCTATTTTCTCAAAATGTTAATCCAGCTAAACTTAGGTGGATTCATGGTTTTTTGGTGGCAGTAATTGCACCAGGGAAATAGAATTGGGGTTCAAAGTGGGCCGCAATCCCTGCGCGGATATCCTAATCCGGCCATGGCTTTCGTCTTTTCGGAGCCGAATGCAGTAGCCAGCCCACCTGCGGCTGTTTCGGAACAGAGTCGCAATCGAACAACACTTCTCACGATTTCTATTTTGGAGTTTCGACTATGCCTAAGCGTGAGCACTTCGAGCAGTGTCTCTCGGCATTTTTGGCAATCGGGCTAGCCGTTTTGATGGTGGCGCCAGCCGTTGCTGGTGATGCCCCACGTGCAACGACTTACCAGCAGGCCGCTGGGCCCCGCTACTTCGCCCTGAGCCTCTCCCTCAACGAGAAGCCTGAGGCTCTTCCATCGGAAATCGTGGTGATGGTGGATACCTCCGCCAGCCAGGCCGGTCCTTACCGCACCGATTCGATCGAAGCCGCCAAAGCGATGATGGCCGCTCTGCCAGCCGACAACCGCGTCCAATTGTTCGCCGGCGACCTGATGGCCGTACCGATGACCAAGGGTTTCGTCGCTCCACAGGGTAGCGAAATCGACGCCGCCTTCGCTCAGCTCGAAAAGCGAGCTCCGCTGGGTGCGACCGACATGGCATCGCTGGTGGAAGACGCTGTGGCTTCCTATACCAAGGGAAGCAAACTGAATCGCTCGCTGGTTTACATTGGTGACGGCAACAGCCACGCAAACTTCCTGTCGAACGAAGAATTCGAGAAGCTGGTCGCCACGCTCCGCGACAACAAAGTCGCTTTGAGCTCGTTCGCGATTGGTCCACAACGTGACATCGAAACGCTGGCCGTTCTGGCCAACCAGTCGGGCGGCATGCTGCTGATCGACGGTCGTTCGGTGGTCGCTCAGCAAATTGGTGTTCAACTGGCCGCTGGTGCCACCTCGCCAGTCATCTGGCCAGCTTCGGTCAAGTATTCGGCCAACGTCGAAGAAGTCTTCCCGAAGCAGTTTCCACCGATGCGTGGTGATCGCGACACGATCGTGGTTGGCGTTGTCAACAACGAAGGTCCGATCACGGTTGAAGTGAAGGGGAGCGGTGCTTTCGCGAATAGCTGGACCGCAAAGCCAGAAGCTTCGGACGACGATCAGGCTTACCTGCCACAACTGCTCGAACTGGCTCGCAAAGACGATGGTCTGCGTTTGCCAACCTTGGGCTCGGATGGTCTGCGTGAAACGGCTTCGATCCTGATGGCATCGGCCGAAGAATACGCTCGACTGAGCAGCCAGGCTCTGGCCTCGGGCGACGTCGACGGGGCCGCTCGATTGGCCCAGGCCGCCATGGAAATTGATCCAAATCACCCACGTGCCCAGGCCGTCTCGAAGGCTGCCGAAAAGGCCAAGCAAGAAGCCGCCCAGCCAGCCGAGCCAAAGGCTCCGGTTAACAAGGGTGCTGCGAACGTCCGTCGCAACCCATTCCAACTGGTTGCCTTCCAGAACGATGGTTCGGATGACGCTTCGTCTTCGCTTTCGCTCGGAAGCGACGACGACGGTGACTTCCTCCGCGACGTTCAGACCGATCAGATTCTCAACTCGCGAATCATCGAAGTCGACGTCACCAACTCGCTGGCTCGTGCTCGCGAACAAATGCGTACCGATCCTGATCAAGCCCGCGACGGTTTGAAGTTGCTGTTGGACAAGGTCGAACGCAGCCCAGAGCTGACGCCTGATACTCGTACCCGTCTGCGTAATCAGATCGTTGCTGCGATCCGTGAAGCTTCGGGGCGTGCGGTCGAAGTCGAAGCTCGCCGTGCCGAACAGGCCGAACGCGAAGCGATCGCTCGTGAACGTATCGCTCTGACCGAACAACTGGTTCGCTCGGAAGAACGTGCTCGCGTGATCATGGAGATGTTCGACGCCCTGATGGACGAAGGCAAATACACCGAAGCCATGATCGGTGCCCAGGAAGTTCGTTCGATCAACCCGAACAATCAGGCCGGCGTTGCTGGTGTTTCGATTGCCGAAGTGGTTGGTAACTACGAAGCGAACACCGCCCTGAAGGAAATTCGTTATCAACGCGTGATCGACACGCTGTTTGAATCGGAAAAGTCGTCGGTGCCGTTCCCAGACGAACCACCGATCATCTATCCAGACGCTGAATTCTGGGAAGAGATCTACTATCGTAAAGCGAAGTACGGTTCGGTCGACCTTGCCGCAACGGGCAACGCCGAACAGAAGATCTTCCAGCAGTTGGATGCCGAAACCAAGATTCAGTTCATCGACACGCCTCTCGAAGAAGTGGTCGGTTATCTGAAGCAGTTGCACGGCATTGAAATTCAGATCGACAACCGTGCCCTGGAAGAAATCGGTCTTTCGACCGACACGCCAGTGACTCGCAACATCGAAGGTATTTCGCTCCGTTCCGCTCTGCGTTTGATGCTGAAGGAACTGGACCTGACCTACATCGTTGCCAACGAAGTGTTGATGATCACTACTCCGGAAGAAGCCGAAAGTGAACTGATCACCAAGGTGTATCCAGTGGCCGACCTGGTGCTGCCAGTTTCGGTTCAGCTCGGTACGCTCGGTGGTGGCGGTACCGGCTCCAACCAGGGTGGCGGTTTCGGCAACAATGGTAACGGTGGCAACAACGGTGGCGGTAACTTCGGCAACAACGGCGGCGTGTTTGCAGTTGCTGACGAAAAGGCTGTCTCGAAGATCGAAGACGCTGCCCCAGCTCAAGCTCCTGCAGAAGACGCTCAGTCGGCTCAGGAAGAAGAAGGCAAGCCTTACGTTCTACAAGTGAACGAAGGCGAAACCCGTCTGCAAGCTTGGGAACGTGCTTTCCAGAATGAAGAAGGTATTCCAGCCGCTGCTCTGCGAACCGAAATTCGCCGTTCGATGGCTGCCAAGCGTTACAGCGACGTGACCGACATGATCCAAATGTCGCTCCGTTATGGTTACCTGCAGCCTTGGATGTACGAAGCCATGGCGTTGTCGATGGAACTCGATCACGCACCGAAAGCCGACATCGAACGCTCGCTGATGAGTGCCGTCGACTTCACCACCGGTCCAAACCATCGCCTGATGGTCGCCCTGCTGATGTCGAAGATGGGTCTCGATAACCGAGCCTTGAAGCTCTATCAGGACGTCGCCCAAATCGAACCACTTCGCCCAGAACCATACTCGATGGGTCTGGCCGTGGCCAAGCGTCTGGACGATGAAGAAGCCATCCGCTGGGCTTGCGTCGGTATCCTGTCGCAGGAATGGCCAAAGGATCGCCTCGACATTCGTACCGAAGCCTTCACCACCGCCAAGGCGGAACTGCAGCGACTGATGGCTGAAAACCGCAGTGACGATGCCAAGGCTTTCAACGACCAGATCCGTGAAGCGCTCGTTCGCGATGCCATCGTGAAGGTGACCTGGTCGGGCGAATCGGATCTCGATCTGATCGTCGAAGAACCGAGCGGCAGCGTTTGCTCGCAGCACAACCCGCGTACCATCTCGGGCGGTGTCTTTCTGGGTGACGCAGCTTCGTCGCTGGGCGATGCCGGCACCGACGGTGCTTACGAAGTCTATGTGGTGCCTAAGGGGTTCAAGGGTGACTACAAGATGCTGGTCCGCAAGGTTTGGGGCGATGTGACCGCTGGCAAGATCACGGTCGACATCTTCACCAACTACGGTACCCAGGATCAGCGTCACGAACGTGAACAGTTGGATCTCGGTAAGGATGGTGCTTTCATCACCTTCACCGTGCCAGAAGGTCGTCGTACCGAAAGCCTGGACGAGCAGCAGGTCAAAGTTGCTGTTGAAACCCAGGTTGCCATGGGCCGCGAACTAGTTGCCTCGAAGATCAGCTCCGCCTCAGAAGGTTCGACCGCCACGGAAGAATACGTCACCGGCGTGAATAACGGTTCGGACGACTTTGTTCGCCGTGTTCGCAACTCGGTGGGTTACCGCCCGGTGATCACGACCCTGCCAGAAGGTACCAACTTCTCGGCATTCGCGGTGATCTCGGCTGACCGTCGTTACGTCCGCTTCAACGGTACGCCGTTGTTCTCGGCGATCGGCGAAGTGACCTCGTACACCTTCTCGGGTACGAACACCGGTACGACGGGCACCACGGGCACCAACACCGGTATCAACTAACCGGTTGGAAGCTTAAGCAAACAGAGAACGCGGTCCGTTCAAACCAACGGACCGTGTTACGAACGAATCAAGCCGGGCACGGCGTCGAGCGAAAGATCGTCGACCAGCCCCGCTTTTATTTTTTCAATCGCGATCGCACCTAATACCGCGTTGTCGGTGCAAAGGTGCATCGGGGCGATCATCAGTTCGCCTCCAGCCGCAGCCACTTGTTCTTCCAGGGCTGTACGGAAACGACGATTGGCCGCGACACCGCCGCCAACACAGATCCGCTCGATGCCGGTCTTCTTCATCGCCTGCATCGTCTTGCCCACCAGGCAATCGACCACTGCTTGCTCGAAGCTCGCGGCGATGTCCGCCTTACGCTGATCATCGATTACCAGCGACTTGAAGTCGACCGCACCTGGACCGGCGATCTCGTAGCGCACGGCCGTTTTCAGGCCGGCGAAGCTGAAGTCGAGACGCGACTGATCGTTCAGAAATGGACGCGGGAAGGCGAACTTCTTAGGATCGCCGTTCAGGGCACACTTCGACAGCGAAGGACCGCCAGGGTAGGGCAGGCCCAGCATCGAGGCGACCTTGTCGAACGATTCGCCGGCGGCATCGTCAATCGTGCCACCCAGCGGCTCGAATTCGAACGGACTCTTGCAGTGATAGATCGTCGAGTGGCCACCACTGATGATCAAGCCAATGCAGGGAAAGATCGGCTTTTGGAAGGCAACCTGGCAGGCATAGATGTGCCCCTGCAGGTGATTGATGCCAATCAGTGGTTTATCCAGCAGCCAGGCCAATGATTTGGCTGCGGTAACGCCCACCAGCAGTGATCCGGCCAAGCCAGGCATGTTCGCCACGGCCACGGCGTCGATATCGCTGAGCTCGATTCCTGCTTTACGAACGGCTTCGTCAATCACCGGCAGACAGCGTTCGAGGTGAGCCCGGGCAGCGATCTCAGGGACGACGCCCGCGAAACGCTGGTGCAGTTCATCCTGCGAAGCGACGACAGAGGATAGGACTTCCAGATCATCCGTGATGACGGCCGCGGCGGTTTCGTCGCAGGTCGATTCGATCGTAAGGATTTTCATCGGCTGGGTGTGCAGATCAGGAGGAAGAAAGCTCTGCCTTGAGGTGTTCGAGACCCTTGCTCAGCACCGGATCAATCTCCGAGAGCTCCTCTTGGGGGGCAGGCGGGTGTGGGATGATCGTATCCTGATCTCGGCGTCGACGGTAGGAGTGGTAAGCCACTTTCTGCTCGCGCGACATGCTCACATCCATTCCGTCGTCGGGGCTGACACCCCACTTGTCTTTCTCGGTGTCCCCTTCAAAGCGGTGGATTTTCTCGCCGCTTGGTCGCTGGTAGCCAGCGGTAGTCAGCTTCAGGGCGCTCTTTCCTTCTTCCAGTTCAATGATGTTCTGGACGCTTCCCTTGCCCCAGCTTCGTTCGCCGACGATTGTGGCTCGCTGATGATCTTGCAGGCAGGCCGACAAAATCTCGCTCGCGCTGGCACTGTAATGGTCGATCAGCACCACCATCGGGAAGTCAGGCAGTGTGCCTTCTTTCTCGGCGGTCCAGACCCGCTTCGGCGAGTTCCGGCCTTCGGTGCTGACGATCTTTCCTTCGTCGATAAACATATCGCAGATTTCGACAGCCGAGGTTAGCAGGCCACCTGGGTTGGATCGCAGATCAAGGATCAAGGCCTTCATGCCATCGTCCAGCAGACGTGTGATTGCCTGATGCAAGTCGTCGGCTGTATGGCGGCTGAAGGCGGAAATGCGGACGTAACCAATCTTGTTGGCGTGGTCGAGCATGTAGTCCCAGTCGCCCCCTTCCAGGCGTTCGTCCCCCATCACCGTTTCGATCTGGACGATCTCGCGTTGGACGGTGACCTCTTCGCTGCTGAAAGTGCTGGGGTGGTAAACGGTCATCGTCACCGTGGTGCCGACCGGGCCTTTCAGTTTCTTGATGGCATCGTCGATCGACAGGCCCTGGGTCTTTTCCCCTTCAATGTGGGTGATACGATCCCCAGCGATAATACCAGCCTTGTAGGCCGGGGTATCGATCAGCGGACTCGTCACGACCAGGTTGCCATCGCGAGTCGAAACCTGGATACCAATGCCGCCGAATTCGCTTTCGACGCCTGTTTTGAACTGTTCCAGGTCCTGCGGGGCGATGTAATTCGAGTAGGGATCAAGCTTCGAGATCACCCCGCGAATGGCGGCTTCCATCAGCTCTCGCCGATCAACGTCTTTCACGTAGTTGCGGTCGACCTGATCGAGGGTGTCGGCGAAGAGCTGGATCAGTTCGACGTACTCTTCGTCGACGTTCGCGTAGACGTTGTCTGGATCGGTAGGATCGTCGCCTTGGGAAACTTCCGCGGCTGCCAAGGTGTGAGAAACAAGCAACAGCAGCACGAATGCGTAGATTCCGGAATATTTCCAAGGCATGGAAATCGATCCTCCGTAAGAGCGATAATCGGGTTCCTCGAAGCGTCGGCCATTAACCGACGCGAGGAATGGGTCTGGGGAAATTATAGAACCCCCAGAAATCTGCGGCAATTGAAGGATCGAAACTGGTGACGATTAGAAGTCGTACCAGATCCCGAAACCAATCTGCTGCTCCCAGTTGTCGTAGAACGAATTCTGGGTGCTATCGCCGTTGTGGTAATGTAAGCCAACACGGAGCGTGCGGCCAGGAACGTCCCCAACCCAGGCCCAGCCGGTCTGCACGACGAAGCTACCGCCATAATTCACTTCTTCTCGCAGGTGGGCACCGATCGCCAGGAACGGCTCGCCCCAGAAACCGGTCTTTTCGTTCGGAGCCCATTCGATACCAAACTGGAATTCCCATGGATCCGATTCCAGATTGTAGAATGCCCAGCCCACTTCGCCGTAAACACGCAGTCGCGAGGTAAAGTAGTACGAGTGACCGAAAATGATCACATCGTGGGCATAGTTTAAACGAGGATAAGTCGGGTTCTTCAGCAGGAATTCATCACCCAGGTGCGAACTGAGGTGATAGTAACCGAATCTCGAGCGATGTCTTGGGTTCGAGGCATAGCTCCAGGTAAGCTGCGTACCGGCACGGAAGTCGACCGAGCGAACGTCAACATCTTCTGGAATGTCGAGACGAACTTGGGCCGCACCTTCGACATCCCACTGGATACCGTCGGAAAGAAACGTCGAGTCGCGACCATAACGCATCACCCCGAAGCGACCACCCAGGGTGCCGTCGAGCATCCAGTTATCGTCGGTAATTTTCATCAGGTTAGCGGCCAGACGCGATTCTTTGGGCCCGGCGAGATACGATTTATAGACCATTCCCTGGGGAAGCATGGTCCATTCGTATGGTTCGTCGTTCGGAACGTTCGTCAGGGGGCGATCGTAGATAGGTTCGCGATAAGTGCGAACCTGAGCGTTGTAGTCAGGCTCGATCCATTCGACTTGATCGCTCGGGCTCATGACGGTCAGGTCGTTTTGAAACGATGGCTGACCAAGCGGACTCTGGTAGTCCACCGCGCGAACATCGGCCATGCCCGGCAAAGGTTCGTCGGTGGGGAAATCCAGGATTGGCTGTTGGTATTGTGGCCGTTGACCTGGGAACATATTTGCTGGATCTGGCCAACCCATGCCTGTCTGGGCACTCGCCGTGAACGGCAGTGCAAGACAACCAACGAGAACCAGGGCAGCAGTCCAAACGTGTCGTATCATCGCAAGGCGGGGAGTACCTGATAGCATTTTGTTTGTTACATCCGCGATAATCATGCTTATCGGCATAATCGGGCACCGAGGATGACGGCGAAGTGTAGCGACGTCGGTAGTCGGACCCAATATCAGTTTTTATCAAAATAGTGCACTGGTGAACTATTAGCCGTTGCCGGTAATTCAAGACACGAAAAAGGTCGAGATGGTTCTGTTGGAATTCAGTATGTCCCCGCTGAATAAAGGGGATTCTGTCAGCGAATATGTGGCTCGAAGCCTGAAAATCATTGCCGCTAGCGGCCTCGATTACCGCTTGCATGCGATGGGAACGATCATCGAAGGCGAGATCGAGCAGGTGCTAGCGGTTCTGCAGAAGTGCCTGGAAGCGATGGCCAAAGATTGCGACCGCGTGACCTGCACGGCCAAGCTAGACTATCGCAAAGGTTACCAGGGAAGACTCGAGTCCAAGGTCAGCAGCGTGTTGACCAAGGTGGATGTTCCTTTGAAGACGATCGATTCGGACGCTGGACCTGATCAGAAAGCTCCTTAGAGAAGATGTCTTTCGGCGAGGATTCTCCAGAAGTCGACGTAGTCGTGATTGGTGGCGGGATTGTCGGATTGGCGGCCGCCTATCAGATCTCGCTGCGCTATCCCGATCGCCAGGTTGTCGTTCTCGAGAAAGAACAGGTCCTCGCCCAGCATCAGTCGGGGCATAATTCCGGCGTGTTGCACTCGGGCATCTATTATCGACCCGGCTCGCTCAAGGCGATCAACTGCCGCGAAGGTCGCACTGCGATGGTCGCCTTCTGCCAAGAGAACGAAATTCCGCACGACATCTGCGGCAAAGTAATTGTCGCCACGCGGGAAGACGAACTCGGTCGGCTCGACGATATCTATCGACGCGGGCTCGAAAACAACGTTGCCTGCGAGAAGCTCGATGCCGACAAACTGCGATCGCTCGAGCCCTACTGCAATGGAATCGCAGCGGTGCATGTCAAAGAGGCGGGCATCGTCGACTATCGACGTGTTTGCTTTCGGCTATGCGAATTGATCCAAGACCTCGGGGGCGAAGTCCGAACTTCAACCCGGCTGACCGGAGTGATCAAGCGTTCGGATGAAATCATCGTCGAGACAACGACCGGAACTCTCCGCACTTCGCTGCTGATCAACTGTGCCGGTCTGCAATCGGACCGCGTGGCAGCCCTTTGCGGGCATGAGCCAGAAGTGAAGATCGTTCCGTTTCGGGGCGAGTACTTCGAGCTGTCCGACTCGGCCCAGCATCTTTGCCGCAATTTGATCTACCCGGTCCCAGACCCGGCCTTTCCATTTCTCGGCGTCCATTTCACACGGATGATCGGCGGCGCAGTCGAATGCGGACCGAACGCAGTGCTGGCATTCGCACGCGAAGGGTACACCAAGTGGACGATCGATTTCTCCGACTTATGGGACTCGGTCGGCTATCGTGGATTTCAGCGAATGGCCGCCAAGTACTGGCGTGTCGGTCTTGGAGAAATGCGGCGATCTTATTTTCGCTCGGCATTCCTAAAGTCCCTGCAGCGGTTGATCCCGGCAGTCCAAGGGAAAGATCTGATTCCTGCGCCGGCTGGCGTGCGTGCGCAAGCGCTGCGCAAGGATGGCAGCCTGGTCGATGATTTTGTTATCCAGAAGGAAGGCAATTTCATCCATGTCTTGAATGCCCCGAGCCCGGCTGCGACTTCTTCGTTAAACATTGGCAATCATATTGCTTCTCAGGCCGCCGACGTTTTAGCATCGTGATGGCGAACCTTCCTGCTTGGGATGGGACTATTTCGTTCATAGATCGATAAGAACGAAAGATAAGTGAGAGAAGTAATGAATCGTCGTCAGTTGACGCAATTAGGTGTTCCAGAATACGCACTCGTCGAAGCGGTAAAGGCTGTTTCGAGTGCTGCGACGACGCATGGAATGCGCGGTGCTGATTTGAAGCGTCAGGTTAAGCAAGTCGTGGAATCGCCAGGGCAGTTCGTTGACGATGTCTGCTTCGGTGCGTTCGCGGCAACGTTGATGGAAGATCAGACGCTGCCGCCGCTGCAAGAGAACGTTACGTACCAGACCTGGGGAAGCGATATCGACGAAGGGGCTCATTCGCAAATGCGTGAGGCCTGCAAGCTGCCCAACGCTTCGGGTGCGGCGTTGATGCCTGATGCGCACGTGGGATATGGGCTGCCGATCGGCGGCGTGTTGGCGACGGAAGGTGTCGTTGTGCCTTATGCGGTGGGCGTGGATATCGCTTGCCGTATGAAGCTAAGCGTGCTCGATTTGCCGCTGGATGCTTTGGAGTCGAAGTTCGACGTTTGTTGTCGTGCCCTGGAAAAGGGTACGCGATTCGGTGTTGGCTCGACGCATCAGAAGCCACAGCAGCACGACGTGATGGACGAGAACTGGAACATCACCAAGGTGACGCGTCAGTCGAAAGACAAGGCGTGGCAACAGTTGGGTACGTCTGGTTCCGGGAACCATTTCGTCGAGTTCGGTTTGTTGACGATCCGCGAGGAAGACAAGACGGACGAGAAGTTCTCGCTGGCACCGGGCGAATACGTTGCGCTGTTAAGCCATAGCGGAAGCCGTGGCCCCGGGGCTGCCGTGTGCAGTACCTACAGCAATATCGCTCGCACCAAGTTGCCGAAGAAGTACGAGCAACTCAAGTACCTGGCCTGGTTGTCGCTTGATAGCGAGGAAGGGCAAGAGTACTGGGAAGCGATGAACTTGATGGGACGCTACGCGGCGGCGAATCACGAAGTGATCCATCGCCTGGTAAGCGACCTGGTCGGCGGCGAAATCGTTGCTGGTGTCGAGAACCACCATAACTTCGCCTGGAAGGAAACGCACGATGGTCGCGAGATGATCGTGCACCGTAAGGGGGCGACCCCGGCTGGCGAAGGTGTGCTGGGAGTGATCCCAGGTTCGATGGGAACGCCGGGATTCGTGGTTCGCGGGAAGGGAAATGCCAGCAGCCTCGATTCGGCATCGCATGGTGCCGGACGGTGCATGTCGCGTAAGAAGGCGAACGATACGTTCCGCATTCAAAACACGCGACAGGAACTGAAGGCTCAAGGCGTTCACATCTTGTCGGCCGGTTCGGACGAAGTGCCAGGAGTCTACAAAGACATCCACGAAGTGATGGCGGCTCAGAGTGATCTGGTCGACATCGTTGGGCAGTTCGATCCGAAGATCGTCAAAATGTGCGGTGATGGAAGTCGGGCCGAGGACTGACTCGGCCCGGTCACTTCCGCACTAGTCAATCTCAGGGATCGGTCCGTTCGGATCGATCTCTTCTCCTTCCCAGATCGCAACGCCATCGGTGTACGTCAACACACGATGGGCACTGCCGGGGGCCGGCATCTTACTCTTGGCCGGAAGAAACTTCGCCAGGCGTTCGATTACGTCGGCATACTCGGACTTCGACGCGAGGTTCGTCCATTCGTTCGGATCGGCCTGCATGTCGTACAGCTCTTGCGAACCGTCGGCGTACTGAATGAATCGCCAACGCTCGGTGCGGATGCCGTGGTTGTCATGGTTGTGGGTCGTGATCGCCGGGAACTCCCGCTTTGACTTGGCATCGCGAAGCTGCGGAATCAACGAATGACCTTCCAAGCCTGCGGGCTGCTCGAGCTGAGCCAGGTCGCTGAGGGTCGGGTAAAGGTCAAGTAGTTCGGCCGGCTGCGTGCAGCGTTGACCACCGGTGATCCCTGGTCCAGCGAAGATCAGCGGCACGCGGGTACCATCGTCCCATAAGGTGTTCTTGCCGGTGATTTCCTTTTCGCCGATGTGCCAACCATGATCCGACCAGATCACGATCACCGTGTTGTCGGCGTAACCGTTCTTCTCTAAGGCGTCCATCACGCGGCCGATCTGGGCATCGACAAAGCTGGTGCATGCCAGGTAGCTACGGGTGAGGTTCTTCCACTGGTGGTCATCCTTCAAGAACTTCAAGCGAGGTTCCGGCAGCTTCCAGTGCAGATTCCAACTGAATCGCGGGGTGTCGTCACGATCGTTCTCGATGATCTCCGGCAGTTGCAGTTCGTCTTCTGGATAAAGGTCGAACCACTTCTGCGTGGCATAGCAAGGGACATGCGGCAGGAAGAAACCGACCGACAAACAGAACGGTTCTTGCGGCTTGTTGTTCAATGTATCGACCGCCCAAGAGGCGACCTGGTAGTCTCCTTTGTCTTCGTCCTTATGAGGAAACACGCCCCAGTCGACCAGCGGATGCGCGGCGGGCGTGTTGACCAACTTCTTCGCTGGACGTGCTCCGACGCCGGCTGGTGGTCCCAGATGTTGGAACTCCGCATCGTTCTTCTTCCGGCCATAGCCGCCGTGATAGATCTTGCCGGTGGAATAGTTCGTGTAGCCGCCGGCCGAGAGATGTTGCGGCAACGTCACCAGGTTGGCGAGTTCCGGAACATCGCGAAACCAGGGCGACAAACCATAGATGCCGGTCGACGATGGACGACGCCCTGTCATCAGGCTCGTTCGCGAAGGATTGCAAAGCGGGGCCTGGCAGTGGGCATTCAGGAACACGGTGCCACGCTCGGCGATTCGATCGATATGGGGCGTCTTCGCTTGAGGATGTCCACCGAGGCAACCAATCCAGTCGTTCTGGTCGTCGATGGCGATGAACAAAATGTTCGGCTGCTTGGGGGCGTCGGCCATCAGGGGCGACGGAACGTAGCAGGCCAGCGCAACGGCCAGCAAAAGCGTGTTTCGCATGGGGCAACTTCTTCGGCGGAGGGATGGATGGAATGGGGATGACGAGTGGTGTGTCGCCATTCTAGCCCATCGCGGAGCACGAATCGAGCAAACAACGGTTCGGGCGATTCGAAACAAAAAAAGGCCCGCTACCTGATTGGCAGCGAGCCTTTTTGTTCGGTGTTCTCGACGATCGTTAGTTGATCGGAGGTGCCGAGATGATTTCGCCGGGAGCGTTCAGAACCGGTTCCAGTTCGGCGTAGACCTTCTGGAAGACGCCGTTGGAATAAGGCAGGTGTGGGTTTTCGACCCAGGCAGCGGCCTGAGCTTGCTGGTCAGGAATCATCAGCATGTTGTACGGACGGAAGTAGTAGTACGTCTTTGGGAGAGCGTCGTACATGCGGTGTGGTGCCATGTTGCCGGGGGCATGCCATGGCGATGGCAGGCAGTGGTGAGCGTAGAAGCCACCATGACCGTGACCGCAGCCACAACCACCATGACCACATCCGCCGTGGCCGCAACCACAACCGAGGTTGCATCCATGGGCACTTTCGCAACCGCATGAATCACCTTCCGTCGTAGCACCGCACGAGCTTAGCGAGTAGTCGGCCGAAGCAACGTAAGGTTCGCCCAGGTCAGCCCCACCAATTTCCGATGGCATGACTGGTTTCGGTGGGGTTGGCATGGCCTGCATTGGCTGCGGCATGGCGTCTGAAGGGGACTCGTCCTGTAGAACGGAGTAGCTCGCCTTGCTAGCGACCGGGGCCAGGTTCACCTTCGATGGCTTCGACTGGTAAGCGACTGGTTTGATCAGCCCACCCGTGACCGATGGCGAAGCTTCCTCTTCTCGCAAGGAATCGAGAACGACCACGGCAGGAGCTGCCTGTTGTGCGATCACGGGCTGTTTGAGTTGCAGGCTTTCGCCTTCGGCACCGAGAAATACCGCGGCAATCACAAATACGCTGGTCATAGTCGGCTCAACCTTTGAGAGAGGTTTGAGGAATTCTGGTTGGGTTTGGGGCAGACATTGCTGCGTCTGATGTTAGGTCGACCAATTCAGGGGGACATCTCCGAAAATATCGTTTTCACCGGCTGACTTTATGTAGATTGCCCATTGTGATGAATCTGTTCCGGATTTGACCATTATATATACACCCCTCACGCACCCTGTTGGAAAAGTAGTAGTCACTAACGATGGGGGGCAATTCCGAAACAAATAGGACCACGATCAAATACGGCTCAACTAACACAATCGGAATATCCGAAACCTTAAATGATCCGCAGGCGGTGCGATCGCGAGATCCCACTGAACCTAATGACTTCACTTCGATTCAATCTTGCCGATCACGACCGTTCCCAACCAGCGAATGTGGTGGTAGATAATCCATGAAAAGCTTCTTCCAACTCACCGTTCTTTATGGCGGTCGTTCGGCACTTGCCGCGGCCATGGCCGGAATGCTGGCGATGATTCCCGCCACTGCCGATGCCCAGATCGCCGCTGATCTGCCAAGCCCACGTGCCGAACAGCGAATCGAAAAACCGAGCGACTCGGTCCTGATGAAGGAATCGAGCCTGATTCAAGAGGTGCTCGAACCGGAACTGATCTTCCGGGTCGAACCTTCGCGCTCGAAGATTCTTCGGACCAAGCTGCCGATGACCCGGGTCGCGATTACCAGTCCTGACATCGTGGAAATCAACGAGTTCAGCACGACCGAAGTCGAAGTCATCGGTTTGAAAGCTGGCGAAACCACGATGACCATCTGGTTCGCTGCTCCCGATGGAACGACCACCGTTCTGCGTTACCTGGTGAAGGTCGCTGCCAACAGCGAAGAACAACGCCGTGCGGAAATCGAATACGGCAAACTGGAAGCACGCATTAACGAGCTGTTCCCAAACAGCATCGTTCAGCTGATTCCCATCGCCGACAAGCTGATTGTCCGCGGCCAGGCTCGCGACGCTCATGAAGCTGCCCAAATCATCGCCGTCCTTGGTGGCCAGTCGGTCGACCAGGCTGGTAACCTCTCGCTAGGGGCCAGCCTTGGCTCTGCCGCGATGCTTCCGGGTGCGGAAGACTTGCGAACGACCAGCGTCATCGACTTGCTGCACGTTCCTGGCGAACAGCAAGTGATGCTGAAAGTTCGGATTGCGGAACTGCAACGCGATGCGGCTCGTAACCTTGGTTTCGACTTCAGCGTCAGCGGCGACAACTACGACATCTCGCACATCATCGGGGCCGGGGCAGGCAATCTGTCCGCGATCCTCGATGGTGGTGACGTGGAACTGTTCCTGCAGGCCACCAGTGCCAACGGTATGGCCAAGATCTTGGCCGAACCAACCCTGGTGACCATCAGCGGCAAGTCGGCCAACTTCATCGCGGGTGGTGAATTCGCGGTGCCAACGGCTGTCGGTGTCGGCGGTATCGGTGCGGTCTCGACCACCTTCCGCGGATTCGGTACGCAGCTGGCCTTTACGCCGACCGTCTTGGACAAAGACAAGATTCGTCTGCAGGTCGCTCCATCGTTCAGCTCGATCAACAACAACAACTCGGTTGACGGTATCCCAGGTCTGGACATTCGCGGTGTGACAACCACGGTCGACCTGCGAGAAGGCCAATGGCTGGCTGTCGCTGGTTTGATCCAAGACGAACAGACCGGTAGCCGCGTTCGCCTGCCTGGCCTGGGGGATATTCCTCTGGTCGGTGCCGCCTTCGGTCGTCAAAGCACGACCCGCGTCGAAACCGAACTGGTCGTCCTGGTGAGCCCTGAACTGGTCCACCCAATGGAACGCGAACAGTTGCCACTCTTTCTGCCGGGCCAGGAAGTTACCGACCCGACCAACAAAGAGTTCTTCTGGCATCAGCAGATCGAAGGTCGCCCTGGCTACGACTACCGCAGCACGGTCTGGCCTCAAATGAGCCGTCAGATCCACCGGGAAAACCATGAAGTCCTGAAGGCCCAGCGGCATGCTCACAAGGCAAGCCGGCACTATCACGAGTGCGAAGACTACTACATCTCTGGACCGCAAGGTTTTTCCAACTAACTCGACCCCAGTGGTTCAGACCAGCCCATACTTCGTTCCCGCGACGAAAACACATTGAGGATAGCCAAGATGACCCTATTCAATCGTACTGCTGGAGGCCTGACGCTCGCCCTGGTGACGGCTGGCCTGGTTGGATGCCAAAGTGGCGGCCGAATCGAACCGGCTCCTCCGACCACGCTTGGGGCGTCGATCGACGAGATGAACCGCACTCAGGAACTGAATGCGGAAGCTGCCAAGTACGTCATCTATCAGCATGAATTCGAGCCTAACTTCATCGAAGGCAAGGGCGAGAAGAATGCCTGGAAGCTGAACGACTACGGCGAAGATCACGTCAAGCAAATCGCAGCGAACCTGCTGCGAGGCGACGAACTGCCGGTGGTTGTCGAACGCAGCCAGACCTCGCCAGAACCTGGCAAGGATCACCAATACCCGGTTCACTTCAACGACGAACTGGACGAAAAGCGACGTCGCTGCATCGTGGCTGCTTTGACGGCCATGGGTGTTGCCGATGCGGAATCGCGAGTCGTTGTCGCTCCGGCCTTCTCGGAAGGTTTGTCCGGATCGGAAGCTGCTGCGGCTTATCAGCGTGGCATGCGTTACGGAAGCCAGGGCGGCTATGGCGGCGGTGGTTTCGGTGGCGGCGGCTACGGTGGTGGATTTGGCGGCGGCTTCTTCTAAAGAAGAGTCGCCCTCGCGGTAATCAGTGGATCTTGCGCCCCCCTTTGAAGAAGATGAGCCGAATGAACTGCCGAACTGTTCTTTCCATCGTCATGATCACCACCTGTCTGGCCTCCATCGGATGTGCCACGACCGGCAACGGCGCAGGGTCCATGTTCGCCAAATCGGAGTCCGCTCCGAAGAATCAATTCGCCCAGGAGATCAGCCTGGCTCGTCTTTCGGAACGCAATGGTGCCTATCCGACGGCGAAAAAGCTCTATCGCCACGTGTTGGCCGAGCAGCCCAATCATCAATTGGCGCTGCATCGCATGGGGGTGATTGCCGGTCGCGAAGGGGAATACGAAACCTCGGTTGAGTATTTGACCAAAGCTTCGACTATCGGTGATCCTTCGGCCGAGCTTCTGTCGGACCTGGGTTACGTTTACTATCTGCAAGACAACCAGGAACTCGCCCAAGCCACACTTGAAAAAGCGTTGGCGACCGATCCGGACTACAAAGCGGCCCGATCGAACCTGGGTATCGTGTACGCAGAGTTGGGACAGTACGACGTCGCGTTGAACCACTTCCGTCGTGTATCGAGCGAAGCGGAAGCGTACTCGAACCTGGCTTACATCCAAAGCCAACGAGGCGACATCGAACTGGCCGAAAAGAACTACATTCGTGCGTTGGACATCGACAAGCGGTTACGTCCAGCAGCCGAGGCCTTGGTTCAGATTGCTCAGGTCACCGGCGAAGTCTCGAACCGTCCGGAAGTTCGTCCACACGTGATTCCTTCGGCCGAACCACAAGCTCAGCCTGAGTTGGTCGCCGAAGCATCG
The DNA here is from genome assembly GCF_040718835.1 of Bremerella sp. JC817. Lineage (NCBI taxonomy): Bacteria > Pseudomonadati > Planctomycetota > Planctomycetia > Pirellulales > Pirellulaceae > Bremerella > Bremerella sp. JC817. The sequence goes on along the minus strand of NZ_JBFEFG010000281.1, from coordinate 830,286 downwards.
CCGGCTCCACAAACGACGATTCCAACCGCGGCCAGCATGATTGCGAACCAGTCGCCACTGGCATCGGCCACACCGGCCCCTGCAACCGTGGCAGCGGAAACTGCTTCGAGCAATAATCCACTTCGGTCCGCTTCGCGTTTCAGCGAGTCGTCGAATCAGGGTGTTCAGCAGGTGCAATACAGTGCGGACACACGCTCGGCTTTGCCAGCGACTTCGGCTACGCTTTCGCAGCCGTCTAGCGGCTTGAAGATTCCAACGCAGAGCTTGGGTACGGCACCGGCTGTTTACCAGATCTCGGATCAGCCAACGGCCAGCAACGTTCAGAAGCCAGCAGCTGCCGCCAGCTCGATCGGCGCGACCCCTTCCGCTTCCGCTCAGAACTTCTCGAACCAGGTTCTCAGTGCTTTGCAGACTGCCGCTTCATCGCAGCAGTAAGCTTAGTTACGGCCTTGGTTCCGTTGCTGACGGAGTGCCACGCATTGCGGAAACCGCTTCGTCGGCTGCGGTCTGATTCAAAGCACCACCTGGGGCCGTTTCTCGCATCGAGAAGTCTCGCAGTTCCATCAGTGCCGGACCGAGCAGCAGGACATAGATCGGCGGGGTGAGAAAGAAGATCACCGGGAACAGCAGCTTGACCGAGGTGCGGTTGCCTTCTTCTTCGGCACGCTGACGTCGCGATTCGCGGATGCTGTCGGCGAACTCATGGAACGCCGCGGCAACATTTCCACCCAGACGCTCGGCGTGATGAATCAGCGTCGACAACGCAGTCACATCGGGTTCGTCGACCCGTTTGGCGAATTCTTTCAGGGCATAGTCAAGCGAACGTGCCGAAGCTTGACCTTCCAGGATGGTCAGTTCACAGGCCAGATCGTTATGCGAAGAATGTAGCTCTCGGCTAACATGTTTGATGGCACGCTGCAGCGGCATACCTGCCGAAACGGTCATCGTAATCATGTCGAGCGCGTCTGGCAGGCCGTAGCGAATGCGTCGCACGCGGGCCGAAGCGGTGGTCGACAGGATCACACGCGGAAGACCCCAGATCATGGCCAAAACGATCCCACCCGCAATTAGGTAGGTTTGCTGCGTGGCGGCACCATCGTCGATGGTCAACACCGCGGCTACTGCCATAAAGATCAGCCAGGCGAAAACGGCGGCATTACGCAATGCCAAATAGTCTTCTGCGGCATAACGGCCATAGTGACCGGCTTGAACCAATTCGGTTTGCAGCTTGTCGCGACTCTCGTTGGCAATCGGAACCATGTAGGCGAACAGCTTCGTGAAAATACCGAGCGAGCGACCGCTGGATGCTTCGAGGTAGTCTTCCGCGCGGTTCCTGCCCAGCCACAGCAACAGGCTGCCACCGAGAAACAGCAGGATGCTGATTCCGAGAAACGCGCCGACAACTTCCAGGCTCAAATCCATGAGATTACTTTTCGCTTAATAACGGCTGCGGAGCATGCGGGAAACGATCACCAGGCCGATCACTTGCGAGATGGCGGCGGCAATCAGAACAATACGCCCGGTCGGGTCGTTCCAAAGCTTGCTGCTGTATTCCGGCTGGAAGACAAACAGGTAAACGAACAGCAGTGGACCGAGCGCCGAGATGATGGTCGCGGTGATGCGACCTGCTCCGGTGACAGTTTTCAATTGACGTTGATAGCTCATCCGGTCGCGAATCACGCCAGCGAGACGTTCCAGGGTTTTCGGCAAGTTACCACCTGCTTCGCGGTGCACGCTCAGTGCCGAGGCAAAGATGCGAACGTCCATCGTAGGGACGCGGTACGCGAAGCTCTTCATCGCGGCGGAAAGGGAAAGGCCCATTTCCAGGTGCTTGGCGATACGGCGGAATTCTCCGGCGACAGGATCGTTGACCGAGCCACCGATCATGACCAACGCCTGATCGAGGCTTTCGCCAGCACGAACCGCACGAGCCAACAGGTCGAGTGCGCCTGGGAACTGATCTTCAAACTGCTTCATGACCCGTTGATAGGTGATCGATAAGATGACGAAGCAAAGTACGATTCCGATCACGGCGGCGATCACGCTGTAGCTGACTTCTTCGGTGAAGACAAACACCGCCATGCCGAGCGTCGAACCAATCAGCAGGAACAACAGCGATGCCATTGTGACGCTGGTGTTCATGCCAGTCATATAGACGGCACGTTCAAGCCAGACATCGAAACGGCCAACCGCTGTTTCGTCAGCAGCTTCGATTCGGGCAGGCAGTTTCTTCAGGATAGGCGATGCCATCAATCGCGAGTCACGCGACGAGAACAGATCGCGAAAGCCCATCAGCATCGCGCCCAAAGCCGCGGCAATCCCACCGAACACGAAGATCGGCAGCGAGTTGGCATTCAGGGCTAAAGCAAGTTGATCCACGGGGGGAACTCTTTCTGATCGGGGCGACTAGGCGTCGGCCTGGAAAATGTTCGTGTCGATTTCGACGCCAGATTCCAGGAAACGATCGACGCAGCGTGGACGGTAACCGGTCGTCACGAAGCGACCCTTGGCGTTGCCATTTTCGTCGAGGCCCTGGTGCTCGAACCGGAAGATGTCGTGTAGTTGGTATTCGCCATCGGCCGTGCCGACGATTTCGGCGATACGCGTCACCTTACGGACACCACCCTTCAAACGGGCAACGTGAACGATCACGCGGATACCACTGGCGACGTAGCGACGAATCACGCTGATCGGCAATTCAAAGCCAGCCATCGCGACCATCATTTCCAAACGGTGCAGGGCGTCGACGGCGTCGTTGGCGTGAATTGTGGTGAGCGAACCTTCGTGACCGGTGTTCATGGCCTGCAGCATATCGAGTGCTTCCGCACCACGAACTTCACCGACCAGGATGCGGTCAGGTCGCATACGCAGACTGTTGCGAACCAGGTCGCGAGGCGTCACAGCACCGTTGCCTTCGGAGTTGGAAGGACGGGTTTCCATGCCAACCACGTGAGCATGTTGCAGCATCAGTTCTGCCGAGTCCTCGATCGTGACGATACGTTCGTCGTCCGGAATCGACTTGCTGAGGGCATTGAGCAAAGTCGTCTTACCGGCACCGGTACCGCCCGAGATCATGAAGCTGACTCGGCCTTGGACCGCGGCTTCCAGGAAGGAAACCATCGGCTGGCTGATCGATCCGTTCTCAAGCAGTTTCTCGAGCTGCAGATGTTCGACACCAAAGCGACGAATGGAAAGCTTCGGTCCGTTGAGAGCCAATGGCGGAACCACGGCATTGATACGCGAACCATCGGGAAGGCGAGCATCGACCATTGGGCTTACTTCGTCGATGCGACGACCGACGCGGGCCACAACTCGTTGAATGATTCGCACCAGGTGAGCGTCGTCGGCGAAGACGATGTCCGACTTTTCCAGACGGCCATGACGTTCCAGGAAGACTTCATGGGCATTGTTCACCAGGATATCGCTGATGGTGGAATCGCTCATCAATGGTTCGAGCGGACCCAAGCCGAAGACCTCGTCCTGCAGTTCATGCAGTAGACGCTCGTGCAGGTCTTTTGCGACTTTCGGACGATAATCGCGAATAACTTCCTGGGCCAGGTTCTGGACGTTGCTACGCATCCGCTCGTCGTCGATCCGCGCGACCAGCGACAAGTCGAGCGATTCGACCAGTTGCTCGTGAATGTCGGACTTCAGACGCTGGAACTCAATTTCGCTCAGCGGCGAATCTTCCGTCTTAGCAGCAGATTTGAAACGAATCATAACCGGGCCAATTCCATTCTTTGAGAAGCGAAGCCGCGCGTCGAAAAGGACCCGCGGCTACCGACAGGGCGGCGGAGCTTATTTCACCGCGTCCGCACGATTGGCGTCGGCCGGAGGATCGGCTTTGGCCTGCTTGTTGACATTCTGGTTGGCTAGTTGCTGCGGGTCGAAGTTGTGACGGAATCGTTCACGGAACTCGACCTGCGAAATGTTGTGACCACGATAGACTTCGATGCGTTCCCGCGAGATCGGTCGGTTCAACAGGCGATCCATCGTCATGCCTGCCAACTGGCCGTCTGGGTTCACGTCGTCTGGATGACGCAGGGCCAAAGCCATCGTGCCGCGACCTTCCACCACTCGCAGAGCGACGGCCTGGTCTGGCGAAACGGCCAAGGTGACCGAGGTGCGATCCATGGCCTGACGTTGACCACGGATGGTTCGCATTTCGGTGGTGGTGCTGTTCACAGCCAGAACCTTGACGCCTTCCAACAGGCTGACAGTCATTTCTGGCAGATCGGCTGCGTCGTCTTCTTCGCTGCGGAAGAGCACGTCGACCCAGGTACCTGGCGTAGCAAAGCCTTCAACCGCTTCGTCGGCGGCAACCTTGATCGTCACGGCTCGCATGCCTGGATCGAGCGATTCGACAATGCTCGGGCCGGTCCCTTCTGGGAAGAAGAGATGCGTATCGAACGACGACCCGCGTGGCAGATCGACTCGCAGAGTGCGGCCGATGATGTTGCTGGTATCACCCATGAACATCGGTGGCAGACCAGCATCCTGAATTTGCTTGGATGTCATTTGATGAATGACGATGTCGCCCAAAGTGATTTCGCGGCCTGCCTTCAGGTCCATGCTGGACCGCGGCACGATGTAAGTTTTGACTGTGTTATCCACAGCCACCACTTGTGGCTTCTGCATATTCTTCTGGACGATGTACGCTCCTAACAGTCCAAACATGACTGCGACGACGCCCAAAAGCAGTGTTCCCGGACTTACCCTCATGTTCTCGTCTACTCCGAGTATGTGCGAATCACTCGCAACAATTCTTGATTTAGTTTTCCAGTGTAATTGGGGTTCCCGACATCGCTACCCATTTCAAGGTGAATAACCCACCCAGCACGAGCCAGGCTGAAATGGTTGCCGGAATTGCGTAAGGGACCACGCGGTTAGCGAGGGTCGAACCTCGCTTTTCCCCCTCTTTAGGTTCTGGTGAACCGAAAGCCAGTCCCCAAACAGCCACGACAACCAGACTGATCGCTGCGACCAGACCGCTGCCGATGAAAATGACCAGGATGGCTTTCCAGCCAACCCATGCTCCGAGCGCTCCCATGAATTTGACGTCTCCGCCAGCTCCGCCGCCGATGGCGAACATGACGAACAGAATGCCAAATCCCATGCCGAAACCTGCCAGCGAAAACAATAACCCTCCCAGGAAACCCTGGTCAGACAGTGCGCCGACTACGCCGTGGAAAACCAATCCGGCGAAGAAAGACGTCACGGTTAACCAGTTGGGGAGGCGTCTTGTTTTCAGGTCCCACGCGCAGCCCATCAGGGTATACGCGGCGACACAAAGCAGGACGATTAGTTGTGGAATCATGGAATTGGGATGCTCGAAAAATAACATTCGGACGTTTCACACGCCTTAAGTCAGGCTGTGTTCGACGCTAAGTCTCCGTGATGTAAATCTCTTAAGGGTCCAACACAGGCTGACCTAAGGAATGGCGGTTATTCCTAAGGCCAAATCTGGGGCAAGGTGAAACTGCCGGCCTGAACCAATCGTCAAGCCGGCAAGTAACATCACCTTGTTGTTGTCGTTGGCAATGTTGCGATCGCCAACGACGAGTTTGTCATGCGATGTCAAAGTCGCAATTAAGGAACTGGCACAGCCTGAGTAGCACCTTCTTCGAAGGCACCGACGGTGTGGGCGATGCAAGCCAGGTCCGAAGTGGCGGTGTCTTCGCCTTCGTCACAGAAGTCGGTCTGGTCGATGAAGTCCGAACCGGAAACTGCCGAAGCGTGACCGGTGACCGAGTTCCAGACGTACGACTGGTTGACGTTCTGGATAGCGCCGGCAACGTCAGCCAGTTCGCTGGTGACGGCATTACGGACCGAGTCCAGACCAACGATCAGACCGATAACGGCGATGGTCGAGATCAGGATCAATTCAGCGGAAACGACGAAACCAGCTTCGTCATTCCACAAACGCTTAATGAGGCTCATTAGCTCATTCTCCTAGGGAAAAAACACACACGAAAAAATGTTCTTCTCACCTGCTGACGTGTCCCCGAATCGACCGCCTCGATTCGTTTGCTGCCGGTTTGGCGAGAAGGTTCACTCCAAACAAAAAGTGATTTGGTTATGGAACCGAACCAACAGGGAGAGTCACCGGCGATTCGCCGCCGGTAGGCTCGACAAAGGTTATCCCTGCGGGTGGTTCATCAACATTGTCTTCCAAGGTTGGAAGCGGGTCGGTGTAATTGGCGAACCAGATGGTTTGCGGAGCGGCTGGGCCGTTACCGTCCGGATCGAGTTCAATGCGATAGCTGTAGGTCTGGTTCAAACGGTCCAGGGCCACGGAGATGTCGCCGAACTCTTGGACGATGGAGTCACGTAGGGAAGCGGCTCCCACGATGACACCAATCGCGAGGAGTGCGATCATAAAAATGATGCCCATCACGCTCGCACTACCACGACGTTTTCTAAGGTTCCGAGATCGAATCGAATTAGCGTTGCGATTCCTGTTCATATTTATGGGCCTCCCAGGGCTTCGCCCTCTTCTTGAGCATCCGGCCCGATGCTGACGATCGTCGGAGGTGGGTTGCCTGCGGTATCTTGGCCATCACCAATATCGCGGCGATCGGTGTACTGATAGTTGCGGAAACGGGAGGTCACCGAGACGCCGGGCTGACCGTTGATCGTGAAGTCGCGTTCGACGGTCACGAAGCCGTTCGCACCAGCGGCAGTGATGATGGGGCCGCTTACGGCGCCATTGCTGTCGACGAAGACGCTGTAGGACTGATTGACCTGACCCACGGCGGCTGCCGAATCACCCAATTCCTGAACGACCGAGTCACGCAGCGACGCCAGACCAACAATCAGGCCGAGCACCGCCAAGGTGGCGATCAGGATCAGTTCTGTGGAATTGACGAAACCACGTTCGTCATTCCAAAGTTTCTTCATCACGTTCAACATGAGGTTTTACCTATATCTCAATATCAAGTTCCGGCGGTTATCCTTCCGCGCCGGTGGATGGACTTGCGAGGGGAGTTAGCTCGTGCGGGAACTTGCCACGCCACAAGCACAGGGCCCGGCAGACGTGGGTGAGAAACGTGAAGTTCTCGTCCACCGACTTGGGCTCCATTTGATCGACTTCCACAACCAGCCACTGAGCTGCTCGAACGATGACTTCGCGAGGTGGCAAGACCTCGGCCGGAGCAATCGCCCACCATTCCAGGGCATGGCCAGTGGCCAGGGTTCGACGCATCGTGACGTCGCCGAATTCCGCTTCTCGAGCAGGAATCGATGCATCTGGCCAGTTTTGATCCCAATAGCCTTCAGTCGATTGGCTGCGGATTAAACGGGTCGTGGCTTCGTTCAAGTGCGCGACAATCAGGTCGCGGGTTTCTTCGTTTTGGAACAGTCCGACCTGGTCGTCGAATTGCAGCAGCATCGCCAGCGAATACAGCCGGTGGTTGCCGTAGCAAACGCCTTCATTCCAGTGTTGTCGCATCAAGCGGCGAGCCAGAATGTCGAAGGTGACCTGTTCGCCATCTTGCGAAATCCAAGAGGTCGGGCCGGTGGCATACGACGCCGCGGCGACCGTGGTCCACTCGTACTCTTGCTGGTTGATCCGGAAGTCGAGCATCGCTGCTTCCAGCAAATCGCGAACGGTGTAGTTCCGCGAGTCTTTGCCCAGAACGATCAGGGCATCAAGCGTGATGCCGATTTCGGCCAGCGTACCGAGCGTGTGGTCGACGTGACTGGAAGTCGCATTGCCATCGCGAGTACGGAAGCCAGGACCGAATTCGCCTTCCAGCAGCAGCGGAGCCGTTTCGCCCCCCCAGGTCTCTTGGAAGGCGTTCTGATCGGTCAGTATCGCCAACATCTCGGCGCCGCTCAGGCAATTCGGATCCTCGAACGTGGCACTCACACCCCAGCAGCGAAGTGCGTGATCGACATAGTTGATCTTGGGACGCGGCTGACGCAATTGCGGACGAAGCTTGGTGATCGTCGCGGTCAACTGCTCGTCGGTGATGACCTGCGGCCAATCGTACTTCAGCACGACATTGCGCGGCTCGTTCTGAAATTCCGGCAGCTTGACTGGTTCGGTCGGCAGCGAATAAACCGCCGTCACACCAATGCCGGTGATCAGCAACAACTGCGAAAGGGCGAACAGCCAAACGGCGTTCGCCATGCCATGCTTTGGTTGGGCGTTCGACATTAGGAACCGTTCCTCCGTAGTACGAGGGAACGGTCATCTTCGAAGCCGACGTGCCAGTTCTCGTTCGGTTCGCGAACGGTCTCGAGCATCGCGGTTTGCGTGGTTTTGTCGACGACCAGTGCATCGATGTTGTATCGCTGCGATGCTTCCTGCCAGATCGATTCGCCTCGCGTGATGCGGTTGTAGTCGTACTTGGCCTGCTGCGGCAGGTTTTTCATCGAGCTGGTCGCGAAGACATCGGCCTGGCCACCATAATCGCTGCGAAGGAGGTCGCCCCAAATCGCTGGTGCGAAGACGCGTCCTTCCACCGGATTCTTTCGGAGATAAGCGGTCGCCGCGAGGGGCACTTCTTGCTTGAACAGATTGCCGATGGCCCGTGGTTCTCGACCCAACAGCGAACCGCTGAGGGGAGACAAGGCGAAGACAATCCAGATCAGCAGCACGGCACCCAGGCTGTAAGCGAATCGCAAAACGGGTGGCTTGCCATCCGCTTCTTCCATCGCCGGAGCAATGATTGGATCGACCCCGATCGACAATGCTTGTTGCAGGCGAGGAATCAAAACCAACGCCGTCAGCGGGCCGAGCCAAACAATCATGTCGGCCGCCAGCAGTGCGAGAAGACCGAAAACTGCGACCACGCCAGCTTCGACCAGCACGCGATTGTCCGTTCGTTTCGCGATCAAAATACCGATCGTGACGAACAAGACGACCCAGCAAACACCAACAGGGGTGACGAAGTCGAGCAGAGTGCCCATCACCGAGAAATTCTGCCACAGGTCGGTCCAAAGACCGGTACCCAGTGGCGTGAACAGTGTCGCCACGATGGCGGTTTCGGCCGTGATAAGACTGATTTGGAAGCGGCGATCGGTCAGCAGGGGCTTCGACTGAAAGTGATGTTCGACCAGCAATTGCACTGCATTGCCAATCGCGACACACACCAGGAAACCGACACCTACGAAGACCGACGCGTCGAAGTTCGCCCATAAGACGATCACGGCGACCTGGACGATTGCGGTCATGATCGACGGTGCCCAGCGATCCTTCAGGGTGAGCAGGATTAAGGAGATCCAGAGTGGCAGTACCAGCAAAGTGGCACTTCCGAGTCCGAGCGATCCCCAGGCAAAAATCGCGAACCACAGGGTCCCGGTTCCGGTGAACAGTGAGTTGCGGGTTCGCATCCAAAGGGATACAGCGATCGTGATTAAGGAGATCGAAGCCAGGATCGTTGTGGCCCAGGTAATGGCCTCAAACGATTGGCGAGCGATGATTGCCCAGAAGATCGAGCTCAGCCAGGCCGTTTCATGAACCGGCAACCCTTGCGACAGCGACTGGGTCACATCGGTTGTTGGCAGCGAGCCGGTTGCCAGGATCGCTTCGCCACGCGTCGCCAGCGACCAAGTCGTGTGCGAGGTGAGAGGCGTGAAGCTGATCAACAAGAACAACGCGCAAACCACTCCGACGACGGACATTTGTCGCCAAGAGAGCACGAACCGATCACTGAGCAGGGATTCCAGCTCATATTGGTCGGTATCGATGGTTGTTTCGCGTAATGTGGACAAGGCGCCGACAGACAACAAGGTGGGTTGCTGATGGCATCCGTGCTAGGAAAGGATTCGCGAATCCGTGCGAATCTGGCTTGGCTTGAACGCTTAACTGTCCCGGAAGGCAGTGGTTCGGTGTGAGATCTGGCGACCGGAAATATCGAAGCCCATATTGCTGAGCTCGTTCGGAATCGGTGCATCATCCACCGAGACATATACCGTCACGATCACCTGATCTGGGTTGGCAAAAGGAACCGCTGCGGGTGCCGTTGCCAGGGAGGTATCTCCGACGGTGGTCACAAGATTGTCTTCCTCTACGACGACCAGGACGCCAGTGTTTGTACCGAGCACCAGGCCATGGACAGAGAGACTCTCGTTCACCACGTCGGTGGCGATGAAGTCGGTCGTCTGAGTTCCGGTCTTCTTGGCAACTTCGCGAGCTGCTTCCTCAGCCGCATGTTGAACCGCCTGACGGATGGTTACCGTCGGGCCAAGCACGAAGAAAGAGAGTGTGGCAATCAGCAACACAGGGAACAGCAGCAACACTTCGAGCACTTGGATGCCCGATCTGCGCTGTTTGAGCCCGGATTGTGGATAGGACTGCACCAGTACGCTCCCCCGAAACGACTGAAAACCGTTCATCTGTAGGTCTTGCTGAAGCAAGACTTACGGAGACAAGTTGGTGATGGCTTCCGCAAGTTCGAGAAGCTCGTTCAACAACGATCCACGAACGGTCGCCAATCCGGCGATAACGCCGATCCCCACAATCGTGAGCAGGAGCAGGTATTCGACGAATACACTTCCCCGACAATCGCCCGCCAGCTGCCGAATTTTTTGTTTGATCCAACTCATGGTTGATCCTACTGCCATGAAGGGTTGCTGCCCGTCTTAGGTTACGTTTGCCGATGGGGCTTGAGAAAAATCCCCATAAAGTCCCAAGACGATCCCAAATGCGTTAGATTAATCTGATTAACCGACACGAATGGAACAGGTCTCAGTTTAAAAGCGGAAAACCTTGTTTCAACTGGCTAACCCTGGTATTTTGAAAAAAATGAACCAGCCTGAGCGATTTCGCTAAATAGGGCATCTGGGAAAGAGGTTCCGGCGTCACTCTTCATGCCGGAATTCGTTTTGAAAACGCGCGATTGGCAATTATAGGTATTCAATCACGTGTTCTTAGGGGGAAATGGATTCTTCAATGGTGCAGACGCGCAAAATGAAGCGACGAGCCGCCAGTCTCTTGGAAATTATCCTTGGGCTGCCTGTGCTGTTGATCTTACTGTTTGCCGTGGTTCAGTTCGGGCTGCTGCAAGCAAATCAGCAAACGCTGAAGATGGCCAGCCGCGCCGGCGCCCTCGCCGCGACGGAATTAGTCATCAACCCTAGTGATACGGATCCACCCCCGGAAGTGCTCGCCGCGATCAACGAAGTTTTGCAAGAAAGTGGTTTGATCGACAGTGGCGAAACGATCCAGGGAGTCGGTGCGGTGCACCTGAGATACCTGGTCTATGACAACGGCGCCGGGATGGATGTCGCTGGCATTGCTTCTGTCGGAACGGGTTGTGATCCACCGACCCCGCCGACCCTGACCGCTCAGTTTGTTCAAGTCACCGTTTGCTTGCCGGCAACGCGTTTAACCCCGAATACTATGGCTCCTTTCGGCGTTGACTTCTCTTCTCGATACGTCTCGGAAACCAGCCTATTTCGTCACGAATTAGTGCCTTAGAGCGAACGAATAGCGGAAGAATTCATACAGATGTATTGGATAGGTAGATCGATCGTCCTGGTTGCGGTGCTCGTCATTGTCGGGGCATTCTTCTGGTCGAATCTCGCACGTTCCGACTCTGGTACTTCCGCGAAAGCGACGGGACCGGGCGAAGGCGATTTGCAAATCGATCCGACCGGTTTGGGCAGTTCGGACGACGACTTCTCTGGTGACGATGACGTGCATGTCTCCAACATGCAGAACAGTCTTACACGGTCGCTCGATGGCATGCTCGCTTCGCACGGCGAGGTCTTTAAGGACGCCGAAGGTGGACTGCGAGATCAACTGGTCGATGCCGACCGACGTCTCTCGGGGATCAAGTCCGAAATCCGCAGTGCACTTCGAAATGCGAATCGACAGATGCGTGTCCCAGGCCAAAATTCGCCGCTGATCATGATGGTGGTTTTGGAAGGCGCAACCAAGGAGGACGTCGGTTTTTATGCGCAATCTGGAAAGACCCCTCTCCTGGAAGCTCTCGCTGAACAGGGAACTGTCTTTCAGTCATGCTACGCCGGACCCACCGCTGAAATCGCGCAACACATGCTTCTTTCCGGCAGCAGTTTTAGCGCAGGAAGAAGCCGCAATAACCTGATTGCTGAAATGATGTGGAATTCGGGCTATCGAGCTTTGTTGATGGATGGCAGTGATTGGCTAAGTGTCCAGGATCTCCCTTACTATGACGAGCAGGTCCAACTGGCCCTGAATCCGGAAAGTGGCCTGCCCGAGAAACTCAGCTTTAATGGTGCTGAAGCGAAGATTGTCACCAATCTGAATGACGACCCTAATGATGACGTTTCTGCCGCAAAGCTTCTGCTCGGACAGGCCCGCGAACTGTTGGCCAACACACCTTCCAAGCGGCCAACCTTCATCGAGTTCCATTTCACGCTGACGGCGAAGGATGAAAAGCAGCGTGCCGCCGAGGTTGCCGAGATCGATCGCCTGGTCGGGCGACTCTTCCATGCCTTGGACGAAGCCCGCAATGGCCGCCAGATGATGATGGTCGTCGTGGGGCTTCCTGCGGCCAACGCTTCGCCAGTTGAAGATCAGTTGGCCCTCACCGAAGACAACCTGCAAGTTCCTTTGATGATCTACCGCTCGCATCACAAGGGCGTCGCCAGCATCGATGCCCCAGTTGGGCTGATCGATATCTTGCCGACCCTGGGTGATGCGGTCGACAGCAGTCGTGTTCCTCGAAACGATGGACACTCGCTTTTGAAATGGATGGATGGCGAGCCGATTCAAACGCAACGGGTCTTTCGCTGGTCGAACCCGAGTGACCCGAAGCATGTGGCCATTCGCCAGGGACCATGGAAGGTGGTGATGGGGCCGACCACGCAGTTGTTCTATCTGCCGGACGATCCGCAAGAGCAGACCGATGTGGCCGCCAAGCATCCTGATATTTTGAAAACACTGGCTGAGCACGGACCAGTCGAGTCGCGATAAACTCCTTGAGCCAACCACCTCCCATGATGAACTTCGAGCGACGACTCAGCTTTCTTTCGCAACGCGCCCGCCGTGGCGTTTCGTTGTTGTGGCTGCTGATCGCCTTTCCCGCATTGCTGTTGTTCCTGGTGTTCGCTGTCGAAATCGGCAACATCTGGTTGGCTCGCTTGGAACTGGAACAAAGCCTCGAAGCGAATGCGCTGGCCGCTGTGAAGCGCTGGGCGGAGACTGGTGGTGGCGATACTTTGGCCGCACGACAGTTCGGAAATCAATTCTCGATCAATAATCCCGTGCGCGGAGTGCCGGTGAGCCTGACCGACATGACCTTGAACAGTGCGTTCACCAACGGCACAAATCAACTCAATTACAACGCCGCCAACATCAACGACAATTTCTACTGCACGGATATCAGCGACTACGACGACTTCGAACAGCCTGGCGTGATGGTCTTCGGGGCGATTACTAACTTAGATGGGGCGCCAAATACCGTTACCTTTAACGCCGGTGTCGAGCCGAGTTGTTCCAACGGAAGCGTGCTCGTCGATGCTTCTGGTAGTGGTCAGTTGAAGAGTGGTAATAGCAATCAATGGGGGATTTCTTATCGGGCGACAGCATCCTCAATCTCCGGAAATCGGCGGATTACTATGATCGAAATCGATGTCGATCCTTCCCTCTGGTATGACGGTGTTTCATCGACTGGATACGTCTTTCCGCTTAACACGGCACAGACTTCAAATGCGACGACTGGAAACTATGCCATCACTTACAGTGGCGGTTCGCTTCCGTTGACGCAGCCCGATAACTTCTTCTACGCCTCGGCTTCCGGAGGGACCTTTGTGTCCCGCAGTGTCGTGGTCAATTACTCGTATGACCATGCCACTATTACCCCCGGCACCCCACCTAATCCTTATCATATTCTCCGAATGGAATTCCAAGGGAGTGATGGTGTTGATGCATTGAAGCCCGGCGAGCGATTTCGTTTTGGTGCCGCTGTAAGCGCTAGTTTAGGAAGTTCATCTCAAGTCGATGGCGACGGGTTGGCGGGAATCGCCGAAATTCGTGTCTATTACAACGGCGATACCTCGAACCCTGAGGTTGGGACATTAATCGACGACACTACGGGTGGAGCATCTGGCCAGTGCCGAAAGCGAGCCGAGGAACGCGATAACGCGGGGCCAGTATTGGACGCACTTGGCCTTCGACATGTTGTTCCTCACGAACTGCCAATCATGGATCTACCTTGCCCGCCCACATCTTCTGCTGGAAATAACGGACAATCTTGGGTTGAAATTGGAAGTGGCGTTAATGGAAACTACTTCGCCGTCCGAACCCAGGCCACGATCGGTGTCGAAAGTGTCGTGAAGTCTCTCGGCGGGTTTAATTTGGGACCGTGGGGCGTTAGTGCCAAGGCGACGGCATACTTTAATTGCGACGAAGACGACGCCCGATTGATTCGTGTCGATATCTTCCGCTGTGCGCCGTAATGTTTCTAACCGAGACCGACTGGTCGAAGGCTTTCAAACGATGAAAATCTCTGCGGCGAACTTGCTTCTGCTTCTCCTCGGTCTGATTCCTTGCCTGACCGGTTGCCAGCAGCAAGAGACCTCCGCCGCCGATCGAACTGCCGCTGCTCCTTCTGCGGAAACGGCACCAGTCGAGAAGCCTCGCCCGGCGGTTCATTTCGACGTCGCCAATGCCGCGGTCGAGTCCCGCATTGCGGACGATCTTGATTACCTGGCGTCGGACGAACGCGAAGGTCGCGGCCCCTATTCCGACGGCCTCGAAGAGGCTTCGCAGTACATTGCCGAACAGTTTGAACTGGCCGGACTGAATACGCGTTTGATCGAAGGCAAGCCGTTTCAGGTCTTCTCGAAACGGGATCGAGTCAATCTCGGCGAACAAAACCAATTGCAGCTTGTCGCCGCGGATGGAACAACGATCGAAGTTCCGCAGAGCGACTATCAGCCTCTTTCGCCAACCACGACTGGCACGTTCGACTTGCCACTGGCATTCGCCGGCTACGGAATCACTTCACCGCGCGATGGCTACGACGACTTCGCCAATTTCGATGCCAAAGGGAAGGCGGTCGTCGTCCTGCGGCACGAGCCAGACCAAACCGGTAAGACGCAAAAGTTCGCTGGCAGCGGCAACTCGAAATTTGCCTATCTGTCGACCAAGATCGTCAACGCGATCGAGCACGATGCCGCGGCAATCTTGATCGTGACCGACGAGGCCGCACTGAGCAAACCTGGAAGTGGGGATGATAAGCTGCTGTCGTTTCAAATTCGGATGCCACTCGATTTCGAGTCGAAGATCCCGGTGGTGCATATCAAACGTTCGATGATCGACGCCATGCTAAAGCAGGCCGGTAAGCCTTCGCTGGCAGAGTGGGAACGGAAGGTCGATCAAGATCTGAAGCCTGACTCGTTCGACCTGGCTGGCGTCCAAGTCCGGGGCGAGATCGATGTCGAAACTTCCAAGCGTACGCAAAAGAACGTGTTAGGCGTGTTGCCTGGCCGAGGGAAGTTGGCCTCGGAAGTGGTCGTTGTCGGTGCCCACTACGATCACCTTGGCCGTGGTGGCTCAGGCTCGCTTGCTCCCTGGACGAAAGACATTCATAACGGTGCCGACGACAACGCCTCCGGCACGGTCGCGCTGCTGGAAACGGTGCGGCAATGCGTCGCCTTCGATGGCCCTGACCAGCGAACGATGCTCTTCATCGCATTCGCCGCGGAAGAACAAGGTTTGATCGGCAGCGAATATTATGTGCGGCATCCGCTGTTCGACATCGAGAATACCAAGGCGATGCTCAACTACGACATGGTGGGTCGCCTACGAAAAGAGAAGCTGACACTTTACGGCTTCGATACGGCCAAAGAATTCGAAGGCTGGGTTGATGCGGCCGCTGAGAAACAAGGAATCACCTTGGCCAAGGTTCCTGGTGGGTATGGGCCAAGCGATCATGCTTCGTTCTACGGTCGCGGCATTCCGGTCATGCATGACTTCACCGGGTTCCATTCGCAGTACCATCGCCCCAGCGACGATATCGAGCACATCAATGTGCCCGGCATTCGCAAGATCGTGGCGATGAATATCGATATCCTCAAGCATTTGATTGTCGACGAGATCCATCCTGTGGTGGGCTCGGAAGGCTCGATGCTCGATATCTATCTGGGCGGGCTGGGGCTTGGTAAGCCTGGTGGCGAGAAGAAAGACCCCGAACAAACACGTCGCGCCCTGGGTGTGAACGTCGGCGATCCGACGACCAGTGGTTTGCCAATCGTTCAAGTCACCAAAGGAGGCGTCGCCGAAGTGGCCGGCCTGCGTGGTGGCGATTTGCTGCTGAGTTGGGCCGGCCAGAAAGTGCAATCGATCGAACGTCTGCGCGATATCGTTCGGGCTGCCCCGCTGGGCGAAAAGATTCCGGTGCGTATCATGCGTGGGATGCTGGAACTGGAGCTCGAAGTCGAGTTCCCCAAGTAACGCCGGCTGGCTTGAGTCGCGCGCGGGAACCGATTAGGCTGATGGGGCACGTCTGGCCTCCTTCCCCATCCCATCCTCCCTGCACAAGTGACCATTGTCATGCTGCGAACGTTCGCCCCGTTGTCGCTGTTGTTCTGTCTGTTTGCCTCGGTTTCGTTCGCTCAAGACGAACAATACCAGCCTGGTCCCGATGCCGAACGCAAAGAAGGCGTTCCTCAGGGAACCGTCACGAAGCACGTTTGGGATAAGAGTGAGATCTACCCAGGGACCGTGCGTGACTATTGGGTTTACGTGCCGAAGCAATATCAGAAGGGGCAGCCTGCCTGCTTGATGGTGTTTCAAGACGGGGCCGGGTTCGTTGCCGACAAGGGGCATACCCGCGTGCCGATTGTGTTCGATAATCTGATCCACGCAGGCGAGATGCCGGTAACGATCGGTGTGTTCATTCAGCCAGGCGTGATTCCGCCCGCGAAAGAAGGACAGAACCCACGCAAGAATCGTAGCTTCGAGTACGACACACTCAGCGATCAGTACGTCCGCTTTCTGACCGAAGAGATTCTGGCCGAGGTAGGCAAGTCGTACGACATTAGCAGCGATCCGAAGCACAGGGCGATTTGTGGGAACAGTTCCGGTGGCATCTGTGCGTTCACGGCAGCCTGGGAACGCCCCGATCAGTTCGGCAAAGTGGTCAGCCACATTGGCAGCTTCACCAACATCCGGGGTGGACACGTTTATCCAGCCATCATTCGCAAGACCGAAAAGAAGCCGATCAAGGTCTTCCTGCAGGATGGTGAAAACGATCTCGACAATCTGCACGGCAACTGGCCGCTGGCCAATCAGCAGATGGCTGCCGCTTTGAAGTTCACCGGCTACGACTACAAGTTCGAGTATGGCGTTGGCAAGCATAGTGGTCGTCACGGCGGAGCGATCTTCCCCGACACGATGCGTTGGTTATGGAGCGATGTCGTCAGCCAGAACTAAGGTTCGACGAACTCCCGCTTTTCCAATTACCACACTTTCGTTGAGGAACGCCATCATGCGGATTTGGATTGCTACGTGTTTGCTTCTGGCATGTTGCCAACTGGCGTGGTCGCAAGACATGCCATTGTCCGACGTGTTGATCGATGGCCAGGACTGGGAACTGGTCGCCGATGGTTACAAGTTTGCCGATGGTCCGGCGGTGGACCTGGAAGGGAACGTCTACTTCTCGGACGTCGCCCAGCAACGGGTGCTGAAAATCGATCATGCCACCGGGAATGTTTCGACGTTCTCGGAAGGGCAGGGAGGCACCAGCGGCTTGATGTTTGGCCCGGATGGCAAGCTGTACGGAAGTCAGTACGGGAATCGCCGCATCGTCGTGTTCGATTCGGCCGGCAAGGTGGAAGTGCTTGCCGACGATCTGGGAGCCAACGATTTAGTGGTCGCCAGCAATGGCAACATCTATTGCACCGATTCTCCGCAGCACAAGGTTTGGCTCGTTCGACCCGATGGGCAGAAGCAAGTCGTTGCCGACGGGATCACGACGCCGAACGGGATCATCCTGTGGCCGGGTGAAGGAACGCTCGTCGTTGCCGATTCGGCCGGGCAGAACTTGTTCGCCTATCGCGTCGAGAACGACGGCACGCTCATCTATGGTGCCCCAGTCTATACCTGCCGCGTGAAAGAGAAGGATACGCCGAGCAAGGCGGATGGAATGACGGTCGATTCGGCTGGTCGTTTGTATGTGGCGACGAACCTCGGACTGCAAATGTTCGATTCGACGGCTCGGATCAGTGGTGTGATTCACAAGCCTTCCCAGGCATTCATGACGAATGTCGTTCTGGCCGGTCCTAAGCTCGATACGTTTTATGCGACCTGTGGCGGCGGAATTTATCGTCGTCCGACCCAAGCGACCGGCGTGCGATATGGTAAATTGAAAGCGGACTAGCTTTCTTGAACCAGCACCTGTCGACTTTGTATGAACCTGACATCCACGCCTTCGCCAACCGACGCCGCCGATTCGTCGTCAATGCCTTCGATTCGGTGGCTAGAGTGGGCACTCGTGGTGCTGTTGTTCTTTCTGTTCGTGGGGCCGCTCACACCTGAGGTCAACGAGCCGCACTATCTGTCGAAGGCTCGTCACTACTGGAACCCGGCGTGGTGTCCTGACGATCACTTCTTAAACTCGGCTGACGCGCATGGCGTGTTCTATTGGAGTTTCGGCTGGGTCACGACACTGGTTTCGTTTCCGGTGGCGGCATGGATTGGTCGCTTCCTTTGCTGGGGAGCGATTGCCTTGGCTTGGCAGCGGATGATCAACAAGATCGACGGCCGCCCCTGGTTCGGTTTGCTCACGATCGCCTCGGGCCTGATGGGGATTCATTACCTGCACATGGCCGGCGAATGGCTTGTTGGTGGCGTCGAGGCGAAGTGCATTGCCTATGCGTTTGCCTTCTGGGGAATTGGCGACGCTCTTTCCAACCGCTGGAATCGAGCGTGGATCTGGCTCGGCATCGCCAGTGCCTTCCATGTATTGGTCGGCGGCTGGATGGTCGTTTGCCTGATGATTTGCTGGCTGGTTACCCCGCGACTGCGCCCGACGCTGGTTTCTATTCTGCCTGGGCTGATCATTGGCGGAGCCATTTCGGCGATCGGTGTTGTCCCGCTCTTACTGCTGAACCTGGATGCCTCGCCGGCGGAAAAGGATTGGGCCAGCTATTACTACGTTTACGAACGGCTCTCGCATCACCTCGTGGTGCATACGTTCCAAGCAGAGTTCAAGGTACGCTTCACGCTGGCCATTCTGGCCTGGGGATTGACGGCCTGGCTGGTACGATCGCACGACAAGGCACGAATCCTCAATGGTGTCGTGCTGGGAAGCGTTGTCCTGGTGGTCATCGGTGTGGTGATCGATCAGATGTACTTCATCGTGCTGCAAGATTGGTTAACAGGTGCCAAGTTTTTGCGGCTCTATTGGTATCGCATCGCTGACGTGATGGTGCCGTTGGCCCTGGCCGTAAACATGGTGTTGTGGTGCCACCTCAACCGCGAGCGGTTCCCGGTGATCAGTCGAAGCGTACTGGTCGGCATGGGATTGTTAGTAGTGGTCGGAATGGCGGTTCGTACGACCGATCGATGGACCGCGACGGCAAGTCCTTCCGATCGAAGCTCGTTGGTCAGCGATCCGGCGGCCTGGGAAACGACCTGTTATTGGGTCCGCGATAACACGCCGGCCGATGCGATTTGTTTGACACCGCGATTGCAGTCATCGTTCAAATGGTATGCCCAACGGGCAGAAGTCGTCACGACGAAGGATGTCCCTCAAGACGATTTAAATTTGCTCGAGTGGCGAGCCCGTCGCGGAGATGTCCACTGGCGAAGCTTTCACAACGAAGAAACCTTGAGCCTGGCCGGGCTCACCGAAGCCGACATTCGCGAGCTCGCCGACAAATATCAGGTACGCTATGTGATTGTCGATCAGGCCCTGGCCCGCAAAGATGGAAAAGTCCTCGATTGGACTTTCCCCAAGATCTTTCCTGCCGGCGACGACCAGACGGCAAGTTACGAAGTTTATGAAGTCACTCCTTAAAGACCGACGATCGATTGCCTGGGCGAAGAAGCTTCGTCAGGCATTGTCGATGCCAAGTGGTAACTTTCCCCACTTGAAGCACTCGTCACCGAATCTGTCGTATGGTCGCCACAAAGGACCTGCTTTATCACGTGCCCGTCGTGCCGCGAATTTGATTCTGCTTTTTCCGGATAACGCAGGCCGCTGGACGATACCGCTGATGATTCGGGCCGAGACCGAAGGAATCCATGCCGGCGAGATCGCACTGCCAGGAGGTCGACGCGAGCCAGGCGAAACGGCGCGCGAGACCGCCTTACGAGAGTTTTGGGAAGAAACCGGTCACCGTGTGGCTGAAAAACAGGTTCTCGGCGAGCTGCCTCCAACGCATGTGTGGGCCAGTAACCATCAAGTGCGAACCTTTGTCGCCTTGCAGCACTCTATACCAGTCTGGAGCCCAGACCCCAAAGAGGTCGCTGGCTTACTGTTTCTCCCCCTCAGCCATTTGATGAACCCTGGGAATTTCGGCATGCATCAGGTCACTCGCCGCCGCGTTCAATTCTCTGCCCCTCATTTGAGTGTTTCTGGGCAGCGCGTGTGGGGTGCCACTCTCCGTATGTTGGTCGAATTGGGGGAAGTCCTCGGTTCGGCCGAATAATCGCAATCAAGCATGCTTCCGCGAAGTTGGGCATGCATCTTGCAACTCGAAACAGTTCCCCGAGATAGCTCGACCGGTGGGACCTCCCTATGTTCGCAGGCGGGTGGTCCTTTATACTAACCGATCGGATCTCTATTTCTGTCGCCAAACAATGGGCTGATTGCCATGACGGTACGTGTCGGCATTCTTGGAGCCACGGGTTACACGGCTCTGGAATTACTGAAAATCCTCGTTCACCATCCTGAAGTCGAAGTCACCGCGCTGACGACCCGGCAGGAAGATCGTCCGCATGTGAGTTCCGTGCATCCTCAGTTCCACAAGGTGCTGGATCTGCATCTCGAGAATCTGGGGCCAAGCGAACTGGCCGAGCGATGCGACTGCGTGTTTGGCTGCTTGCCGCATGCCGCTTCTGCCTCGGTGATTCCGGAAATGCTGGAAGCTGGCATGAAGGTGGTCGATCTGAGCGCGGACTACCGCCTCAACGATCCCGCCGTCTATGCTCAGTGGTACGGTGCCGATCATCCCGATGCGGAACGAATGAAGACCACCATCTATGGTCTGCCGGAACTGTTTCGTGAAGGGATCGCCGAAGCCCAACTGGTTGCCAACCCTGGTTGCTATCCGACCGGTGTTTCGTTGTCGTTGGCGCCGCTGCTGAAGAATGGTTTCATCCGTCCCGATGGCATCATCGCCGACTGCAAGAGTGGTGTCAGCGGGGCAGGACGCACGCCAAAGCTTGGCACCTTGTATCCTGAATGTAACGAAAGCTTCGCGGCGTACGGCGTTGGGACGCATCGTCATATGCCAGAGATCGAACAAAACCTGAGCGTCTATTCCGGCAAGGCGGCCAGCGTGATCTTCACGCCCCACCTGGTGCCGATGGATCGCGGGATCTTGAGTACCTGTTACGCGATCCCGGATAAAGACGCGTCGGAAAAGGAGTTGCTGGCCTTGTTGGAAGAGACCTACGCCAATGAACCATTCGTGCGTGTCCGTTCCGACCTGCCAGCGACCAAGCACGTGGCTGGAACTAACTTCTGCGACATCACTGTGCGTCGTGTGAAGGATCGCGTGCTGACGATTTCGTGTATTGATAACCTGATTAAGGGTGCCTCCGGTGCGGCCGTACAGAACTTCAATTTGATGTACGGATTCGCGGAAACAACCGCTTTGCTTTGATTGGATGTTGAAGGACGACGAAGGATGACTTCTCCCATTCCCGCTGGTTTTCGACTCGGTGGCTTCCACTGTGGCCTCAAGCGAAATCCGAACAAGGAAGATCTCTCGCTGATCGTATGTGACGAAGATACGGTAGCCGCTGGCGTCTATACGACGAACCTGGTGGTTGCCGCCCCAGTGGTTTGGGATCGCGAGCGTACCCCTTCCAACAAGATCCGCGCCGTCATCACGAACTCGGGCAACGCCAATGCGTGCACCGGGGAACAAGGCGTGAAAGACAATGCCGAGATGGCGGGCATCGTCGCTGAGAAGGTCGGCGTTTCGGCCGATCAGGTGCTGACCATGTCGACCGGCATCATCGGCCATCACTTGCCCATGGAAAAGGTTCGTTCCGGTTTGGACGAAGTCTTTCAACGGCTTGGCACCGACGACGCCCATTTCGATGCCGCGGCGCGCGGGATCATGACGACCGACAAAGGCAAGAAGATCGCTTCGCGTCAGTGCGAAGTGAACGGACAGCCGGTCAAACTGGTTGGCATGTGCAAAGGTGCCGGCATGATCGCCCCGAATATGGCGACCATGTTGTCAGTCGTACTGACCGATGCAACTTTGTCGCCCGAGCAGGCCAAGCAGTTGCTGGTGGAAGTCGCCAACGACACGTTCAACTGCATTACCGTCGATGGGCATCGCAGTACGAACGATACGCTACTGCTGCTGGCCAGTGGTAAGGCAGGCACCGGCGAACTGTCGGGAGTTGCCCTGGAAAGCTTCAAGGCAGAACTGACGCAGCTTTGCGAAGACCTGGC
Organism: Bremerella sp. JC817; assembly: GCF_040718835.1. Classification (NCBI taxonomy): domain Bacteria; kingdom Pseudomonadati; phylum Planctomycetota; class Planctomycetia; order Pirellulales; family Pirellulaceae; genus Bremerella; species Bremerella sp. JC817. Next base: position 807,706 of record NZ_JBFEFG010000281.1, on the reverse strand, counting down.
CAAGCAGATTCCGGCCGACGGCGAAGGTTCGACCCACCTGATCGAGATCAACATCGAAGGGTGTGCCAACCGGGAAGATGCCTTCCGAATTGCCAAGACCGTGGCCGATAGCGCTCTGGTGAAAACGGCAATCACCGGTGGCGACCCGAACTGGGGGCGAATCGTTTCGGCGGCGGGTTACTCCGGCGTGAACTTCGATCCGATGGGGATGGAACTGATCGTCAATGGTCACCTGTTGTACCAGAAGGGTACGCCGGTGAAGTTCGACGAGAAGACCGTTAGCCAGTCGATCAAAGACAGCTTCGAAACCGACGTGACGCTGCGATTCACCGAGGGTGATACGAAGTTCCGCTACTGGTCGAGCGACCTGACGGTGGAATACGTGAAATTCAATTCGGAATATCGCACTTAGGCTCGCTAGCGAAAGCCGGGTGAACGATACTCAGGCAAACCACGGAAACGGCCTCGATTCGATACGACTCGGGATCAGATTCCGTGGTTTGCTGATTTCTTGATCGCTCGAATGGCAGCCGAACTTCCTCTTGCCGCTGCTAGCATAAATACGCCTTTGCGCATCGAGCAGGTATCGATACACTCTCGCCACGACCTGAAATAGGGTCGTTGCCAGGGAAGTCGATTTTCCCTTGTCCCTCTCCCATCAGCATCGCACGTCTACGCTACCGTTATGTCCCTGAGGTATTCGTCTGCAATGACCAAGGAAGCTCGTAACCGCAAACTGACCGCTGTAATCGTGGTCAACGAGGAAACGGATCTGATCCGCGAAACGCTCAATAGCGTCCGGCAGATCGTCGACGAGATTGTCTTGCTCAACACGGGCAACACGGATGCGATTTCGTCGATCGCCAAAGAATATCAAGCCCGCGTCGTCGCCCACTCGTGGCAAGAGTCATTCGGCGAAGCACGCAACGCGGCCCTGGCCCATGTGACGGGCGAGTGGATCTTGTGGCTCGATCCGGGCGAAACCATCCAGGCCGATCATGCCGCGACCCTGCGTGAGTTCGTCAATACACAAGTCGACATCATGACCGCTTACGTCCTGCTGGTCCGTGCTCCCCAGGCACCGGGCAACATCGGCAGCGAACAAATCGGCCAGATCCGACTGCATCCAAATCATCCCGGCATTCGCTTTGAAGGCCGTGTCCGCGAGAACCTGAATCAATCGCTGGCCGAATGTGGCATGTCGATCGAAGCGGTTCCGTTCCTGCTGCAGCGGAACGTCGTCGAAACCGACCAGGCCTGGAAAGTCAGCCGAGCCAGTCGCGACGCCAAGCTGGTCGAACGTGAAATCAACGAATCGGGCCCGAACGCTCGCCTGATGATCTGCATGGCCGAAGCGGTTCAAACGCTGAACGATCAGGCCAACGCCCTCATGTTCTTCGAGCAGGCCTGCCGCCTTTCAGAACATGGCTCGGCAGAAATGTTGGAAGCGTTTTACGGAATCCTGACGGCACTCGATAGCCGCCCCGATGGCTTGGACACGCAGATCCAGACCTGCATGACCGCGCTGGAGATCTTCCCTCTGGATGCTCAATTGCTGTGTGCAATTGGTGGTTATCTGCGAACGAAGGGGCATCAAGAGCTGGCACGCCGCTCGTTCGAGACCGCCTACAAGCATGGTCAGATCAATCTCGAAACCTGGCACATCGACGACATCGACGAGATCGCTGCTTCGTGCCTGGCAATTTCGACCCATGCTGCTGGCAAACACGAAGATGCCGAACGCATTCTGCTGGAAGCCTTGAGCGATTGCCCGCATTCGATCCGATTGCGTCGCCAGGTAATCGACATGCACGTGAAGCATGGTCGTCGCAACGAAGCCTTAGACGAACTCGATCTGCTTCCGGCCGACTATCCGAAACTGGACTCGTTCCGCAGTGCGGTCCGTGGTGCTGTACTCGCATCTCAGCAGAACTGGGTTGCCGCTCGACCTTACCTGGAAACGGCCTACCGTCAGGAATCGCGGGAACCGCTTTGCCTTCGCTGGTATGCGACCACATTGGCCGCATTAAACGAAAGCAGTGCTGCTCGTGAAGTGCTGCAGGCCTGGAAAAAACGTGAACCGCACAACGGCGAACCGGACGAACTGATGCAATGCTTGCTTACCGGACCAACGATCCGCAGTAAAGCGAAGTCAGCTTCGGTCTTGGCCAGCTAAGCCTGGAACAACAAAAAAGCCTCGCAAAAAATATTGCGAGGCTTTTTTTATGCGCGGAGAACATCGGCGGCCGTTTATTTGCGGCCGACGCGATTAAGGACCGTAGCCAGCGTTTCGCGAAGCACCGTGCCGCTGCGACGCAGGGCCTGAATTTCTTTCGGCCACAGGTCTAGCTGAATCGTCGATTCGACACCATTCCGTCCGACGACGGTTGGCACGCTGAGGGCCACGTCGCGGATGTCGTAGCAGCCATTCTGGATGCTGGAGATCGGCAGGATCTGGTGGCTATCGAGAGCGATCGCGTCGATCACATCGCGAATGGCGATACCGACAGCGAAGCCAGCGCCACCCTTCTTCTTGATCACTTCCGCACCGGAACCCTTGGTTCGGGTAAACAGTTCGTTGGCGGCGTTCGGATTCCAGCCAGGGAACTTTTCCAGCGGCAGACCGTTGACCGAAGCGGACGACCAGATCGGCACCATGCTGTCGCCATGTTCGCCCAGAATCAAGGCTTTGACCTGAGTTGGAGGCAGCTTGCAGTGTTCGGCGATCAAAGCTCGGAAGCGGATCGTATCGAGCTGCGTACCCAAACCAATGACGCGGTTGGTTGGCAGGTCGAGGCGAGTCGAAGCCAGGTAGGTGAGAATGTCGACCGGATTCGAGACGACGAAAACGATCGCGTCCTTCTTGTAGCCAACCTTCTTGATCGAGTCGAGGATCGTCAGGAACAGGTCGACGTTGCGATTGATCAGGTCCAAGCGGCTTTCGTCTGGCTTGCGACGCAGACCAGCCGTGATGCAGATCACATCCGAATCAGGAATGTGTTCGTAGCTGCCACTCGAGATGATTTGATCCGCCGTGCTTGGGCTGCCATGCAGCAGGTCGAGAGCCTGACCGCCGGCCAGGTCGGCGTTGACATCAAGCAGGGCGATCTCGCGGACGATACCACTGCATTGCAGGGCGAACGCGGCACACGAACCGACCAGACCGCCGCCACCGATGATGCTTACTTTCATGGTTCGTTACTCTTTGCTGGGATGAAGGGTGAGTTGCGGAAGGCTGCGTCGCGAGGTGTGATTCCCCCCGAACCAGTTCGAGGGGAATGTGGGCGACGAACGAAGAGCGTGGTGCTTAGGCGTGCTTCGACAGTTCGGCCATCACACGCTGGGTGATCATCTGAATCAGGGCTTCCTGATCGGACGATCCACCGGCAGCCGGCTTGGCAGCCACTTTTGGGCCCATTGGCTCTGGGGCAGGGAAGGCACGACGCTGAACCTTCGAGTCCTTCCAGCTATCGCGGAAGATATCGTTCGCACAGATATCGCAATCTTTGTAGTCATCGGTGTTGCGTGGATCGCTCCAGCCCCACTTGTCCTTCAGCTCGAGCAGTTCGCGTTCTTTCTTTTCATTGAAGAACTCGACGTGCCCCAACTGCTTGGCCAGGATCAGCATGCGGCAGTAGGCATCCAGGATCTCGGTCCACCAGTACGCTCGTTCGACCGTTTCGCCGTAGCTCACCGTGCCGTGGTTGGCCAGCAGGATGATGTTGGTGCGATCGACAAACGGGATGATCGTGTCGGCGAATGCCTGACCGCCCGGAGTTTCGTAAGCGGTGATCGGCACGTCGCCCAGGAAGACTTCGACTTCCGGCAGAACGCACTGCGGGATTGGTTCACGAGCGATCGCGAAAGCGGTCGCATGGGGCGGATGGCAGTGCACGACACTCTTGATGTCGGGACGCTGCTTGTAGATTTCCAAGTGCAAGAGGGCTTCGCTCGATCGTGGCTTGGCACCGGCGATCTGCTTGCCGGTCATGTCGATCGTCGAAATGTCTTCTGGCTTCAGGAAACCCTTGCAGTGCATCGTCGGGGTGCAGAGGACTTCGTTATCGCTGATGCGGACGGTGATATTGCCATCGTTCGCAGCAGCGAAGCCTTTGGCATAGATTCGCCGACCAATATCGCACATGTCTTGTTTGATCTTGTGAACGTTCGTCATGCCGATTCGTATCTCGCAATCAAGGGTTTTTGATGTCGTTGATTTGTTAGGTTCGGGCTTCGCCAAGGGAAGGTGTTAGCTTCGGGCAAAAGTCCCTGGTTATTTGGAAGGGCGATAGCGAATATCGACCGTGTCCAAAATGGCCGCGTTGTAGGCATCGACAGGCTTCATATCAGGGTAAAACGGCTGAGCCGCTTCGCCCCCTTCGCTCAAGGCGATGAAGTTGTGGTGCCCGGCGCCGAGCTCGTCGTAAACGACCAGCAGGTCATCCAGCGGTGTGGTTTCGTCTTCGATATCGCTCAGCATCATAGGTACGGCCAATTTCAGCACGGCACCCTGAAATTCAGGAACCGCTCGGCTGAGCGTGACTTTGCCAATGACTTTTGCGATACGCATGGTTTGTCTCGTTACTTGATCCAGTTCGGCCCGGCGGTGCCACGAAGGCTCCACAAGGTTGCCAACAGTCGCGGGACGTCCGAGTCCTGCCATTGTCCCGGATGGCAAACCACCAGGTTCGCTCCGAGGCTCTTGGCCGAAGCCTGCCAGTCATGGCTGCTGCAAGCGACCATGGCTCGCACGCCTGGCTGACGGTTCGCCGCGGCGGAAGCGACTTCCGGTTGTTCCGAAAGCAGCACCACCATCTGTTCACTCTTGGCCAGCGAGCTGGCTCGTTCGACCGCCTTGTTCAGGCTGCCAACTTGTTCGTTCGGCTGCCAGGCGGCTGAAACCGTCTGCTTGGCGGCGTTGACGACCGGTGTGCTGGGCGTCGGACCGCAGTTGTTCGCATCGAGTCGACGCAACTGCACGCCACGCTGTTTCAGTTCGTCTTTGACCGCCGGCGTAACGACCGCTTTGGCCGGAACGCACAGGGCTGTGATCGATTCATTCAACTTCCCCTTCAGCGACTCGGTGGTGACCAGCTTCGTATCCAGGCGAAGTTCGCTGGATGGTTGAGACTGGACCGGCGAGGCACTCGAAGCGGAGCGTTCCGCCAGCAGTCGTTGAACGACCAGGCGAACGATTCGATCGATGTCTTGGCTACTGTAGGTGGACTGCACGTTTATTCGTCAACAATGCCGATTACCGTCCAGCGGACTGGCGTTCGGTCGTATTTCAAAAGTTCGGAAGTCGATTTGCCATCGCTGGTGATCATCACCAGATCGCCTGGCCCGGCATTCACAGCGTCGACCGCGACAAGCGGATGCCCATCCGGCGTGATGCCATCGACCTGCATCGGTTGCACCACTAAGAGCTTCCAGCCTCGCATCGACGCATGTCGAACCGTGCTGGTCGCTGTTCCGACCACGCGTGCCGCTTGCATTAAGGGTTAACCTTTCGACGGATGGCCCAGGATGCACAAATCGTCAATCAACGAGCAGCGTCGTTCCCGCGTGAATGTCAGCGGAGTGGTGACGCCTTCACCGGTTGGGGTGGCGATCGAGAACGAAATGTAACCTTCGCCTCCGACACCTAGGGCCGATGCACAAGGACCATTCTTGACGAACAGCGTCGTGTCCATCACTCGGCCCATCTTGGTCATGTTGCGAACGTTGTTGCTGTGGATGATGGCCGTGTGGCGGAAACCATGTTCGTAGTACTTCGCCTTTTCGATCGCTTCGTCCACATCGTGGACGCGAACGAAAGGAATAAACGGCATCATCTGTTCGACGGGGACGAACGGGTTATGCTCGTCCGTTTCGCCAAACACCAACTCGACGTTCTGTGGAATATTCTTGCCAGCGGCACGGGCCAGGACAGCGGCGTCTTGGCCGATGAATTCCTTGGCGGCAACTTGCTTGGTCTTGCCTGGTTCGCCCACTTCAGTGATCGCCACCGAGGTCAGGCGATCGATCTCGCTCGAGTTCAGGCGAACGGCGCCAGCACGTTCCATGGCTCGCATCATTTCGTCGAAGACCGAGTTCACGACGAACACTTCCTTCTCGGCGATGCACAGCAGGTTGTTGTCGTAAGCACCACCTTGGATGATGCAGCGAGCGGCACGATCCAGGTCGGCGGTTTCGTCGACGACCACGGGCGGGTTGCCAGGACCAGCGACGACAGCACGCTTGCCACTGTTGAGTGCGGCACGAGCGACAGCCGGACCACCGGTGACGCAGATCATGGCGACGTCGCGGTGATGGAAAATAATGTCGGCCGATTCCAGCGTTGGTTCGGCGATCACGCAGATTAGGTTGTCGATGCCGAGATCGTCGTAGATCGCTTTGTTGAAGCGACGAACGCCTTCGGCGGCAACCTTCTTGCCACTTGGATGCGGGTTGACGACCAGCGTGTTACCGCCAGCGATCATGTTCACGGCGTTGCCGGTGATCGTCGGCAGCGAGTGCGTCACGGGGGTGATACAGCCGATGACGCCGAACGGGGCGTGTTCGATCACGGCCAGGCCATGGTCACCGCTGAAGATCTCGCTGCGAAGGAACTCGACGCCAGGCGTCTTGCGGCCCAGCAGTTCCAGCTTTTCGATCTTGTGTGCCAGACGACCAATCTTGGTCTCGTTCATTTCCATCGTGCCCAGTTCGACCTTCTGGTCGATCGAGATGCGACGGATGTGATCGATGATTCGCTTGCGATCTTCGATGGTGCGTTCCGAGAGTTTCTCGAACGCTTCGCGAGCGGCACGAACCGCTTCGTCGGCACAGTCGAAGATACCGTAACGGCCACTGAAGCCCGACGTGGCAGGAGGTGCCTTGCCAACTTCGGCCAGTACCTGGGCCACTACGTTGCGAATGATGGATTCGTCGAATTGCATGATGATTATATCCTCGCGTCAGCGCGTGAATGTTTTGAGCGGGCCTTAGCTATCCGAGTCTTCTTCAGGCGATGGTTCCGGTTCAGGAGCCGGGGCCGGAGGTGGCTCGGGCTTCGGTTCCGGTTTCTTCACCTCCGCTGGCGGCTTGGGCTCGACCTTGGGGGCCGGGGCAGGCTTGGCCTTGGTTTCCACCTTGGCCGGAGCGGCGGACTCTTCGTCTCGGTCGTAAACGCAGATGCTTTCGATGTGGGCACGATCGACAATGCCGATCACCACACAGTCAATCGGAAGCGACTTCGTTTCCGGGGTAAGCCGGGCACTGGAACCTTGAGTAATCAGCACGAAGTCGCCGACGCCGCTGCCGAGCATGTCGACGGCCACAAATGTGCGACCGGTGGTCACCAGCGACTGGCGATCTTTCGATTCCAATCGATAAGGTTCGACCACCAATAATTTGTGGCCGACCATCGTGTCGACTTTCTGCGTGGAAATGACCGAGCCGGTCACTTTGGCGATAAACATCTTAGGTCGACTCCAGCAACTGACGGGTCTGCCGGGCAACGATGATTTCTTCGTTGGTCGGGATCACCCATAGCTGCGTTTTGCTGTTGTCCGAATGGAACGAAGCCTCTCCCTTGGCGGAATCGTTCTTTGCTTCGTCCAGTTCGATTCCCAACTCTTGCAAGTTGGCACATACGTCTTTTCGCAACTGCTTGCCGTTTTCGCCGATGCCACCGGTGAAGACGATCGCGTCGGCCCCGCCCAGTTCAACCAGCATCCCGCCCAGGTAGCGGCGGACTTCGCTGGTGTACATGTCCAAGGCAAGCTTCGCGTCCGAATTCCCTTGAGCGGCAGCTTCTTCCAGGTCTCGCATGTCTCCGCTCAAGCCGTTGCTTAGGCCCAGCAACCCACCGTGATTCCCGATATAAGCGAGAACTTCGGTCAGGCTTTTGCCGGTCCGTTGCATCAGCAGGGGAAGGGCGTAGGGATCGAAATCCCCGACCCGGTTGTTCTGCGGCAAGCCGGTTTGCGGACTCATGCCCATGGTGACGGCAACGCTTTGGCGATGATTGATCGCACACAAGCTGCTGCTTCCACCGAGGTGGCACGAGATGACTCGCAAATCGTCGCGTCCGAGCAGTTCGGCACTTCGCGTGGCGATGTAACGATGGCTCGCACCATGGAAGCCCCACTTCTTGATCTGGAACTCGTCCGACCAGGACTTGGGAATTCCGTAGTAGCGATTCCGATCGGGAATCGTCGCATGGAAGCCCGTTTCAAAGGCGGCAACTAGCGGAATCTCCGGCAGTTGCTCCGAAAGTAAACGCATGGCGGCGATGTAAGGCGGGTTGTGGGCCGGAGCAACATCGTTCATCTCGGCCATCGCCTCGAGAACGTCGTTGTTGACCCGCTGTACGCCTGAAACTCGTCCGCCGTGAACCGCTTTGAACCCAATGGCCGATACCTCGGCAGCATCCTTCAGGCACCCGTGATCCGGGTCGGTCAGTTGCGACAGGCATTTGCGGACTGCCACGGCATGGTCTGGGACGTGTGCCGTGACTTCCTCTTTCCAGTCACCAATCTGAACGCTGCAGGAACTCTCTGGAGAGCCGATCCGATCAATCCCACCCCGAGCCAGTTGCGTTTCGCTGTCCATATCGAACAAGCGATACTTGAAACTGGTCGAACCGAGATTTGCTACCAGAACCTTCATGCCTACGGACTCCTTTCGCTCTGGGGATGCACCGCGATGAAGCGGTTCTCTAAGGGGACGGTTTAGCTGAAGTAAACGTCGACCAGACCTTCGGCCGGACGTGGCAGAACGTGGCTACCAGCCAGTTCACCAACCTGCGAAGCGGCGTTGGCACCAGCTTCGACTGCAGCGCGAACGCTACCGACGTCACCGCTGACAACCGTGGTGACCAGGCCACCGCCGATGTTGACGCGTTTTACGATCTTGACGTTAGCGGCTTTGGCCATGGCGTCGGTCGCTTCGACCAGGCCAACCAAACCCTTGGTTTCAATCAAACCAATTGCACTTTGCATGGATAGTTTTCCTTGTGGGATGATTTGTGTGTAGAGCAGGGACTAGTCGGCCGAAACGATCGTCTTGATCGGTGGTGGCAGAACGATGCCGATGTCTTCATGCGGACGTGGAATGACCTGCACGCTGACGACTTCGCCCAGACGGCCAGCCGCGGCGGCACCTGCATCGGTGGCGGCCTTCACAGCGGCGACGTCGCCGGTGATGAAAGCGGAAACCAAACCGCTGCCAACTTTGTCCCAGCCAACGAACGTCACGTTGGCAGCCTTCAACATTGCGTCGGTGGCTTCCACCAAGGTCACAAAGCCCTTGGTTTCGATCATGCCCAACGCTTCCATTACTTTCGCCATGGGGTTTTATCTCCCGAACAAAAAAAGGAAACCGTTACTTCAATTCGCTTCTGAAAACCAGAAACGATGTCTTCAAACACAGGGGGTGAAAAACGCTCTCGCTGGCCCCACTCGGAGGACTCACAGTGGCAAATCATGGGGAGGCCAACGAAAGCGTAATTCGATTTAATGCTTCGTCTTGCAGCCGCAGGGTTCCTGCTTCAGCAGTTCGATCTTCGAGGCCGCGTCCAGGTTGCACGCGTTGCCTTCGTCGGTATCGATATGAACTTCCAGCTTGCTGACACCGTCGGCACGGACCAGCAAGTCTTCAAACATGGTCGTGCAGCCTGCGGAAGTGATTCGCAGGTTCATGCGGTCGCCATTCTTCACGCCGTAGTAATCGGCGTCGCGATTGTTCATGTGGACGTGACGTTCGGCTCGGATCACACCTTGATCGAGTTGAACGGCACCCTTTGGACCGACCAGCACGCAGCCTGGCGTGCCATCGATTTTGCCGCTGGCTCGAACCGGGGCTTCGATCCCCAGCGAGATCGCGTCGGTGAAGGCAAGTTCGACCTGGCTGTAGTCGCGGGTCGGACCCAGCACGCGGACCTTTTCCAGCATCCGGCGACGCGGGCCAACAACCATCACGGTTTCTTCCGCCGCGTAGAATCCGTCTTGGTACAGATCCTTCATCGGGGTCAGCACGTGGCCAGGACCGAACAGCGTTTCGACGTGCGCGTCGGTCAGGTGGATATGACGGGCCGAAATACTGACCACCAGGTTCGGTTCGGCAGTGGAAGCCGGAGCCGGGGCTGCCGGAGCAACACCACCTTGCGAAAGGACGATCTGACGAACGATTCGTTCAATCGTGGAATGATCGAGATTCAGCGTGGAACTCATTGCGTATCGAACCCTATCAGGGGTTAACTGGCTTTATGGGAAACGGGGCGATCGATGATGGCCATCTCGGCAGGGGCGACGATCAAATCGACGCCGGCATCTTCGACCTGTTTTTGCCAGGCAGGCGAGATCTCGTGATCGACGACAAGCTTGTCGACCTCTGAAAGTTCGCACATCTGGGCAAGGCTTTGGCGGCCAAACTTGGTGCTGTCGGCAACGATGATCACTTCGCCGCCAGCCTTCATCATGGCTCGTTCGGTTTCGACCAGCAGCAAGTTGCTGTTGTACAAACCGTGTTGGGTAATCCCAGCGACAGAAAGCACGGCACGCCGAGCACTCAGTCGCGAGATCATTTCATTGGCATAAGGCCCCAGCGAAACGCCGGTCGCACTGTGGACGTAACCACCCAGCAAGATCAACTCGGTCGTCGTGCTGGCCATAAACAGGTTGGCCACCGGCAACGAGTTGGTCACGATCTGCAGCGTTCTGCCGACCAGCATCTGGGCAAGTTCGTAGGTTGTGCTGCCACCGTCGAGGATGACGGTGTCGCCATCTTCGATCAGTTGGGCCGCGGCCTTCGCGATCTGCCGCTTCTTGCTCCACTGCATTTCGTGGCGAAGTTCGAAGTGGGGCAGGTTCGGAGAAGGACCCGTATAAAAAACGCCCCCGTGTGTCCTGCGCGCCGACCCGGCTTCTTCCAGGAGTTCCACGTCACGACGAACCGTCGATTCGGAAACTTCCAATTCCTGCGCAAGCTCTGGCAACGACGCGAAACCACGGGCTCGCACCAGATCGAGAAGTCGCGTTCGTCGGACGTCCGCTTGCATGAAAGGGGGAGGCTTGGGGTCTTGGGAGGGGTGGGGCTAACTCAACGGAGTTAAAACACCTAGATTATGCATCCCTCATTGCCAGTAATCAATCAGATGGTGGCATAATTCTTTCAAATTTCATTCGGCACAGCCAGGACGAAACGAAAGAGGCTCCCTAAAACACAAAAATGCCCCATTTCAGGTAGGACTAGGATAAACCTTACAGGAAGTACCGCTCGCATCTGCTCAAAATTGGTCAAGATGAAAGAATTTCGTCACTAGGTGAAAGAAACCCTCCATCTGTTTTCGCCGGGTGACTAGGGCGAATGCGTAGAGTTTAACGGACCGGCAGTGATAGCAAAAGGGTCTGCGCAGGCGTAACCCTTGGCATTGCTAGCGGTTAGTTGGAAGCCTGAACCGAGACTGTCCGGCCTGAGACCGTGACGCGACCTTCCGCAATGGCGGCGATCGTTTTCGGGTAAAGGCGACATTCCGCCTCAAAGACCCGAGCCGCCAGATCTTCAGGACGGTCGTCCGTGAGAACGTCGACGACGCTTTGGGCAATGATCGGCCCATGATCGTAGTGATCGTCGACAAAGTGAGCCGTGCAGCCACTTACCTTCGCGCCGTATTCCAAGACGGCCGTATGAACTCGAATTCCGTAATATCCGGCACCACAGAACGAAGGGATCAGCGAGGGATGGATGTTGATGACGCGGTTCTCGAAGTCGGCCGGCACCGCGATCTGCTTCAAGAAACCACCCATCACCACCAGCTCGACGCCTGCCTGGCGACAGGTCTCGAAAATCACCGACGAAAAGTCGGCGATCTCAGGATGGTCTTGCACGGTGACCACCTGGTACGGAATGTTGCCTTGCTCGGCGTAGGCCATCCCTTTCGCCTTGTGGCTACTGGAGATGACCTGAACGACTTGCAGCGGAAGGTTGTCCTGCTCGATCGCATCGAGCAAGTTGCGGAGCGTCGTGCCGCCACCCGAGATCAGAACGGCGATCTTCAGTGGATTGTCAGGCGTGTGCTTCGACCAGGTCGTGGCAGGCTTCGTCATACAGGCTTCACGTAGATTTGGACGTCGCTGTCAGCGATGGTCGTGGAACTTGGTTCGACGCCGGCGATCGCCGCCAGGCCGACCGAGGTCGCCAAGGTTTCGCCTTCGATGTACTCGGCATGACCTTTGACCGCGGCTTGCACGTCGTCGGACGACGTCACCACGGCAACTTCGATCTTGGCGGTGTATTCCAGATCAAGCTCTTTCCGCTTGTCTTGCACCATGCGAACGATGTCTTTGACGTAGCCTTCCTGGATCAGCTCTGGGGTGAGCTCAGTGTTTAGCACGACCACGCACAGCTTGCCTTGAGCGGCAGCCCAGCCTTCTTTGGCCGACAGACGAACCTGGATGTCTTCGTTGTCGAATGTCAGGGCTTCGCCTTCGATCGTCAGCGTGAACGCACCTTCCGATTGCAGGGCATTCAGCAATGCCGCCGCGTCGGTCTGGCCGAGAACCTTCTTGACCGAAGGCATCAGCTTGCCGACACGTGGGCCTAAACGCTTGAAGTTCGGCTGGATCTGGTAGTTGATGTACTCGTCGGCTTCCTTGGTGAAGTCGATCTTTTTGACGTTCAACTCTTCGCACAAGATCGAGTTGTGCGACTTGAGCCATTCGGCGTGGGTGTCGTCGGCGAGGACGACTTCTACCTTGCTCAAAGGCTGACGCACCTTCAGCTTTTCGTTCATGCGCGCCTGGCGGCCGAGCGAAGCGATCTCGCGCAGCAGCTCCATTCGCTGCGAGAGCTGCGTATCGATGACCGATTCGTCGACTGCGGGGAAGTCGCACAGGTGAACGCTGGTCTTCGCCTTGTCGCCAAAGACGCTGGCCAGATTCTGCCACAGCGTTTCCGAGAGGAATGGCACGAACGGAGCGATCACCTGGCAGGTGGTCAGCAAGCATTCGTACAGCGTCCAGTAGGCATCCAGCTTGTCGGCCGATTCCTTGTCTTTGCTCCAGAAACGATCACGGCTGCGGCGAACGTACCAGTTCGACAGACCATCCACGAACTGATTGATCGCGGCACAAGCGTTGTAGTTATCGTACGCGTCCATCCGATCGGTCACGGTTTGGATCGTGCGGTTCAATTCGCCCAGGATCCAGCGATCGAGTTCGCCTCGCTCTTCGACGGGACGGGCGCCCTTGGCACCAACGAAATGGCCGGCGAGTGCCTTGTCGAGATCGCTGACCGAGGTTTCTGGCTCGAAACCGTCGATGTTCGCGTAGATCACGAAGAAGCTGAACACATTCCAGAGTCGCAGCAGGAACTCAGGGATGCTGTCTTTGATCGACTGTTCGTTGTAGCGGATCGACGTCCATGGCGGCTGGTTGGCATACAGATACCAGCGCAACGCATCGGCACCGTATTTGTCGAAGATCTCGTTCGGCTCGCGATAGTTTCGCTTGCTCTTCGACATCTTCGTACCATCTTCGCCCAGCATCAGCCCAAGGACGATGCAGTTCTTGAATGGATGTGGATAGACGTGCGGCTCGGTCTTGCCTTCTTCGTCCTGGCCGAACAGCAGGGTGCTGATCGCCAGCTGGCTATAGAACCAACCACGGGTCTGGTCGATTGCTTCGCTGATGAAGTCGGCTGGGAACTGGGCATCGAAGTGCTTTTCCCCTTGGTGCGGATAGCCCCACTGTGCGAATGGCATCGCACCGGAGTCGTACCAGCAGTCGATTACTTCCGGAACACGCTTCATTCGCGCACCTTCGGCGAACGGCGAGTCGTAGGTGATCTCGTCGATGTACGGCTTGTGGATCTTCAGGTCTTCGACCAGGTCGGGATTGTCAGCCTTGGCTTTTTCCCAGACGTCGAAACCAGCGGCACCTGGCTTGGCTTCCAGTTCGGCGTAGCTGGCGATCGCTTCGGCTTTGCCGGTTTCATCGCAAACCCAGATCGGCAGTGGCGTGCCCCAGTAACGTTCGCGAGACAGTGCCCAGTCGACGTTGCTTTCCAGGAAGTTGCCGAAACGACCATCGCGGATGTGGTCTGGCAGCCAGTTGATCTGCTGGTTGTTGGCCAGCATCTGGTCTTTGAATTTGGTGGTGCGGATGAACCAGCTTTCACGCGGATACTGGATCAGCGGATCCTCTTCGGCTCGCCAGCAGAAGGGATAATCGTGGAGATACTGATCGAGCAGGAACAAGACGCCCCGTTCTTTCAGTTCGCGCGAGATGTCTTTGTCGGCTTCTTTGACCCAGCGTCCCTTGTAGTCGGGAGCTTCGTCGGTGAACTTGCCGTCAGGACCGACCGCACAGATCAGCGACGGGCCTTCCCCCTCTTCGAAGCGTGCCCGTTCGTTGGCCAGAACTTCGTAGTCGACTTCACCGAACGCAGGCGCCTGATGGACGACGCCGGTACCGCTGTCGGTTGTTACGAAGTCGGCGGCCACGACACGCCAGGCGACATGCTGCTTGCCACCAGCCTTGAGCGACCCTTCGGTATCGCCGAGCGATTTGTAGTAGTAGTCGAACGGCGGTTGATAACGCTTGCCCAGCAGCTGGCTACCCTTGGTGGTCGAGACAACTTTCCATTTGCACTTCGCTTTCTCGGCGAGTGTTTCCACAAGAGCTTCCGCGACGATCAGCTTTTCGCCCGACTCCTCGTCTTCGACCGTGGCGTAGGTCAGATCGGGATGAACGGCGGCGAACTGATTGCTTGGCAGCGTCCAAGGTGTCGTCGTCCAAACCAGCAGTGCGATGTTTTCTTCGTCGAGAAGCGGGAAACGTACGAACACGCTCGGGTCGGCGACTTTGCGATAGCCTTGGCCTACTTCGCCGCTGCTCAACGCGGTTCCACCTTGAGCCCACCACCAGACGATCTTGTGACCCTGGTAAAGCAGGCCGCGATCGTACAAGTTTTTGAGCGACCACCAGACGCTTTCAACAAAACTCTTGTGGTAGGTAACGTACGCTTCTTCCAGGTTGACCCAGAAACCGAGACGCTGCGTCAGGCGTTCCCACTCTTGCATGTAACGCCAGACGCTGGCCTGGCACTTGTGGATGAACGGTTCGACGCCGTAGTTTTCGATCTCTTCCTTGGAGTGAATGCCGAGCTCTTTGCAGACTTCGACTTCGACCGGCAGACCATGCGTGTCCCAGCCTGCTTTGCGTTCGCAGTAATAGCCCCGCATGGTGCGGTAGCGTGGGAAGACGTCTTTGATGGCACGCGTCAGGCAGTGGCCAGGATGAGGCATGCCGTTGGCGGTTGGTGGCCCTTCGTAAAAGACGAACGGCTGGCTTCCCTTACGAGCGTCGAGCGACTTCTCGTAAATCTGGTTCTGTTGCCAATACTCGAGGACCTTGGTTTCCATGTCCGGAAAAGAAACATTCTGCGGGATGCTTTCAAACATCGAATCTCATCTTCCTCGAGCGATTCATGAACGAGGGAGCCAGATGCTCCCTCAATAAATCCAAGCGATTTTGTTCCCAGCGAAGAACCAGGCATCTCCAGGCCAGACGCCATCCGGCTGGCCTGGGTTCACCACCGGCGACTAGTCGTCGTCGCCTTCTTCTTCCTCTTTGCCGTCACCTTCTTCTTCGTCGTCTTCGCTTTCCTCGTCATCTTCGAAGAATTCGCCTTCCAGATCTTCGTCCTCGTCTTCGTCGTCGATCAGGTCTTCGTCGAACGAATCATCGTCTGAAGGGGCTTCGTCGTCGAATTCCTCGAAGTCTTCGTCAAAATCGTCATCGAAGTCGTCTTCGTCGAAATCCTCTTCCGCGTCTTCGTCGTACTCGTCGTCCGTGGCTACAATGCTGTCGGCGAAACCCAAAGGATAGCCGGCGGACGTCAGAGGCAATTCGAGGAGTTCTTCGGGCATTGGTAACCTTCGGGCGTTTTCGTGAGTGCCAGGGGCTTCGTTACAGGGAGCTCGCAGAGCGGGAACCGAATCCTGAAATTAGAAAAGCCAGACCCCCATTTCGTCAACCACCGCTGGGGCGAAAACATTGGTGCTGGAAGCATTTACGGTGATTACCCATGAAAATATCTGAGGGGCATGTCGTCGCCGTCTGCCTGTCTTCGGGCGGAATCCCACGCCTGCCGGTCGAATCGGCCGAGCTGACCCCATACGGCTTTGTTGGGGATGGGCACCGTTACGACGAGCACTTCGCGCCAAAACGCGCGGTTACGCTGTTCAATTTCGAGATCTTGCAGCGGTTCGAGCCTGCCACCGAGCCTTTTCTGGCTGGCAGCGTGGGCGAAAACCTCTCGGTCGAGGGAATCGACCTGGCCACGCTGGAAGTGGGCGACATGTTAATGGTCGGCACGGCAGAAATCCGCCTCGAAAAACGGTGGAAACCGTGCCACGCCAAAGATGCCAAAACAGGGCGAACGCAGCCGAACGTGAACGAGCACCTCGGTTTCTTTGCCAGCGTGCAGCGCGCAGCGACCGTTCGCCCCGGAAATCGGATTCAACGGATTTCCAGAGCGGAAGGGTAACTAGTGGCGCGCGGCTCTAAAGAAACAGGCCTCGATAACGAGATGTCATCCAGGCCTGTTAACTTTCGAGTTCGGTCTCCCAGTAAGCTTCGCTGACGAACTTACTCCAAGACTCGATCCTTACACGTCTGGCCGCGTAGACAGGCGTCCACTTCGGACGAATCGGATCCTTCCGCATCGGCATATGAGCCTCGGCGGGCGTACGATTCGCCTTGCGATGATTGCAATCGACGCAAGCCAACACGCAGTTTTCCCAGGAAGATTCGCCTCCCTTACTGCGTGGAATGACGTGATCGATCGTCAGGTATTCGCTACCAGGACGCGAGCCGCAGTACTGACAGGTGTACTGATCTCGCTTGAACACGTTGCGACGACTGAACGTCACCGTGTTCCGCGGGATGCGATCGTAGTTCACCAGCGAAACGACTTCCGGAATTCGGATCTTCAGCAACTGGGAAGAGATGAAGGGCTCGTCCTTGCCAGGGGCCAAACGCGACCAGTCCTCCCACGTCAACAGCTGGTAGCTGTGTGGATCAACAACACGAGCGGTTCCGCAGAAGACCTGCGTCAACGATCGAGCCACCGACGCGACACCGACAGGCTGCCAGTTACGGTTGAGAACTAGCGTGGGCCGCTCCAATAGGGCCGACATGAATCTGATTTCTCCCTCGTTTGGAAGGCAGCCGATCGGATTCGAACCGAAAACTCTTTCTGCTGAAGCAGAAAGAACTCGTACCACCGAGCCACGGCTACCGCGTAACGATTAGCAATTGATGTGATCAATGGGGCTAGGAAGGGCGTGCGCTGGATGCACCTTCCGCGGTCGCGTCGGGTGTTCCGGCGAGTAAGCCTTTCAACATAACACAGTTCCGACCATCAACGCCAACATTTCACGGGCATTCCTATCGCCGGATCTGGGTGGGCAACGGAACTGTAGGTAAGTTCTGTTAAGGGGGTACGAAGGGTTTGGTAATTCGCACGAAAAATGTCGATAAGCTGTCAGTAGTTACCGGCGTTTTTGTGCCCCATTCACTCGCATTTCCACCTTTTCATTGCCTGCTTGAATAGAGCCATTTTGTGGGGATGGGTTCACATTTCAAATGGAATCCGCTGGGGGTGGGGCAATCGAGTGGCTAGAATAGGGCGATCGATTCCTCCTACCATGCTGATTTCCTCCTCGATTAGAGCCCTGCCCATGCGATGCTATCCGCGAGTTTCCGCGCCCCTCTTCTGCCTGTTTCTGGTTACGACGGTCACCTCGATGTTGCCTGCCCAGCAAGAAGTCGTCATTTACGATGAAGCCAAGGTTCCGCCGTTCACGTTGCCTGATCCGTTGGTGGGTCCTAATGGCGAAAAGATTGAGACTGCCGAAGCATGGAACTCCACGCAGCGGCCTTACCTGATTCAATTGTTCGAGACCCATGTTTACGGCAAGGCGCCGGCCGCCCCAGAGAAGATCTCGTACAAGGTGACCGAATCGTCGGACGAAGCCTTCGGTGGTAAGGCTCGCCGCCGTCAGGTTGCCATTCAATTGACCAACGATCCCGAGGGGCCGGTGCTGAACCTGTTGGTCTACCTGCCAAAGACCGACAAGCCAGTGCCGATGTTCTTGATGCTCAGCTTCTATGGCAACGCGACGGTTACCGACGACCCCGCGGTGATGCTGCCAACCAGTTGGCTACGCGACAACAAAGACAAAGGTATTTCTGGGCACAAAGCCTCGGAAAAGATGCGTGGCACGAGCAGCGGGCGTTGGCCGATCGAAACGATTCTGGAACGTGGCTACGGGGTGGCAACCGCTTACTATGGCGACATCGATCCTGACTTCGACGACGGATTTCAGAACGGCATTCATCCTTACTTCAACGCCGAGGGGCAAACCAAGCCGAAGGCGGACCAGTGGGGGAGCATCGCTGCATGGTCGTGGGGAATGAGCCGAGCACTCGACTATCTGCAAGAAAGTGAGGAAGTCGACGGCGAGAAAGTGATCTCGCTGGGGCATTCGCGTCTCGGCAAGACGGCCTTATGGGCCGGTGCTACCGATCCTCGTTTTGCCGCGGTCATCTCGAACAACTCGGGCTGTGGCGGCGCGGCACTGTCGCGTCGTCGATTTGGCGAATCGGTTCAGCGGATCAACACGTCGTTTCCCCATTGGTTCTGCGATAACTTCGTGCAGTACAACCACAATGAAGATGCCTGTCCGGTTGATCAGCACGAGCTGATTGCCTTGATCGCGCCACGCCCTTGCCTGATTTGCAGTGCCGAGGAAGATCGCTGGGCCGATCCGCATGGCGAGTTCCTCTCGGGACACTACGCGAGCCCGGTTTACGAGCTGCTTGGTGTTGAAGGGATGGGCGTCGAGAAGATGCCTGCGGTCAACGAGCCCGTTCTCAGCCGATTGGGGTATGTGATCCGCCCTGGCAAGCACGACGTCACCACCCTCGATTGGCAACGCTACATGGACTTCGCCGATCGCCACGTGACAAAGACCGCAAACTAACGGCCATCTGGCGGGCTGCCGGGCACTTCTGGTAGAAAGTTGGGTATCTCCATCCCTCGATTCAGAAGGAGCCCCGCG
This sequence comes from Bremerella sp. JC817, assembly GCF_040718835.1. Lineage (NCBI taxonomy): Bacteria > Pseudomonadati > Planctomycetota > Planctomycetia > Pirellulales > Pirellulaceae > Bremerella > Bremerella sp. JC817. The sequence continues at coordinate 788,592 of NZ_JBFEFG010000281.1, read as the reverse complement.
TGAAACTGATTGTCGCCGTGATTCAGCCAACCAAGCTCGATAGTGTCCGTACGGCATTGTCCGAGATGGCCGTCGAACGCCTGACCGTTTTTGATGCGGAAGGATACGGGCGGCAACGTGGTCAGACGGCGACCTTTCGTGGTATCGAATACCAAACGAATCTGCTGCGAAAGGTGATCATCGAAGTTGCCGTGAACGACGACTTCCTGGAAAAGACCTTGGCCATCATTGAAAACGTGGCTCGAACTGGTCAGGAAGGGAACATTGGCGATGGGAAGATTCTCGTGCTTCCCATCGAACAGGTCATTCAGATCGGCGGCAAAGAACGTGGCCCTTCGGCTGTTTAGAAGAACTTGCAGGTAATACGTTGATTCTCTATTTCACTGCCGACTTGATGTCGAACTCTCGCGTCACCGGTCCTGCCAAAGCTCAAGGCATTCCGGTCCGTGTGATTGCCTCGAAACGGGGTATTCTCGAAACGATCGATGCCGAGACAACCGCTTTGATCGTCGATTTGAATCCGCCGGCTCGCGATGCGATCAGCACGATCGAAGAAGTTCGAGCTTCCCATCCAGACCTTCGCATCTTGGTGCATGGTCCGCATGTGCAAGTCGATTTGCTGTCGGCCGCCAAAGAAGCAGGCGCCGAGGTGATGACCAATGGTCAGTTCCATCAGCAGGTCGGCGCTGTTCTGGTGAAATTGGCCGAACCTGCTTCGTAAGCGGAACCGTCCGGACTAGCTTTCGTCCGAACTTTCTGGAGCGTCCTCGGTGCCTTCCCCCAGATCTTTGTTGAGGGCAGGCATGGCGAAACGAGGCTGATCTTCATCCAGGACGATCTCGTCCATTTCCGCCTGATCGACGTCGCGCCGCAAAAGCAAGTAAATCCCGGCGAACACGGCGAAGAAGTAGCCGAAGTCGTAGGCACCTACCAGGCGATTCATGCAGTGAAACCAGAATCGCCAGACCGGTCCCGAGACCGAGTGATCCATGATGGCGACGGTTTGGTCGAGGCCTTGCCCCCAGTGCAGACCCGTCGTCAGGGCGGTCAAAGCGACGCCGACAAACAAGCAGATGGCGAAATGTCCGACGATTCCAGCAACAATCGCGACGCAGACATACCACAAATAATGGAACGGACGCTGGGTGACATAGGCGTAGCTTCGGCTTAAGGCGTCGAAGTGGTCGGAACACTCGGTGCTGATCGCTCCCCACATCAGTGGCCAGCCCAGCATCAAAGGCACCAACAACAGAGCAACTCCGAAGGCAGCCATCACGGCAATGAAACCGAAAATGCCAGTCACAATCGCCGCCCAGGCACCAAGCCAGTTGACCAGGCCGAACAGCAAGATGATCAGCATCAGCATTGCCACCCCGATCAGGGGGAACAGCGGCGAAAGGAAGTAGCCGAGGAATTTGCGCAGCGAATGGCTCAGTGCCGATTTCATGCCACAGCGATCGTTGACCGAAAACTCCATCGCCGCGATGCGAGCAATCGCACCGCCAAAGATCGCAAACGTGGCGACATACCACAGGGCATAAAAGATGAAGGCCACGAACCCGCGGAATGTGTGAGCGGGGAAGACGCCGCCAAAGGGATTGTGAAACACGAGGCCCGATCGGAAGACCCCGAAGATATCGGTTGGGGCTTCAATGGCCAGCGTATCAGCGGCTTCCGGTGGAAAGCTACCAAACAGGTGGCTTCCAATCCAAATGCCAAGTCCCAAGACGCAGACGCCAAGGTAGGCCAGAAACAGGACCCGCAGGTAGAAGGCGATTAAGGCTGCCCGGAAGAGGACCAACCAAGGAAACGATTCGTGCCAAGAAATGGCTCGCAGTAGACCGCGCTCCTCCGACATGCAGCTAACTCCTTTGGCCTGCGGGAAATATCAAGCCAGAATTATAGGCGGAGATTAGTTGCAGTAAAACGTCACTACAACGAATCTTCATCGTCGTCGAAGCGATCTTCCGGAGGACGATTGGCCTGTTCTTCGAGGTGTTTATCGATATCGACCGGAAGCGAGTGCTCTTCGTCCAACCATTGTCCCAGATCGATCTGCCGGCAGCGCTCGCTACAGAAGGGCATCGCCGGCGTAAATTGACTGTCGAATCCATGGCCGCACGTGGGACAGCGGAGTGTTGCCATTGGAGGTTCCTTCTCAAAACGCGCGAGCGTGTTCTAGGACGAACTGCTTGGCTTCGAGTCGCTCTTGGATGACGACGACTTTGACGAATCGCTGCTCTTGGAGCCCTTGTCGGCACTCTTCTTGTACGAATCGCTGCGATAGTCGGTGATATAGAAGCCTGAGCCCTTGAACAGCAGACCACCACCGGTGCTGAACAGCCGACGCAGTTTCTTCTTCTTGCACTCTGGGCACTTGGTCAGTGGATCGGCCGAAATCGACTGGAATTCCTCGAACTTGTGATCGCAAGCATCACACTGGTATTCGTAGGTTGGCATGGTCGGAAGAACCTTACACGGGCCTTGGGAAACGGTTTCTTAACGCCATTATACTCAGCCGCCGCCGTCACGGCTTGCCGAACTTTTCACTCCCCAACCTCTGGGGAGTGAAAGAGGCGATGGGATCGATTTATTCGGCAGCCTTGGAAACGATCACCTGGCTCGGACGAACGACGCGGTCGTACATCTTGTAGCCGACCTGGGCGACGTGCAGAACCGTGTTCGGTTCGACGTCGGCGCTCGGCTGCTGCATGATCGCTTCGTGCAGGTTCGGATCGAAAGGTTGGCCTTGTGCTTCGATCGCCTCGCAGCCACGCTTCTTCATCGCTTCAACAAGTTGCTTTTCGACAATCTTGATCCCTTCGACAATGCCGCCAGCTTGTTCGCCGGTGCCTGCCGATTCGAGGGCACGCTGCAGGTTGTCGACCACCGGCAGCAAGTCAGCCAGCAGTGGCATGTTAGCGTACTTCAATTCGTCTTCGCGTTCGCGTCGCATCCGCTTGCGGAAGTTTTCGAGATCGGCCTGAGCGAGCAGCACGCGTTTTTCGGCGTCGACCAAGTCTTGCTTGAGCTGCTGGATCGGGTCGTCCGAGGTGCTGAAGTAGGCATCGGCCGACACATTTTCTTCGGTGGCTTGCGTCTCACCGGTCGGCTGCGTCGATTCTTGCGATGGATCGTTTTGGGGATTATCAGCAGACACGCTTTTAAGCTCCTTGACCTAGCTTTTCTTCTTGGTGTCGTGTTCTTCGGAAGACGAGAACAAATAGTCTTTGATCGATTCGAGAAACGACTTGCGGTGCGGCGTCACGTTGGTGTGTTCGCGATCGGCCAACTCTCGCAGGAGTTCCTCTTGGCGAGGATCGAGTTTCTTCGGCACTTCGATGTACGTCTGAACGTACAGGTCGCCTTGCCCGCGGCCGTGAGGATCGGGCATCCCTTTTCCACGCATCTTGAACACCTCGGACGAACCGGAGCCGGCCGGGATGGTGAGTGTCGCAGGGCCATTGAGCGTCGGAACTTCGATCTCGCTCCCCAGGACAGCCTGGGTATAGGTGATCGGCATTTTGAGGATCAGGTGATCCCCTTCGCGTTCAAACAGCTTGTGCTTGCGAATCGAAATATGGCAGTAGCAATCGCCAGGAGGACCACCATCTGGGCTTGGTTGGCCTTCCCCAGTCAGGCGAACTCGCATGCCGTCGTCGACCCCTGCTGGAATCGAAACATCCATGCTCACCCGCTGCGTGCTGAAGCCATTCCCGCGGCAATCCTGGCAAGGATCGCTGATGATTGTGCCTTGGCCACCGCACGAAGGGCAGGTGGTCTGCACGCGGAGAATGCCGGCTTGCTGCACGACCTGACCGGCGCCACCACAGCGATTGCAGGTCTCGGGCTGCGAGCCTGGCTTAGCTCCGCTTCCATTGCAGGTTCCACACGCGACACGGCGATCGACTTGAATTTGACGTTGGACGCCAGTGGCGGCTTCTTCCAGATCGAGCGTGACGCGAACCTGGATGTCGGCACCTTTACGCACGCGTCGGCGGCCGCCTCGACCACCGCCACGGCCGAAGATGTCGCTGAAGATCCCTCCGCCAAAGATGTCACCGAAAGCCTCCATGATGTCTTCAACATCGTGGAAGTTCGCGCGTTGATTGCCATCGACCCCGGCATGTCCGTACTGGTCGTAGCGGGCCCGTTTCTCCGAGTCGCTCAACACTTCGTACGCTTCAGCCGCGGCTTTGAATCGCGTGACGGCTTCTTCGTCGCCAGGATTGGAGTCGGGGTGATACTTGATCGCCAGCTTGCGATAAGCCTTAGAGATCTCGCCGCTCGAGGCGGATCGCTCGACTCCCAAGACTTCGTAATAGTCGACTTTCGTTGCCATCGTGTCCTCACGTAGGCGGCGGTAGAAACAAAACGGGCTGGTCCCTGGAAGAGATGCAGCCCGTTGAATTCTTTCGTGCCAGGTGGCCGCCACAAGTCAGCAGCCACCTACGTCGTTGAACCAGGGTTCGGCTTAGCGAACCACGCCTTCAGCCGCACGCTTGCCATCTTCCTTTTCCAGGTTGGTGACAAGGGCTTCGGTGGTCAGCAACAGGCCGGCGATGCTGGCTGCGTTGCTCAGAGCGGTACGCACGACCTTGGCTGGGTCGATGACGCCAGCTTTGACCATGTCAACGTATTCGCCCTTGTAGGCGTCGTAACCGTAGTTGGTCGACTTCTGCAGAACTTCGTCGACAACCACGTTGCCGTCGATGCCGCAGTTGTCGGCGATCTGACGCATCGGAGCTGGTAGAGCCCTCAGGATGATGTCGACGCCGATCTTTTCGTCGCCACGAGCGGACGAACGAGCCTTTTCAACGGCTTCGATCGCACGAACCAGGGCAACACCACCACCTGGCAGAACGCCTTCTTCAACCGCCGCACGGGTCGCGTGCAGGGCGTCTTCGACGCGAGCCTTGGTCTGCTTCATTTCGGCTTCGGTTTCGGCACCGACCGAGATCACCGCAACACCACCGGAAAGCTTGGCCAGACGTTCCTGGTACTTTTCGCGATCGTATTCGCTGTCGGTTTCTTCGATCTGACGCTTCAGCTGAGCGATACGCGATTCCAGTGCCTTCTTCTCGCCACCACCTTCGACAATGGTCGTCTTGTCCTTGGTGATGTTGATCTTCTTGGCACGGCCGAGCTGGCTCAGTTGAACCTTATCGAGCGTAATGCCGAGGTCGTCGCTGATGACAGTACCACCGGTCAGGATGGACATGTCGGCCAGCATCGACTTGCGACGATCGCCGAAACCAGGAGCCTTGACGGCAGCGATGTTCAGCACGCCACGCAGACGGTTGACGACCAGGGCGGTCAGTGCTTCGCCTTCGATGTCTTCGGCGACGATCAACAGTGGCTTGCCGGTGTTGCCAACTTGTTCCAGCAGAGGAATCAGCTCACGCAGGTTGCTGATCTTCTTTTCGTGGTACAGGATGTAGGCGTCTTCCAGCTCAACGTCCATTTCGGCTGGACGGTTGATGAAGTAAGGCGAGATGTAACCCTTGTCGAACTGCATACCTTCGACGTATTCGACGGTCGTTTCGCGGCTCTTGCCTTCTTCGACCGTGATCACGCCGTCTTGACCGACGCGGTGCAGGGCTTCGGCCAGCAGCTCACCGATCGTGCGATCGTTGTTCGCACTGATCGAACCGATGTTGGCGACGTCTTCCTTGCTGTTGACTGGCTTGGCCAGGTTCAGCAGGAAGTCTTCGGCAGCGGCAACAGCCTTTTCAATACCACGACGAATCGCGGTTGGGTTGCTACCGGCAACAATGTTGCGAATGCCTTCTTTGAAGATGGCACGGGCCAGGACGGTTGCGGTGGTGGTACCATCACCGGCGACGTCCGAAGTCTTGCTGGCGACTTCGTTGACCAGCTTGGCGCCCATGTTTTCGAACCGGTCTTCCAGCTCGATTTCTTTGGCCACGGTCACGCCGTCTTTGGTGACCGTTGGGCCGCCGTACGACTTGTTGATGATCACGTTACGGCCGGTTGGGCCCATCGTGACGGCGACAGCGTCGGCCAGCTTGTCGATGCCCTTGAGCATCTTGGCTCGGGCATGATCCTCGAAAAGCAGTTGTTTTGCCACGCTAAGAAATCCTTATGTAAATAAGACTGAATTCTGTTTTGGGGAAATCTTCACGACGAAGCGAATCGCTTAGTCGTTGACGACTTTCGCCAGGATTTCCGTCTCGCGAAGGATCTTGTACTCGTCGCCATCGATTTCGATGTCGCTACCGCTGTACTTGCCGTAGATGACTTCGTCGCCGATTGCAACCGACAGTTCAGCGCGGCTGCCGCTATCGAGCAGCTTGCCAGGACCGACGGCCAGGACGGTACCACGCTGTGGCTTTTCCTGAGCCGAATCTGGAAGGACGATACCACCAGCGGTGGTTTCTTCCGCCTGCAGCGGCTGAACGACAATGCGGTCATCCAAAGTGCGAATCTTCAGACTCTTCGCCATGGGTGTTTATCCTTAAAACTTATTCAGGGGTATGTTTGATGTTTTGTAACAGTGATTGAAGACAGAAGGGGTTCGGGCAAAGGCCTGATTTACATCATGCCGGGCATGCCCATGCCGCCCATGCCGCCCATGCCACCCATTCCTCCCATGCCGCCGTGGTCATGGTGGTCGTGGTGGTCGCCACCTTCATCTTCCGATGGAATTTCGGTGACCAGCGAGTCGGTCGTCAGCAGCAGGGCCGAGACACTCGCCGCATTTTGTAGAGCGGTGCGAACCACCTTGGCTGGGTCGATGACGCCAGCTTCGACCAGGTCTTCGTAGGTACCGGTGTCGGCGTTGAAGCCTTCGGTAGCCTTCTTCTGCTGGCGAACGCGGTTCACAACAACGCCACCGTCCAGACCGGCGTTTTCAGCGATCGTACGCAGTGGGTATTCCAGAACCTTGGCGACGATGTCGGCACCCAGCTTTTCGTCTCCTTCGACGGCCAGCTTCTTCAAAGCCTTTTCGGCTCGGAGCAGGGCGATACCACCACCTGGGACGATCCCTTCCTGAAGGGCAGCCTGGGTGGCGCTCTTGGCGTCGACCAGCAGGTCCTTGCGTTCCTTCATTTCGGTTTCGGTCACAGCGCCGCAGTTAATCTGAGCCACACCACCAGCCAGCTTGGCCAGGCGTTCCTGCAGCTTTTCGCGATCGTATTCGCTGTCGGTTGCTTCGATTTCAGCACGAATCTGAGCGGCACGACCTTCGATGTCAGCCTTCTTGCCAGCACCACCAACGATGACGGTGTCGGTTGCCGAGATCTTGATCTTCTTGGCGCGACCCAGGTTCGAGTTCTTGACGCTTTCCAGTTCGATACCCAGATCCTTGAAGATCGCGGTACCACCGGTCAGAGTCGCGATGTCGCCGAGCATGGCCTTACGACGATCGCCGTAGCCAGGAGCCTTGACGGCGGCAACATTCAGAATGCCACGCATCTTGTTGACAACCAAGGTTGCCAGGGCTTCGCCGTCGACGTCTTCGGCGATGATCAGAAGTGGCTTGTTGGCCTTGCTGATCGATTCCAGCAGTGGAACCAGCTTCTTGGCCGACGAGATCTTTTCTTCAAACAGCAGGATCAGGCAGTCTTCCAGCTCGACCAACTGCTTGTCTTCGTCGGTGACGAAGTGTGGCGAGAGGAAACCGCGATCGAACTGCATCCCTTCGACAAAGTCGACGGTCGTTTCGCTGCCGCGACCTTCTTCCACGGTGATCACGCCGTCTTTACCAACCTTCAGGAAGGCTTCGGCCAAGACCTTACCGATGGTCGAGTCGTTGTTGCCGGCAATCGCAGCGATCTGTTCGATCTGCTTCTTGCTCTTTTCGTCGATCTTGGTGGCCGACTTCTGAATGGCTTCGCCGACAGCTTCGGCGGCCTTCAGAATGCCACGCTGCAGCGCCATGCCGTCAGCCCCGGCGGCCAGCATCTTCAGACCTTCGCGGAAGATACCTTCGGCCAGCACGGTAGCGGTGGTGGTACCGTCGCCAGCGACGTCGTTCGTCTTGCTGGCGGCTTCCTTGACCAGTTGGCAGGCGAGGTTTTCGTAGACATCATCCAACTCGATGTCTTCGGCAACCGTCACGCCGTCCTTCGTGATCTTGGGGGAACCCCATCCTTTGTCCAGCACGGCATTGCGTCCACGCGGACCCAACGTGCTTTTCACAGCACGGGCCAGCTTCGTTACGCCGGCCAGCAGCGGTTGTCGCGCTTCATCTCCAAAGACCATCTGTTTTGCCACGTCTGGAATCCTCCTCTTGTGGGATGAACTGGTTTGACTCGGTCGGCCTCGGTCGAGGGCGATTCCCTCTCTTGGGCGAGTGGGGCGACCGGTTTATTCCATAACTTGGTTAGTAACCGTTGTTTCGTTTGTTGTCTCAGCGAGGGCCGGATGCACCCTGAGTGCAGATTTTGGCAGACTCTCTCTGAGGCCTGCTAATAGATGCAACTGCCGTGCCGATAACCCAAAAGAGAAGCGCAAGTCACTAACTGGTAGTGACTTGCGTTTATGGTGAAAGATCTTTCGGCGTGATGGGAAGGCTTGTTTGCCAAATTGGCAGGGCGACCTTCGCGGCAACCGAGCTTACATGCCAGGACGGAAGTCGTCGTCGTCCTGGATGCTGTGGAGGAACTCGGCCAGCAGATTCGCGGCGTGATCGATGTCATCGAGCGAGATCGTTTCGACCGCGCTGTGCATGTAGCGGTTCGGAATCGCGACCAGGCCGGCGGCAACGCCTGCGCGGGTGGTTTGGATCGCGTTCGAGTCGTTCGGGGCGGCTTTGCCCAAAGCGGCCATCTGGTAAGGAATCTCGTGCTGCTCTGCCACTTCGATCAAGCGATCGACCACCTTGGGGTTCATGTTCGGGCCACGGTAAATCACCGGGCCACGTCCCAGGTAAACTTCGCCTCGTTCACCACGGTCGATGGTGGGGCAGTCGGTAGCGTGAGTCACGTCGACCGCGATCCCGATGTGAGGATCGATCCCGTGGGCGCTCGTTTTGGCGCCTCGCAGGCCAATTTCTTCCTGAACGGTCGAAACGGCGAAGGCGGCACAGGTCTGCTTTGCTTTCAGCCCATAGCGACGGGCCGCTTCGATCACAACCCACAAGCCGGTGGTGTCGTCCATCTTGGGGGCGAACGCCAGGTTGTTCTGCATCTTCTGCATACCCAGTTGCAGCGTGACCGGATCGCCGATGCGAACTAGCTTCTTGGCTTGGGCTTGATCTTTGGCGCCAATGTCGAGCCAGAGGTCTTTTAGCTGAATCGGTGCTTTGCGTTCCGAATCGGTCAGCAAGTGGATCGGTTTTCGCGAGATGATCGCGGGGACTTCGCCATCTTTGGTCCAGATTGTCATCTTCTGGCCAACCAACTGAACGGGATCCCAACCACCAATCGTTTGGCAGCGAACGAAACCCATTTCGTCGATTTGCGTCACTAGCAGGCCGATCTGATCGCAATGACCAGCCATCATTACGCGAACATTGCCCCCGGAATTTACCGAAGCAATCACGTTGCCATGGAAGTCCGTATCGACATTATCTGCAAACCCAGCGGCATATTCCCGGACCAGATCCTGAACCGGGGCTTCGTATCCGGAAGGACTTGGCGTGTTCAACATTCGCTCAAAAAACTGAAGCGGCTCGGACTCCATGTTCGGATTGGCTCCTGGAAATCTTGGTTAGTTGGGATACGAAGAACGCGTGGGCCTCGTATATCATTGAAGGATCGCTGTGTGCCGGAGACGCGTCTGCGCAACAGCACACATTTAGGCAGTCTATGGCATAGGTGGGTTTGATGGAACCGATTGATCACAAGGAATACGAGTGGAAAACTGTCCTGCGCGAGCTTCGCATCGAGGATTACGATGCGCTGATCGAGATGCAGCGGGCCTGCTTTCCAGGCATGGAGGTCTGGACTCGCGAACACATCGAAAGCCAGATCAAGACGTTCCCGAAGGGCCAGATTGTTATTGAAATCGACGGACAATTGGCAGCTTCGTCGGGCTGCATGATCGTCCAGTACGAACCGAACATGGCCTGGCATAACTGGAAAGCCATCTCCGACAATGGCTATATCCGCAACCACAATCCGAAGGGGGACACGCTATACGGGATCGAGATGATGGTTCATCCCGAATACCGTGGCTTGAAGCTTTCCCGTCGTATGTACGACGCCCGCAAGGAATTGTGCCGCGAGATGAACCTGGCACGAATGATCATCGGCGGCCGAATCCCTGGGTATCACAAAGTGGCCAATGAGGTCTCGGCGCGTGAATACGTCGAACGCGTGGTGGCGAAAGCGTATTTCGACCCGGTCCTCACCGCTCAGACCGCCAACGGTTTCGCCTTGCAAGGGCTGATCCCGAACTATCTGCCGAGCGACGAGGCCTCGTGCGGATATGCCACGTTCCTCGAGTGGCGCAACCTCGACTACAAGGCAGGGGCCAAGCGTCGATTCCATCACCTGGTGGAACCGATCCGGATCACGGTCGTTCAGTACGAGATGCGCGCCATCCGCAGCTTCGAGGAGTTCGCGCAGCAGTGCGATTTCTTCCTCGACGTCGCTTCTGATTACAAGTCAGACTTTATTCTTTTTCCTGAGTTGTTTACGACGCAGTTGTTGTCGTGCGTTGAACCAACGCGGCCAGGTCTCGCTGCCCGGCGTCTGGCAGAGTTCACGACCGACTATCTCGAGTACTTCTCGGAACGGGCCATCAAGTTCAACGTGAACGTCATCGGCGGAAGCCATTTCGTGCTCGAGAACGACACGCTCTATAACATCTCGTACTTGTTCGGCCGCGACGGTTCGATTGGGAAACAGTACAAGATTCATATCACGCCGAGCGAACGGAAGTGGTGGGGTATTGAACCAGGCGACAAAGTCGAAGTGTTCGACACCGACTGCGGCCGGGTCGCGATTCAGATTTGCTACGACATCGAGTTCCCTGAGCTGACACGCATTGCGACCAGCAAGGGAGCCGAGATGATCTTCGTGCCGTACAACACCGACACGCGGCATGGTTACTTGCGGGTGAAGACCTGTGCTCAGGCCCGCTGCGTCGAGAACCAGGTCTACGTCGCGATCTCTGGCTGTACCGGCAACCTGCCATTCGTGGAAAACGCCGACATCCACTACGCCCAATCAGGTGTCTTTACGCCTTGCGACGCTGAGTTCGCTCGGGATGGCATCGCTGCGGAATGCAATCCGAATGTCGAAACGATCGTGATTCACGACGTCGACCTCGAAATGCTGCGACGGCACCGGATGGAAGGCTCGGTCCAGAACTGGAACGACCGCCGGAAAGATCTGTACCAGGTTCGCTTCCTGGAAGATGGCGAACGAGGCTACGTCTAAGCCCCGTTCGTGGACAACAGTCCACGGCAAGCGTTTCAGGGCTTCGCCGTGGTTTGCACCGGCGAACCGGCGACCGCTTTGACTTGCTCGCTAAAGCTCATCAGGTCGTCGTTGTCCGTCTTGATCGTGCGTGGTGCCTGCGGATCGTTGGCGGCCATCGCGGCGGCCTCCGGCAGGTTCATGAATCGGCGCACGTTCAGCAGGTAGGGGCCTTCGCGGTGATCGGCCGGCGGATCGATCAGGTGCAGCGAACCGATCTGCGGCTCGAAGATCGCGGCATACAGCGTGTCGGCGGCCAAGATTCCCTCGGCTTCAATATCGACTTGCTTACTGCCGGAAAGCTTGTTGGCAGCCTTTGCTGCCTGACGAATGTCCCAAATTCGCATGGCATCGAGCGACTGCCCTATCAGCAGGTAGCGGCGTCTTGTGTGGATCTCGGCCTTCTTCTCTTGTGTCCACTGCGTTGGACCGATACCACGTGGGGCAAGAACAAACACCGAGGCGTATTGATCGGCGTCGGCGATCGGCAGGGGCTCGTTGCCATCATCGGAAGCGAGCTTCGACCATTGTTCCCAGCCAGCATCGTCGACGACGATCAACTTGGCCGTCGAAGGCTGATCCTCATTCGCCTTTGATTTCGTGAACTGCAGCAGCGGCAGGTCGACATGCTTCTGCGTTGTTAGCGTATGCTGAGCGACTTGCCACTTGCCGGCCGGCTTCGCTTTACCATTGGCGATTGGGAGAGGTAGCTCCTTTTGCGGCCAGCCGCTGAATGACTTTTCGAGCAATAGCTGCTTCCACTCGGCCGCCATTGTTTCCCACTCAGCGGGCGACTCTGGGGCTTTCGGTGCCGGGGCGATCGGCACGAACGACTCTTCGATCGACGTGACAATTTCGTCTTCGGGAATCTTGTCGAACACCTTCAATTCTTCAACCGTGAATCGCTTGTCAGCGACATCGGCGATTGGCGGCGTTTCGCCCTGCAGATGCTTCTGCAGCCAATAGAACGCCGGAATCTGCAGCGGCTGAATGTCGGCATGCGGACCTGGAACGATCGTCAGAGCGAGGTTCGGGGCCTTCCCGTAGAGCGAATAGATCTTGCGAGCGGCCAGGTGCGTGCGTTCGACCCCTTCGACCGGGAAGATTGGGTCGTAATCGGTGTTGGCGATCATCAGCGGCCGAGGTGCGATCAGGGCGGGCAGCATCGCGTAATCGAACTGGTAGGTGTTCACCCAGAACATGCAGTCGCAATGTCCCGAAACGACGCCGGTGACGACGTGGTCTTGCAGATCGGTAATGCCGGCAACGGGAACGGCGGCTTGAATCCGATCGTCGAGCGCGGCGATGTACCAGCTATAGGCACCACCACCACTGCGACCGGTGACACCGATTTTGTTGGGATCGACGTCGTCGCGTGATTGCAGCAGGTCGATGGCCCGAACGCAGTTCCACGCTTCGACCCCGGCCGGCGTGTAGCCGCGGTTGGTCCACCATTGGCCAGAGTCGTCGTAACTTCCGCGATGCTTGCCGAGAATCTCGCCCAATTGAATCGAATCGAGCGTCAAGCAGACGAAGCCGTTACGGGCAAACCAGGCACCGTGATGCTGATAGTGCGATTTATTGCCGTAGCTGACGCCATCTTTCACGACGCGTCCATGGCCACAAAGGTACAAGACCGCCGGCAGTTTGCCTTCCACTTTGGCCGGGCGATACAGGTTAGCGGTAACGTACAGGCCAGGTCGCGATTGGAAATGGATCTTCTCGACGACGATCCTATCTCGCTCGAGCGTGCCGGTGGTGGTTGCTTTCAGGTCGGTTTTCTCGGGCCAAGGTTCGAGGCCCAACATCTCGCGATATTGCTTGTGAAGCGTATCCCGCCTGGCTTCCCACTGTTCGAGCGAATCGATCTCGTCGAGCGGTTGATCCTGCAGCTTCGCCGTCTGATCGGCGAAGTATTGGTGGACCATCAAGTCGCCAGGGCTTGGCTCTTCGGCGAGGGCAGGGGAGAGGAAAGTAACGGCCAGCAGGGTCGCAAAAGCAAAACGCATCGGCGGCAACTCCGGAGGGAAACTTGTAGGTGGGAGCTACATAATGAAGGGTTGCTCGTGAGTCGTCAAAGAGAATTTGTGGCCTGGAACGAAAAAAGACCAGGACAGATTGCTCTGCCTGGCCTTTTTTGATGTCACGAGTGATTCAAGGCGACTATTCGCCCAGAAGCTCTTTCACTTTGGGAGTGATGGCGTCGGCCCACAGCTTGTAGCCGGCCTGACGTGGATGCAGCAGGTCAGGCATGACTTCCTTCGGCAGCACACCGTCGTCGGTCAGGAACACATCGTTGATGTTCAGGAAGGTGACGTAGTCTTTGTCCTTCATGTCCTTCTCGATGATTTCATTTGCACCGTCGTTCAGCTTGCGCAGCGGATCGTCGGTGGTCGCACCACGCGGGAAGATCGCCAGCAGCAGGATCTTCGTTTCTGGGTGCTTTTCGTGCAGCTTCTCGACGATGGCGTTGACGCCAGCGGCGGTGTCTTCCGACTTCTCTTTGCGATGGCCGGTGTTGTTGGTGCCGATCATGATGACGGCGACCTTCGGCTTATAGCCATCCAGTTCGCCATGTTCAAATCGCCACAAGACATGTTCGGTGCGGTCGCCGCTGTAGCCGATGTTCAGCGGGTGCATCGAGGCGAAGTTTTCGTTCCAGACTTCTTTGCCGGCATTTTCCCAGCCGTGGGTAATCGAATCGCCAATGAAGACGACGTCGATCTTGTCGGCGTTTTCGATCGCTTTCAGCTTTTCTTCGTGACGAGTCTTCCACCATTGATCCCGCGGCACAGGCTTCAAGGCTTCAATCGGTTCCTTGGTGGCGACGTCTTCGGCCCAAGCCGGCATGGCAAAGGCGAAGGCAAGCATCAAGCACGCAATACAACGCATCGCATATCTCCTGGAGGTGTGACAGTGATGATTCGGGTGGGGTAGGTTTGGCAATGTGTACGGTTTGCCGTGCCATCTAGTCTCCGCGAATGAGGGGCGTGCGTCAATTCCCTGGGCCCTAAATGCCCTTTAAGGGAGGGCCGCGGCTCATAGCTTGGACTTCCTCGGCCGAAAACCGCACGGCCGATTGACGAAATTCGCCCCATTCCTTACATTGTTGGGTTTCCAGATCAAGAAATCCGACGTCTTGTACGTCGATTACCCAATCACATTCCGAAATCCCTTTAAAGGAACTGTCGCGTGCCGGTCATCAACGAACGTCACAAGGAGCTGAAACGTCGTCGTCATCGCAAGAAGGTTTATGCCAAGTTCAAGGCAACCTTGGCGAAGAACCCAACGAATGACGAACGTCGCAAGATCGCCGATAAGCTCCGCAAGCTGACTCCGGCCGCTGAAGAACTGATCGAACGCTGGGGCCTGTAAGCCTTCAGCCCGCGATCGCGGTTCCCAATGAGCTACGAAGAGGCGGTATCCATTAGGTGCCGCCTTTTTGCTGCGCATGCAGTAGCGGGGAAGGGCGAGCAGTCGGCTCGTTATTTCTTACTGGCTGCTGAAGTGGCTTTGAATGGCCGCGAAGATCTCGTCAGGCTCGGTCATGCGGCCGGTGCCTTCCACGCGGCAGCTTTGCCAGCCAGAGTCAGGGCCGATCATTTGAACGCCGTCCGTGGTCAGTGTTGCCACGTTTCGCTGGACGGCAGGATGGGCCCACATTTCTTTGTTCATCGCCGGACACATCATCACGTGCCCTGTGAACGCCAGGTAGAGCGTGCTCAGCAGGTCGTCGGCCATCCCATGGGCAGCTTTGGCCATGAAGTCCGCCGAGGCTGGCACGATGCATAGAAGGGCCGCTCGACGCGCAAGTTCAATGTGCGCGCCCAGGGGCATGGCATCGTCAAAGAGTTCCGTATGAACCCGCTTTCCGGAAAGCGCGGCCAAGGTGGCCACGCCTGCGAATTGCTGGGAAGCTCGGGTCATCACTACGGTGACATCGACATCTGACTTGACCAGTTGGCTGACCAGAGCAGGCGTCTTGTACGCGGCGATTCCGCCGGTGACACCAATGATGACCTTTGCCGGGCTCACAGTTCGTCGCTCATGATGGCGTCGAACGACTTGATCATCACGTCGCTATCGGCGGTGGTGCGCAGTTCGTTCGAGGTGTCCAGGAAGATCTTATCCTGCTTGATCTCTTCCAGGACGATTTCCATCTTGTTGTCCGACTGCATGTCGACCAATGGACGGCTACCGGCATTCAATGCGACCAGACGCTTCTGGATCAGCGTCGAAAGCTTGAATCGGCCACCGACCTTCTTGATGATGAATTCTTCTTTCAGTTCTTCGAGCATCGCTCCTCCTTTTCCTGACGGATAATGTCCGCAAGTTGTGTAACGGCATCGTCGGCAGCATCGGCCACGTTAACTACCCGGTAGCGATACCAGGTCGAGTTTTCCATCTCGTGTTGGGCCGTTGCCAGTCGACGTTGAATGGCTTCTTCTGTTTCTGTTCCCCGGTCTCGAAGTCGACGTTCCAATTCTTCGCTCGAGTCGGGGCTGAGGAAAATCGTCACGGCATCAGGGTACTTGTCTTGAACCTTGGCGGCTCCTTCGACGTCGATCTCCAGTAGGACCGAAATCCCCTGGGCGATTCGGGCTTCGACTTCGCTTCGCAAGGTGCCATACAGGTGGCCTGTTCGGAAAACCTCGACGAATTCCAGGAACTGGTCTTCATCGATTCGTTTCTCGAACTCTTCCTTGGAAAGGAAGTGATAGTCGACGCCGTTTTGCTCTCCATCTCGGGGCGAACGAGTCGTCGCCGAGATGCTCAGTTCGATGGCCGGATCTCCCAGGGCCAGCAGTTTACGCACAACGGTCGACTTGCCGACGCCCGAGGGGCCGGAAAGGATGACCAAAATGCCAGGCGTGGTATTCGTCATGCTCTGCTGGTTGCTGGGATTCACGTTTCGGCGAGGACTGCCTTCCAGGCGGAACTCGCTCACTCGATGTTCTGGACTTGCTCGCGGATCTTTTCGATCGCAGTCTTCATTTCCACGACCGCTTTGGCGATCTCGGCATCGTTCGCTTTCGAGCCGATCGTGTTCGTTTCACGAAACAACTCCTGAGTCAGGAAGTCGAGCTTACGGCCCGTCGATTCTTTCTGGGTCAGGAAGTTCTCGAATTGCCCGAGGTGGCTTTTCAGTCGCACGACTTCTTCCGAGATGTTGACGCGATCGGTGAAGATCGCGACTTCGCGAAGGAGTGTTGCTGGATCGACCGAAACGTCGAATTCCTCCAGGACCTTGTTCACGCGGTCGGTCATGCGATCGCGATAGCCGGCGATAACATCGGGCGACTTGGCTTCGATTTCTTCGAGGTGCGACGCGATCAAGGCGAGGTTTTCTCGCAGATCTTTCGTCGTGGCTTCCCCTTCGTGGCGACGCATCGAATCAAACTTTTCAAGCGCCGTCTTGAGGGCTTGTTCGATCACCGGCCAGGCGTTGAATTGTTCGTCGTCACTGTCGCTGTTTTCCTGGACCACGCCAGGGAGCTGCAAGATCGAGTCAATGTGCGGCGTCTCGGTAATGCCGACCTTCGACCCAAGCTTGTGGATTTGTTGGATGTAGCTTTCCAGCACTTCGGTATCGATGCGGTACTTGTCGGCCGTCACGTCCTGCTTGATACGCAGGTTGATCGTGATGGTGCCGCGATTGATATGCTTCCGGGTTACCGCTTCGATCTGCGATTCGAGCCCACTGAAGAGCTCGTTCCCGCGGACCGCCAATTTGAAGTAGCGGTTATTGACCGAGCGGATCTCGATCGATACCGAAACCCCTTCAGTGTGCAGGTGGGCATCGCCATAGCCGGTCATGCTAAGCAGCATGTTGGGGGATCTCCAGTTGAGTGCGATGCGATGGGAAAGGGGCGAATGAAACGATAAAAACTTCCCCAAGAGGTTCTCGGGGAAGTTTGCAGAAAACGTCTTCGATTGGGCTCGAGAACACTAAGAAGCAGGCTTCTCTTCGGTCATCGGAGCTTCTTCGGTTGCTGGGGCGGCAGCTTCCGCGGCTGGGGCTTCGGTCGACTCGCCAGCAGGTGGTTCGAGATTCTCGGCAGGCTTGTCAGCTGGTGCGGCTTCGTCCGCTGGCTGGGTACCTTCTTCGTCCGATGGGACGGTCAATGCTGGACCTTCCATGCCTGGCGTTGCCGAAGCACCACCGGCTGGGGCAACACCGCCGCCAGAGCCCAGCTTGCTCGCACCCGAGTCTTGCAGGCTCATGGTGGCCAGAATGCAGAGCAGAATCCAGAAAACGGCCACGACGATGGTGATCTTCGTGAAGACGTCACCAGCCTTGGCACCAAAAGCGCTTTGACCGCCAGCACCACCCAGGGCACCGGTCAGACCGCCACCACGACCACGCTGCACGAGCACGACCATGATGAGGAAGACCGAGGTCATGAAAATCAGCGGGCCAAGGATATACTGAAGAAACCCGAAAAGGATGGGACTGGTCATGACTGGATACTTCTGAAAACGTCCGTGTTAGGATTCTTGAAAAGGCATCGCCAGCAAGCGAGACCAACCAGGGGAGTGAATCGAATTAGGAAGCGTTTGCCCCGGCAATAATGCCAAGGAAGCTGTCTGCCTTCAGCGATGCGCCACCAACCAAGGCACCGTCGATGTTCGGCTGCGAAAGCAGTTCGGCGGCGTTGTCAGGCTTCACGCTACCGCCGTACTGGATGCGAACACCTTCGGAGATCGCTTCGCCGTACTTGGCGGTCATCAGGGTGCGGATGCCGGCGTGAACTTCTTCGGCTTGTTCGGGAGTCGCAACCTTGCCGGTACCAATCGCCCAGACAGGTTCGTAAGCAATCACGACCGACTTCATTTGTTCGGCAGTGACCCCAGCGAGGCTACCGTACATCTGTTCGGCAACAACGTCCGAGGTCTTACCCGATTCGCGTTCTTCCAGCAGTTCGCCAACGCAAACAATCGGCACGAGGCCGGCGGCCAGAACGGCATGAACCTTCTTGCAGACATCGGCGTTCGATTCGCCGAAGATGTGACGACGTTCGCTGTGACCAAGGATCACGTACTGGCAGCCGACGTCTTTCGCCATGGCAGCCGAGATCTCACCGGTGAAAGCGCCGGAAGCTTCGTGGTAGCAATTCTGAGCACCCACGCCAACCTTGCCACCGGCAGCGGTGACGACCGCATCCAGGTAAACACTCGGGGCACAAACGGCAACTTCGACCGCGTCGCCTGCCGTGTTGCCTTCAGCAACGCCTTTCACCAAAGCCACGCCTTCTGCTTTGGTGGTGTTCATTTTCCAGTTACCTGCGATGAAAGGACGTCTCACCCGTCGTTCTCCTTCGGACCGCCAGTGGTCGTTGAAAAATTGGGACTCAGCTTAACCTAAGTCGTGCCATGGTTTTGGAATGAAACCCGTAAATATAGCAGAGTGCTGGCATCGTCGTCGAGGTCACCTGTCACCAGAATGGGGCATAATTTTTGCCGTGTTTTTCACGGTCTGGCACCGATAACGCACGCTCTAGTTGACCGGTTCGGTCTTCTGGTACGAGCCGAGAATTTCCAGGCGGAGCGATTTCTTTTCCAGGGCCGAGACCGCCCGGCGGATCTTCAGTTCCGAGCAGTGCCCCTCCATCTCAACGAAGAAAAGGTACTCTTCTGGGGAGTTGGCAACCGGGAACGACTCGATCCAGGTCAGGTTCAGCCGGTTCTTCTTGAAGATGTTCATCGCGTCTGCCAAGGCCCCTGGCTTGTGCTCGGTTTGGAAGAGCAGGGCCGTCTTGTCGTTCCCGGTTTTGGGACCCATGTCGTGCGAGATGACCGCGAACCGAGTGATGTTGTTCGGGTTGTCCTCGATGTTCGAGGCGATTGTCTCCAGGTTGTAATTCATTCCAGCAGCACGACTTGCGATCGCAGCGGCACCTTCTTTCTGGGCTGCCAATTGGGCGGCGGCTGCCGTGCTGGCCATTTCAATCGGCCGAGCTGCCGGCAGATGCTTAGCCAGCCAATTGCGACATTGCGACAAGGCTTGAGGCTTACTGAAGACTTCTTTGATCGACTCGCGGTTGCACTTCGCCAAAAGCTGATGATGGATGTGGAGTTTCACTTCGCCGCAGATTTTGGTCGGCAACTTGGCGAACATCTCGAGCGTGTCGGTTACGCGTCCATCGTTGGAGTTCTCGACCGGGACGAGCCCAAAATCGGCCTGATTGCGTTGGATTTCTTCGAAGACAGCCGCGATCGTCGCAACGGGTGAATAGTCGGCATTGGAACCGAACTTTTCGACGGCGGCCTGGTGCGAATAGCTGTACTGCGGACCGAGATAAGCCACGCGAAGGCGTCGCGAGGCACCACGGCAGAGGCTCAACACTTCCTGCAACACGGGCGAGACCGAGTCGTTCTTCAGCGTTGTCTTGTTGCTGGAAAGCAGCTTTTGCAGCTCGGTTTCTTCCGAGCTGAGCTGCTGTTCGATCGTTTTGCCCGGGTCGGCTTGGACCATTTTCTGACAGGCATCGACCCGTTTCGAGAGCAAGTCAAGGATTTGCTGGTCGATCTTGGCCAACGTCTTCTTCAGGTCGGTCGCGGAAGTCTTGCGGGGAGCTTTGGCCATGGTGGGATGTTTTGCTTGAAGGATCACGGGCAGCAGCGGCAGTCTCGCAGGATGCCATAAAGCGACCAGCGTGGCTGCGACCGTCATCCAAGGTGAATGCGATCGGTATTTTCAGAATCATACTTCATTCCCAGCCGCCTTAAACCTAGGACCCACCATAGTTTGGGTGAGATCGCTGCCATTTTGGCAGAGAAATCCAGAGATAGAAGCCCGTGATTTAGCGATGGAAAAAACGCCTTTGTTTTAAGTCTTTATGGCTACAAGACTTGTGGTGCTAGTGGTCACTTGGGAATTTGTTTTGGCATAGCTCTTGCAATTCATCGACAGCAACTGCACGAGCTGCAACCGGCTCGGCAGGTTCCATTCAAGCATGACAAGCAAAGTCGAGTGCAAGCTCGGCCTTCCTTTTATAAAACACCCTGACGCCCTGGCGGCGCGGATTTAACGAAAGAAAGAGGTAACCATCATGGCACAAGGCGAAGTGATTATTGGGATCGACCTCGGTACCACGAACTCGGTGGTCGCGGTCATGGAAGGTTCGGAAGCCAAGGTGATTCCGAACGCCGAAGGTAGCCGACTCACCCCGAGTGTCGTCGGTTATACCGATAAGGGTGAAGTCCTGGTTGGCGAGCCAGCTCGTCGTCAGGCCGTTACCAACCCGACGAAAACTGTTTACTCCATCAAACGCTTCATGGGTCGTCGTCACAGCGAAGTCGGCTCGGAAGAGAAGATGGTTCCGTACAAAGTGATCGGAAGCGCCGACGAATACGTCAAAGTTCAGATCGGCGACAACGAATTCACGCCTCCGGAGATTTCCGCCAAGGTCCTTCAAAAATTGAAGGCTGCCGCGGAAAGCTACCTGGGGCACAAGGTCAGCAAGGCTGTGATCACGGTTCCAGCCTACTTCAACGACGCCCAGCGTCAGGCTACCAAAGACGCCGGCCAAATCGCCGGTCTGGAAGTCGCTCGTATCATCAACGAACCAACCGCAGCCGCTTTGGCTTACGGTCTGGGTAAGAACAAGGCCGAGAAGATCGCCGTGTTCGACTTGGGTGGTGGTACCTTCGACATCTCGATTCTGGAAGTCTCGCCACCGGAAGATGGCGACGAAGGTGGTCGAACCGTGTTTGAAGTGATCAGCACCAACGGTGACACGCACCTCGGTGGTGACGACTTCGACGAAAAGCTGATCAACTACGTTGCCGAACAGTTCCAGAAGGATCACGGCATCGATTTGCGGAAAGATCAGATGGCTCTGCAGCGTCTGCAGGAAGCCTGTGAAAAGGCCAAGAAGGAACTCAGCGGCCAGGCCTCGACCGACATCAATCTGCCGTTCATCACGGCGGATGCTTCCGGTCCGAAGCACTTGCAGCTGACCATCAGCCGTAGCCAGTTCGAGCAGATGACCGACGACCTCATCGAGCGTTGCCGCATCCCGGTCGAAAAGGCTCTGAAGGATGCCGGTCTGTCGTCCAGCGATATCGACGAAGTCGTGCTGGTCGGTGGTTCGACCCGTATCCCGAAGGTTCAGGAGATGGTCAAGAAGATCTTCGGCAAAGATCCTCACAAGGGCGTGAACCCAGACGAAGTGGTCGCCGCTGGTGCTGCGATCCAGGGTAGCGTGCTCGCCGAAGGTGGTCGTAAAGACGTTCTGCTGTTGGACGTGACTCCGCTGTCGCTCGGTATCGAAACTCTCGGTGGTGTGTTCACCAAGCTGGTCGAACGCAACACGACGATTCCGACCGAAAAGAAGCAGACCTTCAGCACGGCCGAAGACAACCAGGGTGCGGTGACCGTTCGCGTGTTCCAAGGGGAACGCCCAATGGCTGCCGACAACCGCTTGCTCGACGAGTTCAACCTCGACGGGATCGCACCGGCTCCACGTGGTATGCCACAGATCGAAGTCAAATTCGACATCGACCAGAACGGTATCCTCAACGTGTCGGCCAAGGACCTCGGTACCGGCAAGGAAATGAAGGTCGAGATCAAGCAGAGCTCGGGTTTGTCGAAGGAAGAGATCGATCGGATGCAGAAGGACGCCGAAGAACACGCCGCCGAAGACAAGCGAAAGCGTGAACTGGCCGAAGCCCGCAACGAAGCCGAATCGCGTTGCTTCCAGCTTGAAAAGCTGATCAAGGAAGCTGGCGAAAAGATCTCGGACAGCGACAAGGCTCCTCTGGAAGCAGCGATCAACAAGACTCGCGAAGCTGCCAAGGGAGAAGACGTCGAAGCGATCAAGTCCGCGATCAGCGAACTGGAAGCTGCTTCGCACGCGGTCAGCAAGATCCTGTACGAAGCTGCCGCCGCCAACAATCCGGAAGCCGCCGCTGGGGAATCCCCTGCTGGCGAAGCGAAGGATGGTGGTGACGACGACGCCATCGACGCCGAGTTCGAGGTGAAGAAGGACTAACGTTCTTCGCACCCACGATGCCCGGCAACAAGCCCGGGCATCATGCAGAACCATGAGTGAACCCAAAGGGCTGGGGCCGCAAGGCGCCCGGCCCTTTTTATGGAATGACGAGATCACGCATGTTTAAATCGAGCAAGGAGGCAATTCCAAAATCTCAATTTCAAATAACCAGGAGTGAATTAAGCCACGCCTGTACTCATATAAACTCAAAAGGAACGCATTATGACACCACGATTCGATAAGTACACGATCAAAGCTCAAGAGGCCGTTCAGTTGGCTCAGCAGATGGCGACTGAGTCTCGCAATACTTCGCTGACTCCGTTGCATTTGCTCGCTGCGCTTTTGAACGAGAACGGGGGCGTTGTTCGCCCTTTGCTCGACAAGATCGGAGCGAATCGTGGGCAGCTTGAGTCGATGTTGAAGTCGGAAATCGGTCGCCTTTCGACCGTGACCGGTGGCGACGGTCAACTTCGGATGTCGGGCGAACTTGACCAGGTGTTTCAGGCCGCGCAAAAGCAAGCCGACACCATGAAGGACGAGTTTGTCTCGACCGAGCATCTGATGTTTGCCTTGGCCCAGGTCCCCTCGAAGGCCAAGGATATCCTGCAGGTCAACGCGGTCACCGAGAAAGATATTCTGTCGGCACTCCGCGAAGTGCGAGGAAGTTCTCGCGTGACATCGCAAAGCCCGGAAGACACCTTCCAGGCCTTGAAGAAGTACGGCATCGACCTCGTCGAGCGAGCTGAAAAAGGGAAGCTCGATCCGGTGATCGGACGCGACGAAGAAATTCGCCGAACGGTTCAAGTGTTGTCACGTCGTACGAAGAACAATCCCGTTTTGATCGGCGAGCCAGGCGTCGGTAAGACCGCCATCGCCGAAGGTCTGGCATTGCGAATCGTCCAAGGGGACGTACCGCAAAGCTTGAAGAACAAACGCGTGATCGCTCTCGACATGGGGGCATTGGTCGCGGGGGCGAAGTTCCGTGGTGAATTCGAGGAACGCCTGAAAGCGGTGCTGAAGGAAGTTCAAGATTCCCAGGGAAGCGTCGTGCTGTTCATCGACGAGTTGCATACGGTCGTCGGTGCCGGCAAGGCAGAAGGTGGGGCCGATGCGGCCAACCTGTTGAAGCCTGCGTTGGCCCGTGGCGAACTGCGTTGTATCGGTGCCACGACCCTCGACGAGTACCGACAGTATATCGAGAAGGACGCGGCGCTGGAACGTCGATTCCAACCGGTCTACGTTGGGGAACCTTCGATCGAAGATACCATCGCGATTCTGCGTGGTCTGAAGCCGCGGTACGAAGCGCATCATGGGATCAAGATCAAGGACTCGGCCCTGGTCGCGGCGGCGAAGCTATCGGATCGATACATCACCGATCGTTTCCTGCCAGACAAGGCCATCGACCTGGTGGACGAAGCCTCGAGTCGTCTGGCGATCGAACTGGAAAGCGTTCCGGCTGAGATCGATCAGGTGCAGCGACGTCTAACGCAGCTGCAGTTGGCCGATCGCCAACTGGCCGAAGAAACGGAAGAGACCGCCATCCAGCGTCGTGAAGAAATTCAAGACGAGATGGAACAGGTCAAACGGCAACTTGCCAGCCTTCGCGAACAATGGGAAGCGGAGAAGATGGGAATGGGAGACGTCGCTCAAATCCGCGAGGAACTGGCCGCGACCGATCTGGAATATTCTCGTCTGCACGCATCGATTCAAGAGATTCAATCGATGGGGCAACTCGTTCCCGAAAGCGATTACCAAAAGCTGTTCGAGCTGCAAAAGAAGCACGACGCGTTGGTATCGCGAATGGAAGCTGAGAGCGAGCAAGAAGCCGAAAAGGACGACGCCAAGAACGAACGACGTCTCCTGCGAGAACAGGTCACAGAGGATGAAATCGCCGAAGTGGTCAGCCAATGGACAGGCGTTCCGATTGCCAAGATGTTGGAAACGGAACGAGCCAAGCTGCTGGTCCTTGAAGAACGATTGCATCAACGTGTGGTCGGTCAGGAAGAAGCGGTCGTTGCCGTGGCCAATGCGGTGCGTCGAAGTCGTAGCGGACTTCAGGCTGCCAATCGTCCGGTCGGTTCGTTTATCTTCCTGGGCCCAACAGGCGTAGGTAAGACCGAACTGTGCAAGGCGTTGGCCGAAGCTTTGTTCGACGACGAGAACGCCATGGTGCGTATCGACATGAGCGAGTACATGGAACGTCACGCGGTGAGTCGACTGATCGGGGCTCCTCCCGGATATGTCGGCTACGAAGAAGGTGGCAAGCTGACCGAAGCAGTTCGCCGGCGGCCTTACAGCGTGATCTTGCTCGACGAAGTCGAAAAGGCGCATCACGATGTGTTCAACATCTTGCTACAGGTGCTGGATGATGGCCGACTGACCGACAACCATGGTCACACGGTCGATTTCACCAACACGATTGTGGTGATGACGAGCAACATCGGTAGCCAGGCCATTCAGCAGATTGCCCAGGAAGGTGGAAGCGACGAAGAAATTCGCGAAGCCGCCCAGGCCAACCTGCGAACGAAGTTCCTGCCAGAGTTTCTCAACCGAATTGACGACATCATTGTCTTCAAGCCGCTGTTGAAGGAACAGATTCGATCGATTGTCGACTTCCAGACGCGTGGGCTGGCGCATCAACTGGAAGAGCAGGGGATCGAACTGGTGGTCAGCGATTCGGCCAAGGATGCCTTGGCGGACGAAGGTTTCGATCCGCTGTATGGTGCCCGACCGCTGAAGCGAGTGATTCAGAATCGCCTGCAAAACCAGTTGGCGACGCTGTTGTTGAAGGGAGACTTCAAGGATGGCGACCGAATCACGGTTGGCTATGACGGAACTGGCTATACGTTCGGCAAGTCGGCCATCGGTAGTAGTTCCGTCGAATCGGCGACGGTGACTTAATGCCGATCGCCGCGATTTAACTTAACAGGGGACGCCGCTTCCGTTAATCTGAGGCTGCGTCCCTTTGCTTTTTCTTGCCAATACCAAAGTAGGACTGTGGCGAAAGACAATCCAGCCTTTCAACGCAGGTAGGTTAGTTGCACAACGAATGCTTCCGATATTGCTCGCACTGTTTGGCGGGGTAGTGATTGCCTTTCTGCTGATCGCATTGCTGAACCGGCGGTCGTCTGACGACAAGCAGAAGGCCGGTGCGCGATTTGGCTGGGGTAAGAGCCGCAGCAACAGTCATCGCGATCTCGATGTCGGATCGGCTCCCCCGAAAGCGGAGTCCGCCAGTTATCGAGTCGGTCTGGGCTACGTCGAAACGGACGAAAACGACATCGTGATCGATTCCTCTGACGATGGATTGGATGGCTTCGATGGCGATGGAGGAGACTAGATCCTGCAACGAGGCGACCCCGTGTGATGGAAATTCTGGCGCTGATCTTTGTGGCAGTCGTGGCGATCGTTGGGGGAGTCATGCAAATGCGGCATAGCCTTATGGATAACCCGAACCGGGTGGATCGACTTCGCCGCCGCGACGGAAGCTACGCCGACTACGACTTCCCGGGTATTTGGAATGGTGGGAGGCTGAGGGATTACTTCTTTCCCCGAGTTCATCCAGCGGCCGACGTCGATTCCGTCGAAAAGGCGGCCGGCAATGTCGATCTCTACGGGCGTCCCCTTTCTTCTGCGATTGTGGCCAAGCGAGAGGCAGAGAGCCGTATCGAGGCCAACCCTGACGTGCAGATGCGTCCCGTTCAACCATCGGACTGGGAAGTGGTCCTGCAGATCTTAGTACCGGTGATTCGTGCTGGGGAAACCTATGCGTTGCCGCGAGACATGTCGGTCGAAGAAATTCACCGCGTCTGGATCGAGTTGCCTCAGGCGTTTCAGCATCCGCAGAAAGGCTTCGTCGACGCGCTGGTGATGTTCAAATCGCTCGTCGAATCACGTGCTTCGTCCGAATCAAGCGACGAAATGCATCTTCGGGTTGGGGGAGAGCAATTCGACCTCGACCGCGGCTAACGCTTTCACCAATTCGGTGTCTGGCGAAGGACGACGAAGCGGATCTTTGGCCAGCATCTGGGCGACCAACCGATCGAGCGAGCCCGGAACGTTCGGAACCAGGGACCGTACGTTGGGGGCTCGCTGCGACAGTTGGGCTTTGACGATCTCTTCCGTCGAAGTTTGATCGTACAGCTGACGGCCTGTAATCAGCTCGAACAAGATGACACCTAGGCTGTAGGTGTCGGCCTGAGGCAGGATTGGGATGCTGGTTGTCAGCATCTCAGGCGGTAGATAGCGAAGCGTTCCTTGACGATCGCATTTGCGACTGCTGCATGGCAGGCTCAAGTCGATCCGCTGCGCGAAGCCGAGATCGATCAGCGTGGCGTGACCGCTGGTCGAAATCATGACGTTATCAGGCTTCACATCACCGTGGATCCACTTCGACTGGTGAACGTTCGTCAGGCCTTGGGCCAGTTGCCGTGCTGTCCAAACGGCAACTCCCAAAGGAAAGCGTTGGCCGGTCGCCAAGATTTCTGCCAGCGTCTTACCCCAGACACGCGGCATGACGACAAACGACCCGCTACGAGAATCGATCACCGGAACGACGTGAGCACACGTGATCTCGCTGCCTGCCTCGGCTTCGCGAACCAGTCGCTCGATGAGGAGCCGATCACCCTTGTACTCGGGCCGAATGGTTTTCAGGGCAAAGTCCCAACCCTGAAACGATCCTTCACTAGGCCGAGCACGGAAGACGCGATAGTACGTTCCTTCACCCAATTGGGGACCAACCTGCCAACTGCCATAAAGGCAACGTGGCGAGCGACGGCGTACCTGCTGAGCAAACTGCGGTGATGTGCCGATGGTGGTCAAAACGTGACTTTCTACGCCAATCCTTGGCAAAAAGACTCCTCAATAAACTCAATATTCGGACATCGCATCCGAAAACTCCGATAGCGGGCCGAGTTCTCACGTTATGGGGACGAGAGCGGTTTTACCGCCTGGGTATGATAGGCAGGGAACCTCACCCCCTTTGGAAATTTGGCTCAAATCCGGTAAGATAGCTACATAACCAGACGTTTTTGAACACTTCACAAAGGTAGATTTTCGCAATGAAGAAGCTCGGATCCTTGTTGGTTCTGGTGGCCCTGACGACCGTTATCGTGGGTTGTGCCCCAAAGGGTAACCCATCGACTGCGAACCCCAACAACAACAGCACCGCCACGTCGAACACGACTCACTAAGAGTCTCGCACGTGGGGGATACCCCATACGCAAGTTGAATTTGAAGAATGGCCACCGTGTCCTTACCGGTGGTCATTCTTTATGCGCACCTGATTGAACTCGGTGATTGAATGACGGTTGCTTTCGGGAAATGATTAAGGCGTTACTCGAAATCAAACCTCCCCCGGAGCATTCCATGAAGATCAAACGTAGCGGCTCGGTTGTCTGGCAAGGTGGCATCAAAGATGGCAAAGGCGAACTGAGCACCGAGAGTGGTGCGCTCAGCAGCTACCCATACGGGTTCGCCAGTCGATTTGAAGGCCAGAAGGGCAGCAACCCAGAAGAATTGATCGCTGCCGCTCACGCCGGATGTTTCACGATGGCTCTATCGAAGATCTTGGGCGAAGCTGGCTTCACTGCCGAAAAGATGGAAACGTCGGCTGTCTGTACGCTTGAAAAAGTGGACGATGGTTTCGCCATCACCGGCATCGATTTGGCACTATCCGGCAAAGTACCAGGCTGCAGCAAAGAACAGTTCGAAGAACTGGCCGGCAAAGCCAAAGCAGGCTGCCCTGTCTCGAAGGTGCTCAATACCAACATCACGCTCTCGGTCACGTTGGAAGACTAAACTGTCCAACCTGATCGAAAACGGCGACGTACGAAGAAAGGCCGCTGGTAAACTACCAGCCGCCTTTCGTTATCTCATGGCGAGCATATTGGACTTAGCGACAGATCCTGCAGCAAAAGTTTGCGCAGGTTTCAGTAACTAGTCCAGCTCTTGAATGCGGATGCGGCGATATTCCATTTGGCCGCGATCCCCTTCCAGGCCAATTGGGCCGGTTTCTGGCACCTGGAATGCTTCCTCCAGGACTTCACCGTTGCAGGTGCAATAGGCGACGCCATCTTTGACGGTCACGACCAATTCGTTCCAGTCTTGAGGCTTGTAGTTCTTCAGCTCTTTATAAGGCCCAGCCAAAGGATAGTCGCGGCACTGAAGCTGAGGAGCTCGAATGAACACGCCACTATCGGCATT
The DNA here is from genome assembly GCF_040718835.1 of Bremerella sp. JC817. NCBI lineage: Bacteria > Pseudomonadati > Planctomycetota > Planctomycetia > Pirellulales > Pirellulaceae > Bremerella > Bremerella sp. JC817. The sequence goes on along the minus strand of NZ_JBFEFG010000281.1, from coordinate 759,998 downwards.
CGGGGTCGCGCGGAACTCAAGCTTTAGAACGAAGTTGCCGGGGAACTCTTGGGTGGTCCAAAGCTGTTGAATACGTCGGCCCTCGGCAGGCGTAGTGACCACCAACCGGTCGTTGATCGCGACGTAGCGACCGTCGTTGCTTTCGGTCTTGCCGTCGAAAGCGATGTCTTCTTCGATGATCGGCCAGGCAATGCCGACCTTCTTTCCTTTACGTTCCGGGTTCGCCTTGAACTGCCAGCCAGTCAGATCTTTGCCATTGAAAAGACTGGTGAAGCCTGGCTCGACTTGAAAATCATCGGGCTCGGTTTCCAGAAAACCAAGCGTCGCGAACACGGGGCGCAGCGCCGCGGCCCATTTGGCGTAACCCTTTTGATTCGGGTGCAGCAGGTCGGGGAACTCTTCCGACTTGGCATCGCCATTTTCATCAGCGAATGGCAACCAGGTTTCCAGCACGATGACCTGAGGATCGCCCTGCACGCCTTCGGCATACAACTCGTTGACGCGTTGGATCTTTTCAGCCGAGCGGCTCTTCGAGGCCGAACTGGGGAAGACCTTGCACAAGATGATGGGCATCTCGGGATTGTGTTCTTTCAACTTCGCCACGATGAGCTTCATATTGGCGGCGATCGTTTCTGGCTCGGCCTTTTCTTCTAGATCGTTGGTGCCCATCAACATGACGACCGCTTTCGGGTTCAACGCCAGGACGTCTTCTTCGAGACGAATCAGCATGCCGCGGGTTGTGTCGCCACTGATTCCGCGATTGGCAACTTTCAAATCACCGAAGCTGCCACCGAGGTTATCGCCCCAGCCCTGGGTGATCGAATCACCAAGGAAGACAACGGCACCCTGGTCTGCGTCGACTTGCTTTGACCATTGGCTGCGTTTGTTTTGCCACAAGTTGCGAAACCAGTCGTATCGGCGGATCGGACCTTCGCCTGGCAAGCCGTCATCGGTTTGGGGAATCGAAAACTGGGAGTCCGATTCCTGGGCGTGAAGGGGAAGGGGAGCGAGCGCGAAAAGCAGCAGAAAGATCGCCAGCGGGCGGATCGAGGGGCTGGACATGGATGGCTTTCCTGAAGTTGGCGGGGACGGTCCTTAAGAGGGGATGCATTATAAACCGTACCAACTCCCCTGAGCTACAAGTTGCAACGAGTTTCTGTGAAGCGAATGTGACACCTTTACTTATTTCCCCTAGTCCTCAGGAAATGTTTCGGCACCCCCGTTAGGTATGAGGTATGTTGAAGCGGACAATGTTCCATGAACCCGAAGCCGCCGATTCGCACTCCCGCTGGGAGTGGCGATTCCGAAGCCAGGCCGCGGTTCTTTGGACCGCCCGATGACTGGCCAGTTTTCGTCCTAAAATCGAATTTTTGAAATTGCCCCACGAGGTGAGGTTGCGATGCGTACGTTTCGATTCCACGGAGTATCCGTATGTTTTTTGTTGTTGGTAGGCGTGCTCGGCATGGCTCAGCCAAAGGAAGCTGAAGCTAAAAAGCCCAACATCTTGTTCATCGTCTCGGACGATACCGGCTATGGCGACCTTGGTCCCTATGGTGGTGGTGTCGGACGTGGCATGCCAACGCCGAATATCGACAAGATGGCTGCCGAGGGGATGACCTTTTTCTCGTTCTATGCCCAGCCAAGCTGCACGCCTGGTCGCGCTGCCATGCAGACCGGACGTATTCCCAACCGTAGTGGTATGACGACGGTTGCCTTCCAAGGCCAAGGGGGCGGTCTGCCCCAGGCCGAATGGACGTTGGCATCGGTGCTGAAGACCGGCGGATATCGCACCTACTTCACCGGCAAATGGCACTTGGGCGAATCGGACTATGCTTTGCCGAACGCACACGGCTACGACGTGATGGAGCATTGCTTCCTCTATCACTGCAACGCGTATACCTACGGCGACCCAGAGTGGTTCCCGGACATGCCAGAAAAGATGCGCGAGTTGTTCCAGAAGGTGACCAAGGGTTCGCTCTCGGGCAAAGCTGGCGAAGCACCTAAAGAAGATTTTAAGGTGAATGGCGAATACGTTGATAAGCCGGAAGAAGGCATCGTCGGGATTCCTTTCCTCGACAAGTATGTCGAACAGTCAGGCATCGCATTCCTGGAAGAAGCCGCAAAGAATCCTGATCAGCCATTCTTCATCAATATCAACTTCATGAAGGTGCATCAGCCAAACCTGCCAGCACCAGAATTCAAGCACAAGTCGCTCTCGAAAACGAAGTATGCCGACTCGGTCGTGGAACTCGATACGCGTATCGGCAACGTGATGAAGAAGCTGGAAGAACTGGGGCTGGCCGAAGACACGCTGGTCTTCTACACCACCGACAATGGTGCCTGGCAAGACGTTTATCCGGACTCTGGTTACACTCCGTTCCGTGGTACCAAGGGTACCGTGCGTGAAGGTGGTAACCGAGTGCCAGCCATCGCGATCTGGCCAGGAAAAATCAAGCCAGGCGTGCGTAATCACGACATCATTGGTGGTCTCGACCTGATGGCGACGTTCGCTTCGGCTGCCGGCGTCGAACTGCCAAAGAACGATCGTGAAGATAAGCCAATGATGTTCGATAGCCACGACATGATTCCGGTCTTGACCGGGACCGGCGAATCGCCCCGCAAGGCTTGGTTCTATTTCACCGAGAATGAACTCTCGCCAGGTGCGATTCGTGTCGCCAACTATAAGGCGGTTTTCAATCTGCGTGGTGACGATGGTCAAGCTACCGGTGGTCTGGCGGTCGACTCGAACCTGGGTTGGAAGGGGGCCGAGAAGTACGTCGCCGGCGTGCCGCAGATCTTCGACCTGTATCAAGATCCTCAGGAACGCTACGACATCTTCATGAACAACTACACCGAACGCACGTGGACCCTGGTCGGGTTCAACATGGCGGTCGCCGAGTTGATGAAGACCTATGCGAAGCATCCACCTCGCAAGCTGCAAAGCGAAATCTACACCGGCCCAGTGACCATCTCGGACTACGAGCGTTACCAGGACGTGCGTGAGATTCTGCAGAAGGGTGGCATCGCGATTCCGCTGCCGACTGGCAACTAACGACACTATTGATGTCGAATCAAGGGGCAACGGTAGATCGATTGCCCCTGCTAGGAAACCCGGGACCAGCGAGACTTCGGTATCGCTGGTCCTTTTTTTTGCGCCGATGGCAGGAATGGTTTCTGGCTACCGCTTTCGTTGAGTCTGTCGGCTGTAAGGAAACGATGGGAAACAGCTTGCGCCCTGTTGCTCATTAATGCCGGAGATAGTTGCCTTGAGGTTGTTTGCGGCTTAAGATAGCGTTTTTCTCGTCTATTTTCGTTGTTTTCCCCTCGCGTTATCTCCTCGAAGGATTCGACCCGTGAAACGACTTCCCAGTTTGTTGCTGGTCTTGCTGGTAGCGACCGCCATGGTCGGTTGTCGGGCCAAGACCGAAAGCCCCACGACGGGCAGCGGTGGTTATGACTTTCCCATCGAGGCAGGCAAGTACCGGATCCTCGGCATCCGTACCGACAACACCGACCATGCCCGAGCGAAGCAGAACGCAGAGTCCGCGATCGGCAATAACCCGAACTTGAAGGCGATGGTGGGGCTGTGGGCTTACAATCCTCCCATGATCCTGAGTGCCGTTGAAGGTGCCGGCAAGGTTGGTGAGATCGAGATCATTGGCTTCGACGAAGATCCGGTCACGCTCAAAGGAATTCAAGAAGGCAAGGTTTACGGCACGGTCGTGCAGCAGCCGTTCGTGTTTGGCTACAAGTCGGTCGAGTTCCTTTCGGCAATGGCTCGCGGGCAAGATCTCGACATCCCAGAAAGCAATTTGATCTTCGTGCCGTTTAAGTCGATCCGAAAAGACAACGTCGACGAACTTCAGGCTGAACTCAACCGCATCAAGGCAGGCAACGGCACGCCACCACCCAACAATCAGCCCAACTACGACACCAGCAAGAAGGTGAAGATCGCGTTTCTTACCAACACGGTCGATCCATTCTGGAACTATGCCGAAGAGGGCGTTCGCGTGGCCGAACCGATCTTCAATGCGGAATGCGAAGTCTATCATCCGCCAAACGGTACCCAGGAAGAACAGAAGCGTTTCATCGAACGCAAGATTGGGGATGGCTGCGTTGGTCTCGCGATGAGCCCTAGCTCGCCTGCCAGTCAAACCAGCCTGATCAATAAAGCCGTCGATGCGTTCGAGGGGAACGTGATCTGTCACGACTCGGACGCACCGCAAAGCGAACGCAAGTTCTACATTGGCACGCACAATTACCTGGCTGGCCGCGAAGTGGGACGCCTGGTGAAGGAAGCGATTCCCGATGGTGGCGATGTCATGATTTTCGTTGGCATGATGGAGCAGTTGAACGCCCAGGAACGCAGCGCGGGCGTCATCGACGAATTGATGGACAAGCCGATCCCGCCTGAGATCGCCAAGTACATGCCCAAGGAAGAACCAGCCGAAGAGACACCTGCCGAAGCGCCTGCCGTGGAAGAAGCGCCGATGAAGTCGGACGAAGCCACCGCAACGGAAGCGGGAAGCTAAGGTCTCGTTCTATGAATGCCGCGCCGGTTCCGTTCCTGGAAGTCGACCAGGTCTCGAAGCGATTCCCTGGGGTGAAGGCCTTGTCCGAGGTCTCGCTTCAGGTCGGCGTCGGGGAATCGATTGCCGTCATCGGCGAGAACGGCGCCGGCAAGAGCACGCTGATGAAGATCCTGGCGGGGATCCAGCAGCCCGATAGCGGCACGATTCGGATCGATGGCAAACCGGTCGAGATCCGCGGCGTTACCGATGCCCAGCGGCTGGGGATCGCCTTGATCCATCAAGAGCTGAACCTTTGCGATAACCTTTCGGTCGGGGCGAACATTTACCTCGGCCGCGAACCACGCAAGTTCGGCTGGATCGACCAGGCAGCGGTAAATGCCAATTCGCGGAAGTATCTGCACCAAGTGGGGCTCGATATCGATCCTCGCAAACCGCTCGCCGAGCTTTCGATCGGACAGCAGCAACTGGTGGAGATCGCCAAGGCGTTGTCTTGCAACGCTCGCCTGCTGATTATGGACGAACCAACCTCCAGCCTTTCGGCTCGGGAAGTCGAGCGCTTGTTTGAGGTGATTCAGTCGCTGCGGGCCGATGGCGTCAGCATCGTTTACATCTCGCACCGCTTGAGCGAAGTGCATCGCGTCTGCGATCGTGTCGTCGCCCTGCGTGACGGTCAGAACAGCGGCGGGCTCAGCCGCGAAGAGATCTCGCACGACAACATGGTGCGACTGATGGTCGGGCGCGAGCTCGATCAGTTCTATGCCCATCAATCACAAACGCCGGGCGATGTCGTTTTGCAAGCAAAGTCGCTCCGAACGCATGCCCATCCTGCTCACGAGATCAGTTTTCAGTTGAAGGCTGGCGAGATCGTTGGCCTGGCCGGTTTGGTCGGGGCAGGGCGGACCGAACTGTTCGAGACCCTGTTTGGCGTTCACCCGCCCGTTGGCGGAACGGTGGAGGTCGCCGGCAAGTCGGTCGCGATTCGATCGCCACGCGATGCGATTCGGCACGAGGTGTTTCTCGTCCCGGAAGACCGCAAGGCCCAAGGGCTGGTCTTGCCGATGGATGTCGGCCAGAACACGTCGCTGCCGGGGCTGCATCGCTTGTCGTTTCTCTCGTGGATCGATCATGGCAAAGAACAGCGCCTGATCGACGACATGATCAAGCGGATGCATGTGAAGACGCCCAGCTCGCGACAGATCATTCAATATCTGAGCGGGGGCAATCAGCAGAAAGTGGTCATCGCCAAATGGCTGGCGATGCATCCCAAGGTGCTTCTGCTGGACGAACCGACCCGCGGGATCGACGTTGGGGCGAAGCACGAGATCTATGAACTGATGGAAGAGTTGGCCCGGAACGGGGTGGCGATTCTGTTTGTTTCGAGCGAGATGGAAGAGATCCTGGGCATGGCCGATCGCGTGCTGGTGATGCACGAAGGGGCCTTGGCCGGCGAACTGACCCGCGACCAACTCAGTGAAGAGTCGGTCATGAATTTGGCAACTGGACAGAAGCTGACGGCGGTTTGAAAGAGAAGCACTGAATGCTCAAGAATATCGTTCTTTTCCTGTTGATCTTCGCCATCTTCGGCGTGACGGCCGCCAACGCTCCGACCTTCGCCAGCGGCTACAACCTCGACATCATGGCGCGGTGGACCGGTCTGTATGGCATCATGGCGATCGGCGCTGCATTCGTGATCATTGCCGGCGGCATCGACCTGTCGATGGGCTCGATGGTCGCCCTGGTTGGCGTGCAGTTCGGCATTCTGATCAACGATCAAAACATGGATCCGTACCTGGCCATGGTGATCGTTTTGGTCGGTGCCATGTTGATCGGTTTAGGCTACGGGCTACTGATCACCAAGCTGAAACTGCAGCCGTTCGTGGTCACGCTTTGCGGTTTGCTGGTCTTGCGGAGCCTCGCTCGCTTTCTCGCCCAGGACAACAAGATCTCGAACTTCGTCCGGCCAGAAGGAGGAACCGACATCGCGTATCTCACCAACTGGCACATTCCTTACCTCGGCATTCCTTTGCCCCTGGTGATGCTGGCGGTGATCGCGATTGTGTCGTCTTTGGTGCTGAACAAGACGACGTTCGGCCGCTATTTGAAAGCCCTGGGGAACAACGAACAAGCGGCCCGGTTCAGCGGGATCAACACCGACTGGATCACGATCTCGGCCTACATGATCTGTGCGTTGATGGCAGGGATCTCGGCGATCTTGTTCGCGATCGACCTCAACAGTGTCGGCCCGAACGAAGCTGGGACGTTCTACGAACTGTATGCCATCGCCGCGGCAGTGCTGGGTGGTTGTAGTCTGCGTGGCGGTACTGGATCGATTCTCGGCGTGGTGCTGGGAACCGCGATCTTGCGAGAGCTTTACCAGGCGATCGAAACGTTGGAGTTCTCGGAACTGGAAGGTACCGTGATCGGCGTGGTGATCCTGGTCGGGGTGATCGCCGACGAGATCATCCGCCGCGTGGTCGATGCCCGGCGGCGGAAACGCGAAGCGAATGCTTCGAGTGAGATAGCGGCCAGCGGCTAGTTGACGTTCAGGTTCAACCAGCCGCAAAGCTTGGCAGATGAACTTCTAGGCGAAGTACTCGACCGCATTCTGAAACAACTTCAATCCGTCGCCAGGGCTGTTGCCTTCACCGCGAGTCCAACGCGGATGATGCGTGCGATCGATGTAGCGTTCAGGATGCGGCATCAGACCGAAGATTCGACCCGTCTCGTCGCAGACGCCAGCAACATGACGCTGGGCACCGTTCGGATTGTCGGGGAACGAGACCGAATCTTCCCCATCGCGATCTGCGGTATAAGTCAAGCAAAGCTGCTGACCAGCTTCCAGGGCGTCCAAGGTCGCTTCGTCGCGAGCCATGAAGCGTCCTTCGGCGTGAGCCACCGGGAGGTACATCTGATCGATGTCCTTCAGGAAGACACACTTGCTGCCGGAGGTCTTCAGGTTCACCCAGCGATCCTGGAACATCTGGCAGTCGTTCCAGGCCAACGTACTGGCAGGCAAGCCACGTTCGTCGTCGGCTAGAAGCAAACCGGTTTTGATCAGGATCTGGAAACCGTTGCAGATCCCCAGAATCAGCTTGCCGTCGTCGTGGAATTGCTTGACGGCATCCATCAAGTGGTGACGAAACAGGCTGCCGACAATCCGGCCGGCCGAGATGTCGTCGCCATAGCTGAACCCGCCTGACAACGCCAGGATCTGGTAGTCGTTCAGGATCTCAGGCTTTTCGAGGATGCGATTGAGGTGAATACGATCGGCCACGGCTCCCGACTGCTCGAAGGCGTAGGCCGTTTCGAGGTCGCAGTTGGTACCGGGAGAGCGAATCAACAAGGCTTTAGGCTGAGCCATCGGGTGAATTCTTTCCTTGTCACTTACCAATTCAGGGGAGCTTGCCAAGCCTGTTTCAACAATTCGATCGGCTCGTCGAGCAACGTCAGTTCGCCTTGTTGGACGACCAGTTCCTTGTGCTCGGCGACTTGACCGATGTGGGCGAATGGAGCACCGGCCAGGGCGGCTTCAAACTCAGCGGCCGACGATTCCGGTACTTCACAGACGAAGCGGGTATTCGATTCGCTGTAAAGCAGCGTGATCGCCGTTGGATTGTCGAGTTGGTGTGGGATCTTATCGATCGACACGCTCGCACCGACGCCACCAGCAAAAGCCATTTCCGCCAGAGCGATCGCCAGGCCACCTTCCGACAAGTCGTGACATGCCCGAACGGTACCGGCCTGGATCGCGGCGTGAATACCGTTGAAGACCGTCTTCGCCAGATCGGTGTCGACCTGCGGAACCTGGCCACCCGACTTGCAGTTGACCAGCGACCAGTGCGATCCCCCCATTTCATCCTTGGTCAGACCGACCATGTACAACCGGTTGCCCGGCGACTTGAGGTCCATCGTCACGCAGGTCGAAACGTCGTCGACTTGCCCCATGGCACTGATCAGCAAGGTCGGCGGAATGGCGATCGTTTTCTTATCGCCATGGTCGTCGAAGTAGCTGAATTCGTTGTTGAGGCTGTCTTTACCGCTGATGAATGGCGTTCCGAGAGCAACCGCCAGATCGCGACAGGCCAGGGCGGCACGCACCAGGCTGCCCAGCGTTTCTGGACGATCGGTATAGCCCCAGCAGAAGTTGTCGAGAATGGCGACCCGCGATGGATCGGCACCCACGGCCACGCAGTTGCGGATCGCTTCGTCGATGGCGCTGGCAGCCATGTCGTAAGTATCAAAGTCACCGAAATGCGGGTTCATGCCGCACGACAGGACGATACCCTTACGGCTGTTGAGCACTGGGCGAACGACGGCGGCGTCGCTCGGGCCATCGTTCTTCACGCCGACCAGTGGCTTGATTACGCTGCCACCTTGGACCTCGTGGTCGTATTGGCGGATGATCCATTCCTTGCTGGCGACATTGAGCGAACTGAGGATCTTTCGCAGATCGTCACCCACCGAGTCGACCGCTTCGGAATTGATTTCCAGGGGAGCCAGGGTCGGCGGAGTGTAAACGGCGTCGCGAACGATCGGTGGGCGACCGTCATGCAGGAATCGCATGTCGATCTCACCAACCTTATTGCCATTGTAAGTCAGCGTCAGGTTGCCAGTCGGGACGAACTTGCCGAGCACGACCGCCTCGCTACCTTCCGACGCGAAGAGGGCTTCCAACTCTGGCCATTTGTCTTCTGGCACGGCCAGGACCATACGTTCCTGAGCTTCGCTGATCCAGATTTCCGTATAGGACAAACCTTCGTACTTCAGCGGAGCCTTTTCGAGCCACACTTCCGCACCCAGTTCTTCACCCATTTCGCCGACGGCACTCGAGAAACCACCGGCACCGCAGTCGGTGACCGCGTTGTACAGCTTGCGGTCGCGAGCTTCGAGCAGGACGTCGAGAACCATCTTTTCAGTGATCGCGTTACCGATCTGGACGGCACCACCGCTGAGCGATTCGCTTTCGCTGGTCAGCTCGGCCGAACTGAACGTGGCACCATGGATACCATCGCGACCGGTACGTCCACCAACAGCGACGATCAGGTCGTTCGCTTTAACTTCTTTGAACGACATATCGACCGGAATCAGACCGACGTTGCCGCAGTAAACCAGCGGGTTACCCAGGTAACGTTGATCGAAGTAAACGGCACCATTAACCGTGGGGATCCCCATACGGTTGCCGTAATCGCGGACGCCGCTCACAACACCCTTCATCACGCGACGCGGATGCAGGACGCCTTGCGGCAGGCTACCGGGGTCGGTTTCTGGTGGTGCGAAGCAGAAGACGTCAGTATTGCAGATCGGCTTGGCACCCATGCCGGTGCCCATCGGGTCGCGGATCACGCCGCCGATGCCGGTGTTGGCACCACCGTAAGGTTCGAGGGCACTTGGATGGTTGTGCGTTTCGACCTTGAAGCAGATGTTGTATTCGTCGTTAAACTTGACGATACCGGCGTTGTCTTTGAAGACGCTGACGCACCAGTCTTCTTCGCCCAGCGTTTTGCGGATCTGCTGCGTGGCGGCGAAGATCGTTTCCTTCAACATGTTGTCGAAACGAAGCTCTTGCTTTTCGTCTTTATAGGCGATCTTGCCAGCCAGTGTTTTGTGGCTGCAGTGTTCGCTCCAGGTCTGAGCGACCGTTTCCAACTCGATGTCGGTGGGATCGCGGCCCAGTTCCTGGAAGTAGTTCTGAATGGTCTGCATTTCGACCAGGGTCAGGTAAAGCTGGCCTTCTTTGCTCAGGCGTTCCAGCCCAGCATCGTCCAAAGCACGGATACCGACCGTCTTCAGCTCGAACGGCTGCGACTTGCCAAACGAGAGGCGATCGAGATCGATCGGGCCTTGGATGACCTGTTCGACCGAATCGTTCGCCAAAAGCTTGGTGACCAGACGCTCGGTCTGGGCATCGTCGAGACCGCCAATCCAGTACTTACGGAATGTGCGAACCGCTTCGGCTGGTTTTCCAAAGTCGGCGATTGCGGCCTGGGTACTTTGGGCGACCGGATCCATCACGCCAGACTTGGGCATGACATGAATCAGTCGGTCGTAGTTTTTCGCCGGTGCTTCTGCCAGGATCGCCTCGCCGGCCTGGGCGACGACGCCCCGTTCCACGACGTTATCGACCAGCAGTTGGTCCGCCAGCAGCTTGATGTGATCCGCATCGAAATCGGCTTGGACGAGAAATCCGTGGGCCGTGGCAATTTCGAGGTGGGTGGCAATTTGCAGGTCTTCGGCGTCGGCAACGATGGCGGCAGCCAATCGATCCACATGTCCCGAAGCGGGATAGATATCAACTTCCCACAATGTCACGGTGGTGCTTTCCCTGTTTTAAGAGCTTGATCCAGTGCTCGTCCTGACCCGCTTCCAGCGATGCCCGGAAGGCAGTCAGCAATTTCTCAAAGTTCGCTAGCGACTGCAAGACGTGGCCCCGATTGGTGGTGAGGATCTGACGCCACAAATCGATGTCGCCAGCGGCAATTCGCGTGGTATCGCCCCAACCGGTACTTGTTAGCGGAAGCATCGATTCTGGGGTCGATGCCGCCAGCAATGCGGCAATAACGTGGGGCATGTGGCTCGTAACCGCGACCGAAGCATCGTGCTGGGCCGGGCTCATTTCCATGACGGTCGAACCGAGAGATTCCCAAAATTTGCGGACAGTCGCCTGGGCGGTTCGATCGGTTTCAGCGACTGGCGTAACAATTGTGACCCGATCTTGAAACAGATTGGCCACGGCATGTTCCGCCCCGCTTTTGTCACTGCCGGCCATGGGGTGGCTGCCGACGAAGTAAACATCTTTCCGGCCTCGAATCGACTCGCTCGAATGGAGGGTGTCGACAATCTCCTGCTTGGTGCTGCCGGCATCGGTAATGATGGTGCCAGGCTGGCAGAAGGGGACCATCTGTTCGATCATCGGAACGATCGATTCGACGGGAGAGCAGACCACCACCAGGTCGGCTCCACGAATGCCTGCTTGCCAGTCGGTCGTTCCCTCGGTGATGCAGCCGAGCCGTTGGGCCCGCGAGAGCTTCTCTTGGCTACGACCAATCCCGACGACTTTGGCAGCGACGTTATGTTTTCGCGCGGCTAAGCCAATCGAGCCACCAATCAGCCCAACGCCGAAAATCGCGATTTGTTGGAATTCAGGCATGTGTGGGGAATTTAAGGGGAACCAGGCAAACAAGATGGAGCCGAGATTATAGCAAGAATCCACCGCTTAGGACGACCAGTCCTGGCGATTTCGGGGGAACTTATCGCCTGCCATGCCCCCCGGAAAACGACAAGAGCCTGGATGGACGCGCCAGCCAGGCTATTGGAATTGTTTGATACGACTGTGTCGTTTTCGATTACTGCTTGTTCGGCATGCGAACCAGCGTCATCGGATGGGTCGTGCCGTCGCCATAATGCACGACGACTGGGGTTTCTGCTTCGGTCAGGCTCTTTACGTCGGTTTGGAAGACCACTTTGTCATTCTTGGCCACGTGCCAGGCAACTTCCTGGGTTTGCTTGTTGACCGAACCCGTCAGCGGCTGGCTATTGTCGGACAGCACGTTGTAATACGAGCCACCGATCTGACCACTCTTGCTGACGGCGAGTTGCATCAGCATCTGGGCCTGAGTCTGGTCTCCTTCCACCAACGCGTACACGCCCAGTGGCATCCACTCTTCGTCCGACGGGGCAGGGCCCGGCTGCGACAACTGCAGTGTGGCTTCGGCATTGACCGGAGTCGCTGCCGTGCTGTCGGTTGAGTAGACCACCGTATTGTTGTTGTAGGTATAGCTAACCGGAGTTGTCGACATGCCGACGACCCAGCCGGTCACCGCACCCCAACTGGCCGCCGCCCAGGCATCGGCATGTGGGTACTGATAGTGGAACGCATTTGGATGAGCCGCGTACCACTGTGGCGAGAATGGTTCTGGCTGATTGGCCAGGTGCTGATTCACGTTGTTGTAGATCTCGTTCGAGCGATCCGAAACGTTCTGCTTCGTTTCGTCGATCTTCGGCTGCAATTCGTTCTTTTTGTCTTGGATCTGCTGCTGGTGATCGCCGGTGGGCTCGCGTGTTCCGTCGGACAGACCGAGGAAGTTTTGCAGCTTGTCTTGCGAAACGGCATCACCACGTTGGAAGTTGCCGGAACCAGGCTGGAACGACTTTCCTTCCAGCAGGTTCGACAGCTTGTCTTGCCCTTGCGGACGAAGGTTGCCGAGATCGCCTCCGCCTGAGTTCAATCGGCCCGAAAGGTCGCCACCAGCACGGCCGGAAAGGTCACGGCTGCCAGAGCTGAAATTGCCTGAGCCGATGTTGCCACCCAAGTTGACGCCAGGGCTGATATTAGGGGAAGGGCGGCTTCCGCCTGTAAGGCGACTGCCACCCAGATCGGCACCACCACCTCCACCACCGCGACGCCCACCGCCACCACGTGGTCCGGCTTGAGTTTCCGCAACAAACATAGCCAACGTGGCTACGGCGACGATTCCAAACAGCGTCGGGCTTTTCATGATGGTCTTCCCAGATCGATAGCGAGCAATGATGACGAGAATGCAGTCGACGATGGTCGACGATTCTTTCCACAACCATAGGACTAACTCGCCCGTAAGATGGAGGGTTTCAGGTCTCTTTAATAAAAGATCTCGAATTAGTGATTCCGTAACGGGTGGCAACTGCGCGACAAGCATGGCTGGCAAAATCAGTGCAAATCGCACGAACTGAACGTTTTGCGGGGGGATTGCGAATCGTTCCGCCCTGTTGCTTTGCACCGAGGTCTTATCGATGATGGAAACCATCGCCGACAACGCTGGAAAACCGACATGCTCTTTTCGCCTCGCATCAGCACGGACAACCTGGTTCGATTTTGTCGCCGGATTGGCAATCAATTCCAGGCCGGCGTCGACGTGCGACGCATCTTCCAGCGCGAAGGAGAACGAGCCAGCGGTACGCAGCGACGCATGATGCTCGACATCCTGGAACTGATCAACGAAGGCACCGCTCTGCCAGACGCGATCGACTGCACCGGGAAATACTTCCCAAAGCTATTCCGCCAGATGGTTCGCCTGGGTGACGAAACGGGCAAGCTTGGAACGGTCTTCCTGGAAATGGCCGATCAGTACGAACAACAAGTCACCATGCGACGGACATTCGTCAAAGGGGTGACGTGGCCTCTACTGCAATTGATTGTCGCCATCTTGATTGTGGGGGCATTAATTCTGGTGCTCGGTTTTCTGCCGAAGGTCAATGGCAAACCGATCGATGTACTGGGTCTCGGGCTGATCGGGATGGAAGGCCTGGCGATCTATTTCTCGGTCATCGGGATGTTCATCTTCTTCATCTTATGGACCTACATATTGTGGACTCGTGGCAATTTGAGCTTCCTGCAGCTTGATCGAGTCGCGATGAGTATCCCGGTCCTCGGCAGCCCGATCCGGACGTTGTGTCTGCAGCGGATGTCGTGGGCGATGGCGATCACGATCGGTGGCGGCATGGAGATTCGCCGGGCGATGCGGCTTTCGCTGGAAGCGACCCATAGTCGGTATTACATGCGATTCGCCGATCAGGTTGATCGAGAACTGTTGGCGGGGGAAGAGATTCACGACATCCTTCGCCGTACCGGAAGCTTTCCGGTCGACTTTCTCGATGTCGTCGAAACGGGCGAGATCTCAGGCATGTTGGCCGAATCGATGGACAAGCTGGCGTCGCTCTATCAAGAGAAAGCGAAGGCTGCCCTGCATACGCTGACAGTTTTGGGCGGGATGCTAGTGGGGCTGATCGTTTCCGGGTTGATCATCATGGTGATCTTCCGCCTCTTCGGCTTCTATATTGGCCAGATCAACGACGTGCTCGAGAACCCGCTGGGCGATCCTCGTCGTTAGTGCCACCACGAAAAAAGCCCAGGCAATGTACCTGGGCTTTTCTTATTTGGACGCGGACTAAGGACTTCGGCGTTAGTTGGCCGAAGGTTCCGTTTCGGTTGGGCTGCTCTTGCCGTTGGCGAGCGATTCGGGATCTTCCGCATAGCGAATCAACGCTTCCGGCAGTTCGATGCCACCGATGTCTTTCATGACTTGCATCATCGGAGGCAGCGTCTTGGCCATGCCGCTGAGCCAGTCAGCGGTGTTCGAGCGGCCATTCTGATTGCCACCTTCCCAGACGACGACCTTGTCGAACTTGATGTTCGAGATTGCCTTGGCACTCGATTCGGCCAGGTTGTCGAGGTGTTCCAGCAGCATGAGTTGGAACGCTTCTTTGCTGCCACCGCAAGCTTCGACGATTGCCTTCAAACCGGCACCCTTCTTGGCGAGCTTTTCGTATTCACCGCGAGCTTCCGCTTCCAACTTGGCGAAGATGGCGTCGGCTTCAGCTTCCGCCAGGATACGGCGACGGGCAGCTTCGGCGGCCGAATCGACTTCGATCTTGGCCTTTTCGGCTTTAGCCGGTGCTTCGAGCAAGGCACGCTTTTCCGCTTCCACACGTTCGGCTTCGGCAATGGCTGCCTTCGCCAACGCACGGTTCTCGGCTTCTTTCACCGCACCTTCGGCTTCCTTACGGCGGATTTCACCCAGCTCGTACGCTTCGGCACGTTTGACGGCCAGTTCGGCCTTCGAGGCAGCGACTTTGGCTTCCGAGTGGTTTTCCCCTTCGATGGCCGAGGCATCCGCTTCGGCGATCTTGATACGCTTTTGACGTTCGGCGTCTTTGACCGCAGCTTCCCGCTCGAACTCGGCGTTACGTTCACCAATGATGGCCGCGGCATCGGCATCGGCGATACGAATACGCTTTTCACGCTCCGCGTGTTTGACCTGGGCTTCTCGTTCGTACTCGGCGGCGCGTTCACCGACGGTTTGTTCTTTGTCGAGTTCGGCGATGCGGATCGCTTGTTCTCGTTCCGCTTCACGCGTGCCAATCATTCGGGCCTTGGTCGCGTTGGCGACTTCCACTTCTCGTTCGCGCTGGGCTTGAGCGACGCGAATTTCACCCATCTTTTCGTTTTCGGCAACGTCACCACGGGCCTGTTGAATGGCGAGCGAGGCAGCCTTCTGGCCGATGGCGTCGATGTAGCCCGACTCGTCGGTGATGTCGGTGATGTTCACGTTGATCAGGCAGAGGCCGATCTTGTTGAGTTCAGGTTCCAAGCTGCGTTGGATGTGTTCCAGGAACGTATCGCGGTCGCGGTTGATTTCTTCGATCCGCATCGAGGCGATCACCTGACGCAGTTGGCCGAAGATCAGTTCTTCTGCCTGCTTGCGAATTTCGTTGGTGGTCAAACCGAGCAGACGGACGGCGGCGTTATCCATGACGCCGGGGGTGGTACCGATGGCGACCGTGAAGCAGCTGGGCACATTGACGCGGATGTTTTCCGACGACAGGGCACCACGCAGCGGGATTTCAATTTGAATCGGTTCCAGGCTCAGGTAGGCGTAGTCCTGGATCAGCGGGATCACAAACTTCGCACCACCATGCACCGTTTGAGCCGACTTGCCACCGCCGGTGCGACCATAAACAACCAGCACACGGTTGCTCGGGCAACGCTTGTACTGGCTCTTCAAGATCATCAGAAACGTGACGAAACCCATCACCGCCAGAATGGCAATGATCGAGATGATCCCCATGGTCGTGCCGAAGAAACTGAACATTCCTTCGCCTTGGGCAAGCATTGATACGGTTTGCATGAGATGAATTCCTTGGTGACAGGGCTCGGTGCCGGTACGGTCCGCGCGCAGCGGCATCTAGATATGTGTAGGTTACGAAGACCCCAACCTGGGGAAATCGATAGAAGTCGAAGCGTATTTTCTAGGTGGTTTGTGCCGGTTGTTCCGGTTGCGCGGAACCAGGCCGAACTTCCACTTCGGTCACCAGCGGCACCACCAGCACGATGGTCGGGCTGAGCACTTCGACGACCTGAACCGGAGTTCCGGTCGTCAGCCTGGTCTCGGCCGTCGTTTGAGCCGCGTATTCGACAATCTGATCCTGAACGCGGATCTGAATCTTGCCGACCCCTTCCTGATGCGGAGGGATCGGGATGTAGACGGTACCGTTTTCGCCCACCGAGTTGGCAATGCGAACGGTGCCGTCCTGAGCCAGTCGCAGCATCACCAACATCAGCCAGTGCACGGCATACATGGCCGCGATGCCAAATGCGACGGCGATGGCGAACGAAACCGGTTCATTCAAGCCGGCAGAAAGACAGGCCAGACCGGCAAGGCCGAAGAAGGTGAACGCGGTCACGAGCGTCTTGAACGAAATCACCCCGAACAAAGCAGTCGAGCCATGCGCATCGCCGGTGTAGTCATCCGGAATGTCGTCGGGGATCTCGTCCGGCAGGTCGGTTCCTTCCAGCCCGATGCCCACGACCGCCAGCAGAAACTGGAGGACGAAAATCGTTCCAGCCACAACGGCACAGCCGAAAAACACCCAGTACAAGGACATTGGACCGACCTTTCCACAAAGACGAGCAGTTCAAACTAGTAGTATCACCCGGGTATTCGCCGCGGCTGCGGGAATATTGGTAGCAATTTCGGGTTTTGCGACCGGGGTTAGGCTTCTGCTCGTATCTTGGGGTACGGCCTGGGACCCGTCAACGAAAATCCCCGGCAAAGCCAAGCTAGTCGAGGGGGTAAATGCTTACTGAGAGCCAAGTTTGCTCAACGTTTCCGGCAACTCGATGTTGCGGGGAAGCTCAGGCAGAATCGTATAAATCTGGTCCTTCGTCTGGTCGTTGTAATCGACGTAGGTCCACTTATCCGATCCGACCTTTCGCATGCCAACCATCGCCCCCTTCTGGTCGAGTGAGTCATCGGGAAACGTGGCATGGGCCTCGGTCGCAATGACGGCGAACTCATATTGCGGAGTGCGATAGAACTTCGGTTCCCCGACAGGAACAAACCGGTCGTAGTTCAGTTGCAGGGCTGTAACCTGATCGAAGATCAACTGCATCAACTCGCGAGCCTTTTCCTTGCCACCCATCATCTTCAATGTGTTGGGATGCGTCAGTTCCAGCAGTGGATCGATCTCTTGGTTCAAGGTCGCGTCGATCAAGCGTTTGGTATCGCTCAAGACCTTTTCCGACTCGGCCGAAACGTAATCGGGAGCGGTGATCGGTTCAGCCTTCGGTTTCTGCTGGCAACCAACAGTTA